>JBNJCV010000063.1:0-9915 GCA_051744245.1 Actinomycetota bacterium | reverse complement strand
AAAATTGGATACTCTGTTTGGTTCGTAATTAAAGTTAATTTTTGTGCCAACAAATTAACTTTGGAAGCTCAAACTTTACCTGTGGCGTAAATGCCCGGGGTTACCGGGACTTATAAAACAGATAGGAGAGCATCCACCTGCTGAGGCAGGGCATAAAAACCTTAGTAATTACGGCTAAATGGGGTATCCATTTTATTAAAATGGATTAATTTTTTTTATTATGGATTTGCGTGAACAATTTTTAGATTATTTTGAAAAAAAAGACCATTTAATATTACCGTCTTCAAGCTTAATACCTGAAGATGATCCTAGTGTCCTTTTGACTACTGCAGGCATGCAACAATTCAAACCCTACTATCTGGGAACAAAGACCCCGCCCAGAAGAAGAATAGCTACTGCACAAAAATGTTTCAGGACGTCAGACATTGACAGTGTTGGTTATTCCAAAAGGCATTTAACTTTTTTTGAAATGCTAGGCAATTTTTCGTTTAATGATTATTTCAAAAAAGAAGCAATAGAATTTGCTATTGACTTTATTACCAATGATTTAGGGATTCCTATTAAAAAATTATGGGCGGCAGTATTTAAAGGAGAAGGAAAACTTCCTAAAGATAAACAAGCGGTTACATTATGGAAAAGTAATGGGATTCCAGAAGAGCGGATTTGTGAATTCGGGAAATCTGAAAATTTCTGGGGTCCTGCAGGCGATACTGGGCCTTGTGGGCCATGCACTGAAATTTATTATGATTTTGGGGAAGACTACGGTTGTGGCAAGAAAGGCTGCGGTCCCAGCTGTGATTGTGATAGGTTTCTGGAGATTTGGAATTTAGTTTTTACCCAATATGATTTTAATGGGAAAGATTATCTGGAATTACCTAGCAAAAACATAGATACAGGAATGGGCCTGGAAAGGATTGCTGCGGTAATGGATGGAGATCCTTCGGTATTCAATACATTCTTATTTAAAGATATAGTGGAAAAAATAAATAGTTTGGCTGGAGAAAGCAATAAAAAGGACAGAAAAACAACCAGGGCCAAAAGGATTATTGCTGACCACATAAGGGCTATTTATTTTTTAATTTCTGACGGTATAATACCCTCTAATGAAGGAAGAGGTTATATCTTAAGGAGGATTATAAGGAGAGCCATAAGGTATGGAAAGCTCCTCGGGATAAAAGGGCAGTTCTTAAATGAAATAGGGGAACAAGTCATTAAAAATTATGGCTCAACTTATCCTGAGTTAAAGGAGAAAAAAGAATTCTCAGAGAAAGTGGTAAGTGACGAGGAAGAAAGGTTTTCCAAAACATTAAAAGAGGGAAGTAAGGTATTGCTAGATAATATAGAAGCTTTAAAAAAAGAAGGCAAAGATTCTATTGATACCAGGGATGCCTTTAAATTATATGATACTTTTGGCTTTCCTATAGAGTTAACCCAGGAAATATTAAGCGATCACGGCATAAGAGTTAATTTAGAAGAATTTAAGGATTACCTAGAAGAGCATTCTAAAAAGTCAAAAAATAAAACGGCTTTTGACAAAAAATTGGATGAAAAAATTAACATGTATTCAGAGGTTTCAAAAAAATATAGTACTGAATTTATAGGATATGAAAATTTTAGGACAGATACTGAAGTATTAAAAATATTTAAATATGATAATAAGAAGCTAGTTCCTGCTGGGCAGCTTTCAGAAGGTGAAAAAGGTGAAATAATTTTAAGAGCAACACCATTCTATGGGGAAAAGGGCGGCCAGATTGGTGACCAAGGTGTAATCAGTGAAAATGGTTCTAAGTTTGCTGTTAGTGATACCCAGATACCGGTAGATAGCCTGTATTCACATAAAGGGCAGGTAAATAAGGGCAAAATAAAGGTTGGAGATAAGATTAAAGCTGCTGTTGATATAAAACGGAGGAAAGACATAAGCAGAAACCATACTGCAACTCACTTGCTCCATTGGGCCCTAAGAATTGTTTTGGGACAGGAGGTAAAGCAG
This sequence comes from Actinomycetota bacterium, assembly GCA_051744245.1. Lineage (GTDB taxonomy): Bacteria > Actinomycetota > Humimicrobiia > Humimicrobiales > Humimicrobiaceae > M55B165. The sequence continues at coordinate 7,925 of JBNJCV010000063.1, read as the reverse complement.
TCAGGGTCTTTTGTGGCTAATGACAGGTTTAGGTTTGACTACACTGCTTACCAGACACCAAGTAAAGAAGATTTTAGGAGAATTGAGAAACTGGTAAATGAAAAAATTCAGGCAAATGATACAGTTAAGTGCTTTGAAACTACAAGAGAGTATGCAGAAGAAATTGGAGCTATTTCACTTTTTGAGGAAAAATACGGAAAATTTGTAAGAGTAGTGGAAATAAATAATTATAGCAGAGAATTATGTGGGGGAACTCATGTAAAAAGGGCAGGCGATTTAGGGATGTTTAAGATATTGTCTGACACTAACATAGGGGCAAATTTAAGGAGAATAGAGGCTTGTACTGGTATGCATGCCTATAACTTCCTTAATGGCAAAAATGAACTAATAGAAAAGGTTAAAGATATATTAGGAACCAGTGAAAAAAATTTACTGGATGCAGTAAAAGAAACAAAAGGGAAGCTTTACAAATTACAGGATGAACTTAGCCAGATGAGGATTAACTTAGCCAGGGATGAAATCCTTGAAAAATTTGGCTATGACAAAAATACCAGTAAACTAAAAATTATATATTATGATTTTTCGAAATCCAGTAATAAGGATTCAATGGATGCGAAAAGCATGGGAATAATTGGAGATGAAATAAGGGACATATACAATCAAAGGAATACCGCCATTATTTTTGGTAATATATTGGGGGATAAGCCAGTATTAATACTTCAAGCTACTGATGATCTGATTGGCCAGGGACTTCACTGTGGAAAGCTAGCTAAAGCTGCTGGAAAAATTTTAAAAGGCGGTGGAGGCGGAAAACCGGGTTTTGCTCAATCAGGAGGATCAGATAGCTCACGGCTTGGCAAGGCAATTATAGCCATGAAAGAAAAAATTGAACAAGAATTATGAGAATATTAGGCTTAGATATTGGTGATAAGAGGGTAGGCTTAGCAATAACTGATAAAAACAGCCAAGTGGCTTCTCCGTTGATGGTACTTGAGAATAATGAAAACATAAAAGAAAATATTAAAAAAATTATTAAAGCCTATGGTATTAGAAAAATTGTTGTGGGTATACCCTATAACCTCAAGGGAGAAACAGGTCACCAGGCTAAAAAGACGCTTAATTTCATAGATTTAAATTTGTCAGATTTGGGGATTGAAATTATAAAAGCAGACGAAAGGTTTACCTCAAAGATTCCCAAAAATCAGTTGCAACATCTTGACAAGAGCGTAATAGACAAGTATTCTGCCTGTATTCTATTAAATGATTATTTAACTAAAAAATTAAACAATGAAAAAAATTAAAATAATACCCTTTGTGTTAATAATAATTTTTATTATTTCTTCCTGTAGCAATGTTTTTGGCAACAGCATCCAGGAAAATAATATTGAGGAAGGTATAATGGTAGAAGTACAAATAAGGGAAGGGGAAAGCCTGGCTGAAATTGCAGATTTGCTGGAAGAAAAAGGAGTTGTTGAAAGTGGCTTTGTATTCAGGTTATATGTTCAGCAAAAAGGCAAAGAAAAGGAGCTGCTGCCAGGCAAATATAATTTAGAGACAGGATCCGAAATGGAAGATGTGCTAAATATAATTTCATCAGGGCCTAAAATTATAACCTATAAGTTTGCCATACCTGAAGGTAGCATAGTAGAGCAGGTAAAGGCGAAGATAGTTGAAAAATTGCCATTTATAGATTATGCGGAGGTTAATAATGCTTTAAGTGTAAGCAATTATGGCTATCCATTTTTACAAGATATAGAAAGCCTGGAGGGGTTCTTGTTTCCAAAAACATATGAAGTAACTGCCAAATATGAGGCTAAGGACATAATTGAAATGATGCTCAGCCAGTACCAGCTTGAAACAAGTGCCCTGGATTATTCATTTGCCCAGGAAAATGATTTATCTTCATATGATATTTTAAAAATTGCTTCACTTATTGAAAGGGAAGCATATATTCCAGAGGAGCGGGAGCTTATTTCTGCTGTAATTCATAATAGGCTGGATATCGGCATGCCTCTGGGAATTGATGCCACTGTCAGGTATGCTCTTGCTAAGTGGGATGAAGACTTGACTAAATCAGACCTTGAATATGATTCAAAGTATAATACAAGAATTTATCCGGGTCTTCCGCCTACACCCATATGCAATCCAGGAGTAGCTTCAATTAAGGCAGCCCTAAACCCTGCAGATGTGGATTACCTTTATTTTGTAGTGACAGATGAAGAAAAGCATACCCATTCTTTTTCAAACACATTAGAAGAACATGAGCAACTTACCAATAACCAAAACTGATATCGTAAAGGATTATTTGGAAGAAAAAAAATTCCAGGGGAAATTCAGGAATTATGCAGAATTGGAAAAGATTCCCATTATTAGTAATACAGTAGGTCAGTTCCTGAGCTTCTTTTGTGCCCTAAAGAAGCCAGCCTCTATTTTGGAGATAGGCTGCGGGATAGGGTATTCTTCGTACTTTTTATTAAAAAATTCCCCCAAGGCAAACTATATTGGCATTGACTTAAACAAGGAAAGGGCAAAAATTGCTAAACAGAAGTTAAAACAACTTTTTCCGGCAAAAAGAATAAAAATTTTAATTGGAGACGCAATCAAAAAAGTAAAAGAACTTGACTGTCAAGCAGATTTAGTTTTTATAGATGGGGCCAAGCATGAGTATCCGGATTATTTAAAAAGCCTTTTGGGTAAGGTTAGAAGGCATGGCTATATAATTGCCGATAATGTACTCTACAAAAACAAGGTGTTAAGCAAAAAAATAAATGCACATGATACTAATAGCGTAGAAGGAATTAGGGAATATATTATGCTGGTTTCAAACAAAAATAATTTTAAGACATACTTTTTTGGTATTGATGATGGGATATCCGTATCAGAGGTGTTGATTTAATGCAAGGCTATAAGGTACCTGAATTACTGGTGCCAGCAAATAACTTAAATGTGTTAAAGTACGCTGTACAATATGGGGCTGATGCAGTTTATGTGGGTGGTAAAAAATTTAATTTAAGGAGCGTTAGGGGCAATTTTACAGTAGAAGAATTGAAAGAAGGGGTAGAATATGCCCATAGAAATGGAGTTAAGCTTTATCTTACTTTAAATTCAGTATTATTTGAAGGTGAAATGGAAGAGCTCGCTAATTATATTGGCCAGATAAGGGATATCAGGGTAGATGCAGTAATAATAGCGGACCTAGGTATATTCAGCATAATCCAGGAGCATTGGCCGGGTGTAAAGATAAATATAAGTACTCAGGTTAACACTACCAATAGCCGTGCTGTTAATTTCTGGGAAAAACTGGGGGCTAGCAGAGTTAATATGGCCAGGGAGGTTAAGTTTGAAGACCTTAAGGAAATTAAAGAAAAAACTGGTATTGAAATTGAAGTGTTTGCACATGGGGCTTTGTGCATCTCTTATTCTGGCAGGTGCATGCTTAGCAAGTATATGGTGGGGCGTGATGCCAATAGGGGAAAGTGTGCTCATAGCTGCAGGTGGAAATATTATCTTATGGAAGAGGAGAGGCCTAACCTTTTTTTCCAAGTTGAACAAAACAAAAAGGGTACCTATATTTATAATTCAAGGGATTTATGTCTATTGCCAAGGTTAGAAGATTTGGTAAAAATAGATATAGACAGCTTGAAAATTGAAGGCAGGATGAAAACAGAAAATTATGTTGCTCTAACCACTTGGGTATATAGGCGTGCCCTTGACTATATCAAAGCTGGCAACTTTAACCAGGAAAAGATAAATTTTTTGATGAAAGAGCTGGAAAAATGCTCGCATAGGAATTTTACTTTAGGCTTTATGTTTTTAGAGAACCACAAGGAATTAGAGGATAATGAAAATGTGGGCTATATTAAAAAATATAGATTTGTGGCAGTGTATAAAGGCTTTAGCGAGCATTACAATGGGCCTGTTCTAAGAATTAAGAACCAGCTAAAAGTGGGAGAAATTTTAGATATTCTGCAACCAGGAAAAGATCCGGTTAAAGTAAATATAGAGGGGATGGTAAAGGAAGAAAGTAATGAACCGGTTGAAATAGCCAATCCTAATGATAGAATTATTATTCCAGAAATAGGAAATTTAGACAAATTTTCTATTTTTAGAATAAAAACTTAAAATAATAATTTAGTTGAATCATTAATAAAAATATTTATAATTATAAATATGAGTAACTCTGTAAAAACATTTAAAATAGTTTTGGCTGGAAGAGTGCAAGGCGTAGGATTCAGGTATTTTACTGAATCAAGGGCAAGCAAGTATGCCATCAGGGGCTATGTAAGAAATAGGCCAGACGGAAAAGTAGAAATTGTTTGCCAGGGAAATAGCAAAGATCTTGACCAGTTTATAGAAGAGGTAAAAAAAGGACCTTCTTTTGCTGGGGTTACTGATATTAATATAGAAAAGGTTGAAAACCCCAGAAATTATAATAGCTTTGAAATAAAATTTTGAAAATGATTAATTCAAAGACCAGGGTTGTTGCCCTTATAGGGTATCCTTCCAGGCATAGCTTATCTCCAATAATCCAAAACCATTTTATAAGCGAAAATAATAAGAATGCTGTCTATCTAGTGTTTGAATTTAAACCTGATAAATTTATACAATCTTTTAACGGTATAAAGAACTTAGGGTTTATCGGGCTAAATGTTACCATGCCCTACAAAATGGAAGTTTATAAGAGATGTACATATTTGGATGATACTGCAAGGGAAACCAGGTCTGTAAATACAGTTAAGTTTGTTGGTGGGGAAAAGATAGAGGGTTATAATACTGATGTTTATGGCTTGTTGAAGTCCCTGGATGATTATGGATTTGGTTATGAGAGTAAAAATTGCCTGATACTTGGAGCGGGAGGAGCTGCCAGGAGCGCTATTTTTGCTTTACTGGGCAGGCCGGTTAATAATATTTTCATATATAACCGAACAACCCAAAAAGCAAATAAAGTAAAAAAATTATACAGAAACCATGATAGAGGCAAAATAGGAGTAATCCGGGATTTAAAGGAAATAAATCAGGATAAAATAGATTTAATAATAAACTGTACTCCTGTAGGGATGGAGACAGGAGAAGGGTTAAAAGAAAAGCTTCCAGTACCCAGGAAATGGGACCTGCACGGCAAATTTATATTTGATATGGTCTATAAGCCTGTTAATACCAACTTGGTTATGAAAGCTAAAAAGGAAGGCGCAAAGGTAATCAGCGGTTTGGATATGCTGGTTAACCAGGCTGCATTTTCTTTTAACATATGGTTTAATATAAAAAAGATTCCACAAACATCTATGATTACAGAAAAAATAAAAAAAATAATACTCACTGGAGAAAAAATATGAATTTAGATGACATTTTAAAGAGAGCGGCTGAAAGCAATGCTTCTGACCTCCATATGACGGTATACCTTCCGCCTGTATTAAGAATAAATGGGGCACTGAAGAAGCTGGAAGATTTCCCCAAATTTGAGCCGGATAGCTTAAAAGAGCTTCTTTATAGTATTTTAACTGAAAAAGAGAAAAAAAGGCTTGAAAATGATTTAGAACTTGATTTTTCTCATTCTATATCCGGAGTAGGCAGGTTTAGATGTAATTACTATTTCCAGAGGGGCAGCCTGTCGGGAGCCTTTAGAATTATTAGTAGTGATATAAAGTCCATAGAAGAACTTAATTTACCCAAACAAATAGAAGAATTTTCGACCTATCCGAGAGGCCTGGTACTTGTTACAGGCCCTACGGGAAGCGGTAAATCTACCACTTTGGCATCTGTTATTGATTTAATAAATAAAAGAAGGTCGGAAAATATTATTACAGTTGAAGATCCCATAGAGTATTTACACAAGCACCAGAAAAGCATTATTGTCCAGCGGGAAGTAGGCAGTGATACAAGATCATTTGCAAATGCCCTAAAATATGTACTAAGGGAAGATCCAGATATTATATTAGTGGGTGAGATGAGGGACCTGGAAACAATTTCCAGCGCATTGACTGCTGCTGAGACCGGACATCTTGTATTTTCTACTCTGCATACCCAGGATGCTCCTCAAACCATTGACAGGATTATTGACATATTTCCAACACACCAGCAACAACAGATAAGGGTTCAATTGGCAGGAACCTTAAAAGCCATAATGGTCCAGCAGCTATTGCCAGCTTCAGACCATAATGGCAGGGTGCCTGCAGTAGAGCTGATGTTTGCAACTGGGGCTATCAGGAACATGATAAGGGAAATGAAATCACACCAGATATATTCTGCTATACAATCCGGTGGCAGGAGAGGCATGGTTACCATGGACAGGTCTTTAGCTAATTTATACAGGCAGGGCAAAATATCAAAAGATCTAGCCCTGGAGAAGTCCCATAACCTAGAAGAAATGAAGAGGATGATAGGGGAATGACTTTATATAACTACAGGGTTAGAAATGAAAAAGGCGAATTGATAGAGGATAGCATTGATTCTCAAAATGAGGAAGCAGTAGCCTCCAAGCTCAGGGAAATGAATTATTACATAATTGATATAAAGGAATCAAGGCCTGCTTCCAAGGGGTTTAATATACAATTAAATTTATTTAACCGGATTAAACCCAGGGACATATCAATATTTACCAGGCAATTTTCTACTTTAATTTCATCAGGCATGTCTTTAATAGAATCGCTGGAAGTATTGAGAGAACAGGCCAGCAATGAGCGTTTTGCTGAAATTACACTGAATGTAAGGAGAAGCGTAGAATCAGGATTAACTTTATCAGAATCACTGGCAAAGCATCCTAATATTTTTTCCAATTTATACATAAGCATGGTTAGCGCTGGGGAAGCAGGTGGAGTTTTAGATGAAACCCTTGATAAATTAGCTGTATTTTTAGAGAAAGAAGAAAATATAAGGTTAAAGATCAGGAATAAAACTGCATACCCTAAATTTGTTCTGGGCTTTGCAGTATTTATAATGATCGTAATAATAATATTTATTGTTCCCACATTCCAGGGCATATATGAAGAGTTAGGAGTCCAGCTTCCGTTATTAACCAGGATAATAATTTTTATAGGTGATTTATTTAAAAAATTCTATACATATATAATATTAGCCGTACTAGTTTTTGGCGGAAGATATGCTTTCAAAAAATATATAAATACCCCAAGGGGTAGTTATAATTTTGACAGGCTAAGAATTAAATTACCAAAAGTAGGGAGTATAATAAAAAAGATAGCTTTAGCCAGGTTTAGCAGGATACTAGGGACATTAATATCTGCAGGAATTCCCATACTCAGGAGTTTGGACATATTAAAGGGTGTATCTGGTAACAAAATAATTGACAATTCCATAGAAGAAATAAAGGAGGATATAAGTGAAGGCGAAGGCATGGCTGAACCAATGAAAAACCATGCCATTTTTACCCCCATGATGATACAAATGGTAAACGTTGGTGAAAAATCTGGAGCTCTTGATGATATTTTAAACAAGGTTGCAGATTTTTATGATGAAGAAGTAAGCAATTCAATTGAAACTGTAATAACCATTCTTGAACCAATTCTCTTATTAGTGGTAGCTGTAATGGTCGCAATTATAGTGCTATCACTTTACCTCCCGCTATTTAATGTTTATCAATACATAAGTTAATAAATATTTAATATATATTTTGTTGACAAAATCTAAAATTATGTTAAATTAATATTGCAATAATTATTGTAAATATATATAAATAATATAATTAATATTTGACTTATTATAATAATTATTTTACAATTAAAACTTGTTAGAATAATAAAATTATTTTGAATCAAAGGAGGTAATGTGAAAAGAATATATAATTATTTAAAAAGAGGCGAAAAGGGATTTACGCTGGTAGAACTTTTAATAGTGGTAATAATTTTGGCAGTATTATCTGGAATTGCAGTGCCTAGCTATATGGCATTAAGGAATAGAGCAAGGGAATCAGC
>JBNJCV010000062.1:0-9938 GCA_051744245.1 Actinomycetota bacterium | reverse complement strand
ACAAAAAATCAGAGTATGTTTATATTACCCTAATTTCCCGTATTTGAATAAGGTGCCAATTTCTAAAAAGCCCCCTTTAGCTTGACATTGCATCTTAAACTACTATAATCCTTACTAAATATATAAATAATATAAGAATAGTAGGATATAAGGAGATATATATGATCGGGATATCTACCAAAGGGAGGTATGGCACCCGCTTTATGCTGGAGCTTGCTTTAAACTATGGCAAGGGTTTAATGCTACTAGGGGATATTGCACGGAGGCAGTCTATTTCTGAAGGATATCTTGAACAAATAATACCCAGGCTTAAGACAGTAGGGTTGGTAAAATCATGCCGGGGAGCTTATGGGGGGTATGCCCTGTCCAGGGAACCATCTAAGATAACCGTAAATGAGATAGTTACTGCCCTGGAGGGTCCCCTGGACCTGGTGGATTGCGTAAGCCGGCCCCAGGAATGCGACCGGGCTGATTCCTGTGCAGTCAGGGAGCTGTGGAGCAGAATAAGTGAAAAAATTATAGATATGCTGGATTCAGAGAGTCTAGAGGATCTGGCCGAAAAACATAAAAACAAGCAAAAAAGCCAGCCGTTGATGTACCACATATAGCTGGTGGACTGGATTATGTTTTTGTTTAAAAAATTTACAGGGGAAGGAAATAAGATGCCTAAAAAAAGAAGGATAGATACCATAGCATTACATGCGGGACAACAAACGCCAGATCCTGCTACCGGGGCCAGGGCTGTGCCTATTTACCAGACTACATCTTTTGTTTTTAAGGATACCCAGCATGCAGCAGACCTTTTTGCCCTAAAAAAATTTGGAAATATTTATACCCGGATAATGAATCCCACTAATGATGTCTTTGAGCAAAGGATGGCTGCTATTGAAGGGGGTACGGGAGCGCTAGGAGTGGCTTCGGGACAGGCTGCAGAGACTATAGCCCTGCTTACTATTACCGAGCCGGGAGAGGAAATAGTTGCTGCCAACAACCTTTATGGAGGAACATATCAGCTGTTCCACTACACTTTTCCCCGGCTGGGGAGGAAAGTAAAATTTGTTGATTCACAGAAACCGGAGGAGTTCAGGAAAGCCATAAATCCCCGGACCAGGGCTGTATATGCAGAGACTATAGGCAACCCTAAACTAGATATCCCTGACTTTGAAAAATTGGCCAGTATTGCCCATGAGGCAGGGATTCCCCTAGTTATAGATAATACTGTGGGTGTGGGACTGGTTGCTCCTGCTGATTACGGAGCTGATATCATAGTTATTTCCGCTACCAAGTTTGTTGGAGGGCATGGCACCTCTATTGGCGGAGTGATTGTTGATTCGGGGAACTTTAACTGGGGAAATGGGAAATTCCCCCAGTTTACAGAGCCTGACCCCAGCTATCATGGAATAAAATACTGGGAGGCTTTTGGCAATTTCCCGGATATGGGCAATATTGCTTTCATTATAAAAGCCAGGGTGCAACTACAGAGGGATCTGGGAACTGCCCTGAGCCCTTTTAATGCCTTCCTATTTTTGCAGGGACTGGAGACATTGCCCCTGAGGGTAAAAAAACACTCCCGGAATGCCCTGGGTGTGGCAAGATTCTTAAATGACCACTCCTTAGTTAACTGGGTAAATTACCCCGGGCTTGAAAACCACTCCAGCCACCATCTGGCCAAAAAATACCTACAAGGGAAATTCGGGGCCTTAATTGGTTTTGGAATTAAAGGCGGTCTGGAGGCAGGAAAAAAATTTATTAATTCGGTTAATCTTCTTTCCCACTTGGCCAATATTGGTGATGCTAAGAGCCTGGTAATCCATCCTGCTTCAACCACCCACCAGCAGCTGACTGCTGAGGAGCAGGCCCAAACTGGAGTAACTGAGGATTATATCCGTCTCTCTATTGGGCTTGAAGACCTGGAGGACCTGAAGGAAGATATCGGGCAGGCATTAAGCAAGGCAGTGGGGTAAAAAAATTAACTTGGAGGTACATAAAATGGATAGATATAAGTATTTAAAAATTAAAGCAGAGTTGCTGGCGGAAGGAATACAGGCCAGCCCCCAGGCCCTCACAGGAGTAGGTGAGGTATATAAGGAGCAAAACCATGGCCTTTTTGGCTGGGATTTTGAAGACCATGCCCAGATGCTTCTTCCGGATGATTTTGTGCTGCCGGACGGAACCACTGTGCAGTTCAGGAAAAACAGTGCATCTCCGTATAAGATTTATTTAGCCCAGGAAGGCCTGATGCTGGGTTATGGGGAAAAAGATATATGTAGAGTGGAATGGATTTTAAGGCCCAAATATTATAGCAAAAAGACTGACAGCAACCAGGATATGGTTAAAATTGGGCAGATTGGGGGCCAGGATTGCCTTTTTTTCTGCTACCAGAACTATTGCAGCCATTTTGCCAAAGGCAGGCAATGCCTTTTCTGCAACCTTAATTCAACTTTTAAAACTTATAAATCTGTGCTCAAGAAAAAAGAAATAAAAGATATAGGTAAAGTAGCCGGGGAAGCATTCTCTGAAGGCATGGTGAAGCATGTCCTGCTTACGGGTGGATGCTTTAGCCACCAGAAAGAAATTGAATTGGTTTCTGATATTGTAAATTCAATAAAGGACCACACCGGTTTTGACCGCATTCCGGGGACCATTCTTCCTTCCCCACCGAAGGGAGAGGATGAAATTAAAAGGTATTACAATACCGGCATTGGAGCAATTGGCTTTTCAATGGAAATATGGGATGAGGATTTGTATAAGGCAATTTGCCCCGGCAAGTCTAAAAGTACCAGCCACCATGGTTTTCTGAAGTCCATAGAGACTGCAGTTAAAATATTTGGCGAAGGGAATGTGTATGGCGTATTTGTTATGGGGCTTGAAACCAAAAAAACATTTTTGGAAGGAGTCAGGAAAGTTACCAGCTTGGGAGCCAATGTGGTTCCCTTTGTGTGGTCACCCAATCCAGGATCAAGGTTTGAAGGCCACCGCCCGCCGGTGGGCAGCTGGTTCGTGGATACTATCCTGGAAGCTTCGGATATTGTAAAAAACTCTGGTATTCCCGCGGGTGATGAAAACCACTGTTACCAGTGTGACGGAAACAGTCTTTTGCATGATGCATTGAGGCTGCAGGGAGTAAGGTTATGAGAAAAGAATTAAATAATGTACTTGAAGCAGTTGGTAAAACCCCTCTGGTTAAGCTTAATTGGATAACAGAAGGAATAAAATCAACTTTATATGTAAAGCTTGAATCACTCAATTCTGGGGGAAGCGTAAAAGACAGGATAGCGCTGTACATGATAGTTTAGCTATAACCATAAAATCACCCTCTTTTCCACGGCGGGATATGGAAAGGGCATTAAAATTTACCAAAAAATACAGAATAGAGCATGTGGTGGTTGAAGGCGAACTTGAAAATCCGGGGTTTGTAAACAATGGCTGGCTTAGATGCTATTATTGTAAAAGTGAGGAGTTTGGGAAAATAATAGAAACAGCCGGGGAATATAATATAGCTGCTGTAGTGGATGGGCAGAACTGCGATGACACAGCAGATTACAGGCCAGGCTCTAAAGCTTCCCAGCAGTTAGGGGTAAAGAGCCCCCTTAAAGATTGCCATCTGGGCAAACAGGAAATAAGGGTTTTATCCAGGGAAATGGGGCTTGAAGGCTGGGATAGGCCTTCTTCTCTTGCCTTGCGAGCAGGATAGCTTATGGGATAAAAAAACCGGCCGGCGGTTAAAAATTATTGACCGCCTGGAAACATTCTTGCTGGATAAAGGATTCACCCAGGTAAGGGTGAGACATCATGGCAGCATAGCAAGGATAGAAGTCAAAAGTAAAGAATTTGGGAAGTTTTTAGAAAAAAGCTTAATAGAAGAGGTAGTCTGTGAGTTTAAAAAATAGGGTTATCTTTATGTAACCCTGGATATCGAAGGTTACCGCATGGGAATCATGAATGAATGGGTTAATAATTGAGAAAGCAACCTGCCAGAGGTTTAATGAGTAGTTTTGCAATAGAAAGCTGTACCAGATATTGAAACATATTTATAACAGAGGGGATAAAAAATCAGGCAATTGTAGGATGGTGAAAATGGAACAAAATAAGAAATCACAAAAAAAATATGACCGTAATGCAAGGTTATACGATCTTGTGGAATTTCCTTTGGAGCGTTTAATTTATTCCAGGCTTAGGAAAAAATATTTCTCGCCCCTTAAAGGAAAAATTTTAGATGTAGGAATTGGCACCGGTAAAAACATTGATTATTACCACCGTAAGGCCGAAGTTACAGGCATAGATTTTTCAACAGGCATGCTTGAAAAGGCACGCAAAAAACTTTCTGGCTCCAATAGAAAAAATATTGTTTTAACCCCTATGGATGTAGAGAATATGTCTTTTGGCCCTAACAGTTTTGACTATGTTATAACTAGCACTGTTTTCTGCTCTGTCCCCAATCCGGTAAAAGGGCTTAAAGAAATCAGAAGGGTGTTAAGGCCTGAAGGAAAAGCAGTTATGATCGAACATGTTAGGAGCCAGGGAAGGCTGACTGCCTTCGTGCAGGATTTACTTAATCCCCTAGTAAGGTTTTTAACAGGAGTAAACATAAACAGGGATACCGGGGAGAATATAAAAAGAGCGGGAATGGAAATAGTAAGGGAAGAAAATCTGGCTTTCGGTGATATTTTCAAACTGTTTATAGCTAAAAAAGAGTGAGCATATTAAAAACATGTCTTTTATTTTAATATTCTTTTAGCCTAGCTATTGGCTGGTGCTGCTAAGTTATAGCAATATCACCCCGAAGGACAAGTTATGTATACAGTTATTTTCAAACTAAACCCTATAAATGCGGGTAATAAGTTTTATAGTGGAACAAGTCAGTTCAGTTAAGCAGATAGTAAATAAAGGATAGGTATTCAGCAAAATGCTCTGCATATTTGATAATATTTTTACAATAATATACTATAAAAAATGTAATATACTTAAAATATTATTTTAATTAAAAAAATAATGTATAGCAGGTGGTAAATAAATGAAAATTTCTACAAGAGGGCGGTATAGCACCAGGATGATGTTAGAATTTGCAATAAGGTATGGGCAAGGTCCAACATTATTAAAAGAAGTAAGCAAAGCTCAGGATATATCCCAGAAATATTTAAACCAGCTTATAATACCTTTGAAGGTTGCTGGTTTGATAGGGAGCACAAGGGGCGCACATGGAGGTTATTTCTTGGCTAAGCCGCCTGAAGAGATAAAGTTGGGCGAAATTATTGTAGCTGTAGAAGGGCCTATAGATTTTGTAGAATGTGTATGTAATCCTGATATCTGTCCAAGATATGATGGCTGTGTAACCCAGGAAATTTGGGAAGAATTAAGCATTAAATGTCTGGAAACTCTAAACTCGTATACTCTAAAGGATTTAGTAGATAGGCATTATGAGAAACAAAAGCAGCTAAGTAAATAGAAGCACTTTCTAAATACCGCCTTATAATGCAAAGCAATTTACATATATGGATATAATTATAGAAGGATTACTCTAGTATGGTTAGGTTATTTTCTAACAATTTCAATTTCCCGTCCAGTTTTTCCCAAACCTTATAATACAAACCATCTAACTTTTTCGCTTAAAAATTGAATAATTTCATACCGTAAATGGCTTATTTACATAATTTAATTACATAAAATATAATTCTTTAAATTGCACTGCATGCAATTATTTTGCCTGAAGGATTAATGGAATTTCCTCTGAGATAGATATAAATAATTAATGTAGAAATTGTTACTAATTATAATTATTACCTTATAAAATTTATAAAAATTCAGTTGAATTTATAAATATTTTGGTTTATTATATTACTAATTTAATAATATTAATATAATTAATAGCATTAATAATATATTTACAAGCCATAATAGGAAGAGAGGCATTTTATGAAGGTGGTAAGAGCATTGCTAAGATGGGCACTAGGATTATTATTTTTGTGGCCATTCCTGGATAAGCTTTTTGGGTTAGGCTATACAACTGAGGCAAAAGATGCTTGGATAGCAGGAGGATCGCCTACTGCTGGTTTCCTTAAGTTTGGGTCAGCAGGGCCTTTAGCCCCCCTTTATAATAGTATAGGCGGCCTTGGAATTATTGACTGGCTTTTTATGCTTTGTTTATTATTTCTAGGAGTAACATTAATATTAGGGATAGGCTTAAGATTAGCTTCAATTGCAGGGTCATTACTAATGGTTTTAATGTGGTCTGCGGTAATCCCAAAAGAGCATAACTTTTTTTTATTGGATGAACACGTTGTATATTTATTAATCCTGCTAATAATAGGTTTTTCCTTTACTGAAAAAGAACAATGGGGCGGTTTAGGCAATTGGTGGAGAAATACAAAATTAGTTAAAAAAGCACCCATCCTTAAATAGAAGTCAATAATTGAACAAATTATAGATATTCTATTTTTTTAGGTTAGTGAATTTATAAATTTAAATAGGTATAATGTATAAATGAATGAAAAATATAGTGGTGCTATTTAAATTTATATTGCTTTGTGGATAGCTAAAACCTTTAAATTAGGAAAATCAGAATCTTTATGACTTCAAAGAATATTCAATAATCCTGGACCAAAAAGCACTTCAATAAATATAACAAGATAGCCAAAGAAATGCTTGCAATTAATCCATACTAATTTTATAGTATTAGTAGTAATTATTTTATAACAGCAATTATCATCAAATTTTATGGGAGAGGGTGTTATTGATGATGTGGGGCATAATAAGGGACCCTGTTTGTAATGCTAGGGTAAAAAAGACAACTCCCTATTGTTATAAATTTAACGGCAAAATATTTTATTTTGATTGTGCTGCCTGCAGGCAGACCTTTATAGATGAGCCAGAAAAGTTTGCAGGAAGCAAAAAGGAGAAAAAACCTGTAGAAGAGGTTTCTATACCCAGTGAATGTAATGGGGAATGTAGTTTATGCCATAAAAAAGATATTAAAACATTGTAAGCAAGGTATTTTAAAATTCAATAGGCCATTTATTGATAAAGAAAATTAAAGTTGTCAATGGTAGAAACAGGATTGTTGATGTTAAGAATTTTAAAAAATTCCAGGGTAAGAAGTTAAGCAAGCTTTCTTTAATAATTTATTATTACATTATCACGATAGGAGAATAATGAAAATTTCAAAAAACATCACAGAACTGATAGGCAATACCCCTTTGGTTGAACTTAATAAAATATCAAAGGAATTGAAAACAGTACTGGTCGCAAAACTGGAATCTTTTAATCCCTTATCAAGTGTTAAGGACAGGATTGGAATTTCTATGATAGAAGATGGAGAAAGAAAGGGATTGATAAAGGAGGGCACAACTATTATTGAGCCTACCAGCGGAAATACAGGAATTGCTTTAGCTTTTGTGTCAGCAGTGAAAGGGTACAAGCTGATACTTACCATGCCTGATACCATGTCCGTTGAACGGAGGAAAATGCTTAAAGCATTTGGAGCAGAATTGGTTCTAACGCCGGGAAGTGAAGGAATGGCAGGGGCTATAGAAAAGGCTGGGGAGCTGGCCAGGGAAATAGGCAATGCATTTATCCCCCAGCAATTTAAGAATCCTGCTAATCCCGAAATACATAGAAAGGCCACGGCAGAAGAAATTTGGAGGGATACAGATGGGAAAATAGATATCCTGGTTAGCGGGGTAGGCACCGGGGGGACTATTACCGGAATTGCTGATGTGATTAAGAAAAAGAAACCCAGCTTTAAGGTTATTGCAGTAGAACCACATGATTCCCCTGTGCTGTCTGGAGGAAATGCGGGGCCACATAAGATTCAGGGAATTGGTGCAGGTTTTATACCCGAAGTTTTAGAAACAGGCTTAATTGATGAAATAATAAAAGTAAAAAATGAAGATGCTTCCACCACTGCAAAGAGATTGGCAACAGAGGAAGGCATACTGGCCGGTATTTCTTCAGGTGCAGCTGCCTGGGCGGCAATTCAAGTTGCAAAAAGAAAGCAGAGCAAAGGTAAATTAATTATTACAATTTTGCCTGATACTGGAGAGCGTTACCTGTCTACCGAGGTTTTCTAACAGGCCGCTAAGCAGAAAAAGCCTGATTTATATGAGCAAATATTTTGGGAAAAGAGATGGAGAAAAAAATATACCTAGATTATGCAGCTACTACCCCTTGTGATCCAAGAGTGATAAATACAATGCTGCCTTATTTTTCCAAGAAGTTTGGAAATCCTTCTTCTATTCATTCTTATGGGCAACAAACCCGGAGGGTAGTGGAAAAGGCAAGAGAAAAAATTGCAGGATATCTGGGGGCAGACAGCTCGGAAGTTATTTTTACCAGTGGAGGAACAGAGAGCAATAATACAGCCATAAAAGGTATAGCGTATGCCAATAAGGAAAGGGGAAATCATATAGTAGCTTCTTCTGTAGAACACCATTCAGTTTTAAAGCCATGTGAGTTTTTAGAAGAACAGGGGTTTAATATTACTTATATTCCCGTAGATGGAGAGGGATTGGTAGATATTAACGAGATAAAAGAAGCCATCACTGAGGATACTATCCTTATCTCTATAATGCATGCAAATAATGAGGTAGGCACAATCCAGCCTCTAGCAAATATTAGCAGGATTACTAAGGAAAAGGGGATTTACTTGCATACTGATGCTGTTCAAACTTTCGGCCATATTCCGGTAAATGTAGATGAACTGGGAATAGACCTTCTAAGTGCTTCAGCCCATAAACTGTACGGACCTAAAGGCATGGGCCTGTTATACATAAGGAAAGGAACAAGATTAAAATCTTTTATGGATGGGGGAGAACAAGAAAGGGGCAGGAGGGCTTCTACGGAAAATGTCCCGGGTATTGCCGGGTTGGGAAAAGCTGCAGAAATTGCCCTGGAAGAGATGGATGAGGAAACTGAAAGATTAAGGTATCTGCAAAAAAAAATGACGGAAGGAATACTTGAAAGGTTGGAAAAGGTAAAATTAAATGGACACCTTGATAAAAGGTTGCCCAATAATATCAATGTATCTATAAAGTATGCAGAGGGGGAAGCATTGGTAGTCCGTCTTAATTCAGAAGGGATCTGCTGTTCAACTGGCTCTGCCTGCTCTTCTTCAAGCATAGAGGCATCCCATGTTTTAAAAGCCATGCAGGTACCGGAAGATTTAGCCCGGAGTTGCCTGAGATTTAGTCTGGGTAGATTTACCACTGAAAGGGATATAGATTTTGCCCTTGATAAGCTGGTAGAGGTAGTTAAAAAAATAAGATATATCTCCCCCAGGTATTAAGGGCAAATCAAAACCTGATTTTCTTAAATTTAACAGTATGAAAAAAGTATTAGTAGCCATGAGTGGAGGAATAGATTCTTCTGTTGCTGCCCTCCTATTAAAGCATGCTGGTTTCAGGGTAGCAGGCGCTACCATGTGTCTGGGAATAGAGTCTGGAAATAGCAGAAAGCCCAAATGTTGTGGACGGGAGGCCGTAGAAGATGCCAGGCGGGTTTGCTATGAATTGGGAATTGAGCATTATGTTTTTGATTTTTCCAGGTACCTTAAAAAATTAGTTATAGAGGATTTTGTAAAGGAATATTTAAGAGGCAGAACACCGAATCCATGTATTGAGTGCAACAAATTTTTAAAGTTTGACATCCTGTTAAAAAAAGCCTTTATTCTAGGATTTGACTGTTTGGCCACCGGGCATTATGCAAAAATAGTAAAGAGAGAAGGGAGCTATTTTTTAAGTAAAGCAAAGGATAGAAAAAAAGACCAAACATATTTTTTATACCCTATCAGGAAAAAGCATCTAAAGAACATAATATTTCCATTAGCAGATTACCGTAAAAAGAAAGTAAGGGAAATTGCGGCAAACAGAAAACTTCCGAATGCAGAAAAACCCCAAAGCCAGGACATCTGCTTTATTGATAAAGATTACGGGGTTTTTTTAAGG
>JBNJCV010000061.1:0-10318 GCA_051744245.1 Actinomycetota bacterium | reverse complement strand
TTTGTTATAAATTTATAGGAATTAACCTTAGCTGTGCGCCTGTAGCTCAACTGGATAGAGCAGTGGACTACGAATCCGAAGGTTGGGGGTTCGAATCCTCCCAGGCGCGCCATTTATTTGTTAAAATAGGTTTTGGACGTAACATGGATATTTATACTCATAAGATATTTGACAGGAAAGTAGTCATTAAGATAAAGAGGAGAATTTGTGAAACCCCGGAAGAGCTGGTGGGGAGCAAATTATTTCTGGAGATCTTAAAAAGGTGCATAAAAAAATTAAAGCGCCAGAGCTCACCCCTTCTTGGCATTTTTAAAAATAAGCAGGTCAATGAGAAGGGAGTGCAAAACTTAGCTGAAACCTTGAAGGCTTTAACCAAGATAGAATCTAATCTAGTCTCTAATTTATATAAGGAGTCCAGGGTTTTTTTAGAGAACAAGAATCTGTTAAATGAGTTTGTAGAATACCTTTATAATTTCTGGCGGGATTATGACAGGTTTGTAGTTTGCAGCTCTGACATTGAAAAGGTGGATAAAAGACCATACAGGACTTTTAATGAAACGGTTGAAAAACTGACCCATCTTATAAGGGGTACTTACCGGGACATACAGGAGAATATCAGCGGCAAGCACCCCAGGGTATACCGGCAGGTAAGGGCGGGCTCGGAGGTAGCAGGAATTGCATTGCCCAAAAAAATTAACTTTCCAAATAAATATTTAGCAAAGTTAAAAAATATACCAATATTGAGACAAACCTTGCTCTACCCTCCATTGGTTTTAAATCCACCCATGAATAAAAGGACAGGGCGATTCGAAAAAATTGATGTAAACCCCATAGATCTGGTAGATATCAGTCCAGGTGAGTGGCTATGTTATCCTGCCAAGGTTGGTCCTTTAAATATTTACATTTATTTTCATCAGAGATTCTTTGAGCTGGGTTTTTCCTTATGCAACCTATTTGAGCTGGTAGAGGATTCTGAGCTTGAAAATAAGCCTGATGCGATATATTTATTTGGAGTTGAGCTGGATTCAGTTAATAATATTGGGAATTTCCCTACCGTTTTTTTTGATGATGAAGAAGATGATTTATTGGTTGCGGCGGCGCCAAACGAAGATAGGTTCGGATATTTCGGGTACCTTAAAAAAATGGTTCTAACTTTGCATAACATCAAAATGATGAAGCGGGGAAGGCTTCCCTTCCACGGAGCCATGGTGAATATATTATTAAATAATGGCAAAAGTTCAAATATTATATTGATTGGTGATTCGGGAGCTGGAAAGTCTGAAACCCTGGAAGCTTTCCGGATTTTAGGGGAAGAATATATTAGGGATATGACCATTATTGCTGATGATATGGGATCCATAAATATAGAGGGAAACAGCATAAAAGGGTATGGAACCGAGATCGGAGCTTTCCTGCGGCTGGATGACCTGGCACCAGGATATGCTTTTGGCCAGGTGGATAGGGCAATTATTATGAGCCCTAACCTTACCAACTCAAGGATTGTCCTCCCGGTTACCACAATTGATAATGTTTTAAATGGGTGGAATATTGACAATATCTTATATGCAAATAATTATGAGAGTATAGATGATGACCATCCCGTTATTGAATATTTTAATGATTATGAGGAAGCCTTAAATATTTTTAGGGAAGGAAATGTAATGAGCAAGGGCACTACTACCTCAGTGGGCTTGACCCATTCATATTTTGCAAATATATTTGGTCCGCCACAGTATAAGGGTTTGCACGAAAGCTTGGCAAAGAAGTACTTTAAGGCTTTTTTCGACAATAATATTAAAGTTGGGCAGATAAGGACCAGGCTGGGAATTAAGAATTTTGAAATGAAAGGGCCAGAGGAAGCAGCAAAAAAGCTTCTTGAAGAGCTTTACAGGTGAGCCTTATCATATAGGTTTTGTATCTCCCTAGAGATAATTAAAGGGAATTGCGTGTATAAATGCTTGCCAGATTTAGCCGTTTTTCTGCTTGACTTTCAGGCTCCTTAACCTGTTTAG
Organism: Actinomycetota bacterium; assembly: GCA_051744245.1. Classification (GTDB taxonomy): domain Bacteria; phylum Actinomycetota; class Humimicrobiia; order Humimicrobiales; family Humimicrobiaceae; genus M55B165. The sequence goes on along the minus strand of JBNJCV010000061.1, from coordinate 8,306 downwards.
AGCTGCTGCAGTTTCAAATATCCTGGGCAAGGCATAACTTCCGGGATGCTGGTTCTTAAAAGGTGATATTACTTCTAGGCCATTTTTCTTGATATCTTCAAATACTTTGCCTAAAACTTGATAAATTGTATGTTCTCCATCAAAGTATTTTTTATATAAAGCATAGCTTATAATATTTGATATGGAGTTTACCTGGCTTGGATCAACTATTTGTTCCACAGAAGAGAGGTCTATCTTTTCAAAACCAAACATGATATTGTCCAGCCCCCTTGATTTGATTTTCTTCTTTCTGCCTTTATAGGGATTAATGCTGGAAGCTAGAGGTATCCTTTTTGTTATATCCTTAAAAGTTTGTGGGGATTCTTTTTTTCTGACATCTTTTCTTTTGCTTATTATATCTTTGGCATCGCTGGTAACAATATGGGGCAGATATGAATCCATAAGGATTACATTGTCTGCAACTTCAAAATAGTCGCCTGCACCTCCCATAACCAGGACTGTTGATGTCCTGAATTTGTCATAAATGTTTCTTACCTGGTCAATAAAAGGGGTAATGGGTTCTTTCTCCTTAGCCACTATTTTTTGCATTATCTCATCTCTTATCAGGAAATTAGTGGCTGAAGTGTCTTCATCTAAAAGGAGAAGATCTGCCCTGCATTCCAGGGCTTCAATTATGTTTGCTGCCTGGGATGTGCTTCCGCTAGCATCTGCCGTGCTAAACTTTTCCGTGTTTTTTCCAAAGGGAAGGTTGGAAATAAATGGTGATATGTCATCTTTTTGTATATTCCTGCCTTCTTCTGCCCTTATCTTTACTGCTCCTTTTACGGTTACCACATATTCCCTGCCGTCTCCTGGTATATGGTTATATACACCTCTCTGTATGGCTGAAAGCAGGGTTGTTTTGCCGTGGAAACCGCCCCCTATTATAAGGGAGATGCCCTCAGGTATTCCCATTCCCTTTACTTTTCCCGCATTGGGGGCTTTAAGCTCAATTTCCAGTTCAGGGGGAGATTTAAATAAGACTGCTTTATCTTCAGGAAGGGGCTTGTCGCTTATTCCTGTCCTTCTGGGAAGTATGGAGCTGTTTTTTATAAAAGTTATTAATTTCTTTTCTTTTAGCAAGTTTCTCAAATAATCCTGGTCTTCTGCTGTTTCTACAAATTGTTTTACTTCCTTCTGGTCCAGGCTGCCGTAGAAGAGGGAAGAGCTGGCAATTTTTGGTATTTCTTCTGTTAACATTACCAGGCAGTTGTCTGCTAAAATTCTTCTTCCCCTGGCGGGAAGCCCACAGTAAAACCTTGCTTCCACATAGCTTTTTTCCACCCTGCAAGATGCCCGCTGGAGTATTTCTTGCTTTCCGCAATCTATATTAATCAATCCGGATTTTCCACTGCCTTTTCTTCCCCCGGATTCTTTTTTAATAGCTTTTGAAAAACAGCGGGTAATATAGTCCTCCAGGGCAATTTTTCTAGATCTATTTTTAAATAGCTCATAACCGAAGCCTGCTTTGGCCTGGGGGACCCTAATCCTTAACTTGGAGGGTGAGGCGAAAGGATCACCCTGTACATAGTCTATGTACAGGGTAAAGTCGGGAAAATTATACACACCCCTTATTTTCTTATATGCTTTATAACCTCTATTGTTTATGCTTGAAACTAAACTTCTTAGCTTATGCAAGGTATACGCTAATCCTCGTCTTTTTCTTCAATGTACTCAAAAAATTCTTCTTCGCCTTCATCCGGAAAGTCTTCTTCTTTTACGTCCTTTTCTGGCAGTTCTTCATCTGTTACAGGCAAATCTTTGTCTGTATATTTTTCTTCTTTTTTATTTTTTTTCTTGTTATTCATTCCTATCACTTCCTTCAACAGATTATCATTTTATAATCTTAAGCTTTATTCCTCAAGGATTCTATTATTAGATTTTAAAAATAATTTTAATTGTATTAAAATATATGGGCGCTGCCATAAAGGGTAATGATTTTTTAAAAAATAGCTGTTATTATATACAAATGCCAGTTACGGAGGAGTGCGTGAGTGGCTGAAACGGGCCGCCTGCTAAGCGGTTAGGCGGGTGTTAAGCCCGCCTCGAGGGTTCGAATCCCTCCTCCTCCGCCAGAAAATGAAAATGCTTAAAATTAATTTTTTTTTAATAGGGGCTTCACTTGTTTTAATTCTCTCTTTTCTAGTGCTTTCCTTATTTTTTCTATTCATGCAAGGGGAAATACAGAATTTTGATGAGAGGATACTTCAATCAATTTTGAGCTTAAGAAATGAATTTGTTACACCATTTATGGTCTTTATAACCTTTATGGGAAACTGGCAGGTGATTGCAGGTTTCAGCATCATAATATTTGCAAAAATCAACAGGGACAGGATGGTTAGTTTATTGTTTATTTTTTTTCTTTCTATTGTTGTAAGCGATGCTTTCCTGAATTTATTTAAGTTGCTCATAAACAGGCCCAGGCCAGATATTGCAGATCACCTAATTACTGCTAGCGGGTATAGTTTTCCGAGCGGACATAGCTTAGTGGGATCTTTTTTTTATATATTTTCCTTTTATGTAATTTCTCTTTTCATTGGCGGAAAATATAAAAAAATAGCAGGCTTTACTGCAGTTATTATCATGATATTGTTAATTTCGTTTTCCAGGCTTTATCTGGGAGTACATTGGCCAACTGATGTTATTGCAGGTTTAATTCTGGGAACAGCATTAGCCACGTATACTATTATTCATATCAAAGACAGTCAAAAAATTAGTTGATATTAAAAATATAGCCTTTATAATATGTATCCTGGAATCGAAAGGAGGTAAAATATGTTAGTAAAAAAATGTAGCAAAATATCGATAGCAATAATTGCAGTATTTTTGGTGGCCGCAGTGCTTTTGGGCGGTTGCATTAAAATGCCAGAAGGAGTGACAGAAGAAGAGGAAGCAGTTGAGACAGAGGCAGCTGGAGAGGAAGAAACCCAGGAGCCAGCAAAAGAGGAAGCTGTAGAAGAGGAAAAAGGTGAACAGAAGCAGGAAACAGAGCCTGCAGAAGAGGTTGAGCCAGGCGAAGAGTTTTTCGTAAATGCAATACTTAAGTCTGTGGATACCGGAAGCAGCACCATTACAATCGAGCAGCTGATAAATGAGCCCAATGAGCAGGAAGTAGGCCCTGAGGTAAAGTTAGCAGAAAGCTTCAAAGTGGTAAATAGCATACTAATAAAAAAAGATGGTTCTGAAGAAGAGTACCAGAAGCAGATTTCATTGGATAGGATTCCCGCAGGTTCCGAGATAGGGATAAAGATCGAGAATGGCAAAGCAGTTAGTATTATATACCAGATTTTTATAGATGCGGCTTCACAGGCCAGCATACAGGAGCCAGATCCGGAAAATGAATTTTTCGTAAATGCAATACTTAAGTCTGTGGATACCGGAAGCAACACCATTACAATCGAGCAGCTGATAAATGAGCCCAATGAGCAGGAAGTAGACCCTAATTTGGCTCTAGCTGGAAATTACAAAGCTTACATTACAGTAGTCGTGCGAGATAACGGCGAGAATGAATACATAAAGGAAGTTAGCTTGAGTGAAATCCCGCTGGGTGTTGAAGTAGGAATAATAGTCAATCAGGATAAGCAGGCCAGGGCAATAATTTACATGTTAAGTGTTGAATAGATAAAGTTATTATGGCGGGCCTCCTGCCCGCCATAATTTAAGGCTACCTGGAATAGCCAACAGTTTCTATTAAAATAAAACATGCGTTCTAGATTCATGAACATAGCCATTAAAATATTTATATTTATAATAGCTATATTAATTTCTGTTATTGGTTTTGGTTGCAATGTAGAAAGCCTGGAAACAGAAAAGGAGGCTGAAAATATAGAAAACGGAACCAAGATTGTGGAAGCTGATAATGTTTTTGATGCCAGGGAAGCCCAAGTAGGGGATTTAGTTGCAGGAATGAGGATTGAAAATATAAAAATTGGGCCATCAGGTTATCCGGAAGAGGAAGAATACTCAGCTACAGTTGAGTTTTCAGGAAAAGCGGTAATAGAAGGAAGATATGTCAATAATACGGATGATGAATTTTTGGGTGATAAGGTAAGCTTTATAGTAGATGACGAATTTACTCACATGCTTCCCAGATTAAAGCATGATAAGCGGTACACGTGGTTTGTTTTTTCAAACAGCCAGAAGGCAAATAAGTCTTTTGCCCCTGAGGGGAGCAGTGGAAGGGCAAGGATTGCAATTGACAACTATATTATAAATTATGCCCCTACAGAAGTCTGGAATTTAGCAAAACTTGTAGAGGTAATTAAATTTTTGGAGGGAGAGGAAAATGAAAATTAAAATTATGGCCATATTTTTAATACTGTTTTTGCTGCCTGTTATATTTGCAGGATGCGCAGGAGAAAAAACAGGAGAAAATATCGAATTTGAAACATTAGCGGCTGGCTATAACAGTCAGCAGGTAGAGCCTTCCTATTATGTTATAAAGGATGAAGAAAGGCTCAAGGAAGTGTGGGATAAAATAGGAGAAGGAAATGCAGCAGAGGTGGACTTTAATCAAAATATGGTAATTGCAGTTTTTCAGGGTGAACAGTCTACAGGAGGATTTGAAATAAAGGTAAATGAAATTGTGGAAACAAAAGAAAATTTAAATGTATATGTCAAGGAAATAGTGCCGGATCCCTCTGATATTGTAACCCAGGCATTAAGTTCTCCATATCATATAGTAGAGCTGGAAAGAATTGAGAAAAAGGTAGAATTTATAACTGAATAAAATTACAATCACTTAACCTTGATAACTCTTTTTTATATGAAAGATTATTACTGTATAAAGCCTAGCCAGAAATATTAAACAGGCAAAAAATTAATAAAATGATTTAAATCTAGTTGATTAAGTTTCATTAAATGATATAATTTCAACAAACGTTGAAACTATTAATAATAATGAAACTATGATTAGTGAAAAAGAAACAACTAATAAAATTGAAAGAATAGCCAAAGAAATATTTAATTCTATAGATTTTGTTGAAATTCTAGAAGCTATTGCTTGCAGAGAGGGAAGTTTCGCAAATTGGATTCCTGATTTGCAAATGTGTGTGCAAGCTAGAAATGGAACTAAGTACAGGATAATATTTGAGGTAAAATCTACCGGGCAACCAAGATTTGCAAGAATGGCTGTTAACCAGCTCAGGGAATTTATATCAAACAGGGAAAACATATATGGGGTCTTTGCTTCAACATTTATTTCAGAAGATTCCCAAAAAATATGCAAGGATAACAGTATAGGATTTTTAGATCTTGCTGGAAATTGTTTTTTTAATTTTGATAATATTTATATTAGTGTTGAAGGCCGGAAGAATCCTTATCCTACTACAAGGCCACTAAAGACTATTTTTAATTCAAAATCCAGCAGAGTTTTAAGAGTACTTTTACAAAACCCGGGGAAATTATGGTTTGTTAAAGACTTAGCAACAGAGGCAAAAATCTCTATTGGGCAAGCATCCCTGGTTAAGAACAGGTTATTGGAATATGAATATATAAGCCCTGTAAAGATGGGCAGGAAAGTAAAATTCAAACTTGTAAAATGGAACAAACTTCTAAACGAATGGGCAAACAATTACAGCTATAAAAAAAATAATATAAACAGTTATTACTCAATTCAGGATATTGATAAGATTGAAAATAATATTGCTAAATACTTTGATTCCCGGAAAAACAATTATGCCTTCACCCTTACTTCTGGGGGGTCATTGGTAGCCCCTTTTTTAAGGTACAACACGGTTTTTCTATATTTACAGGGCAATAGCGGAAAGCTGGCTAAGGATTTGGATTTTAAAAAAGTTGATTCAGGGCCAAATGTCTCCATATTGGAGCCTTATGATGGAGGTATATTCTATGGTCTGCAAAAGATAGATGGGAAAGTAGTAGTTTCTGATATTCAATTATACCTAGACTTAATTAATTATAAAGGAAGGGGCGAGGAAGCTGCAGAATTTCTCCTTGAGCAGAGAATCAGGGAAAAATGGTAACTAAAATTGATTACAAAAAAAGGAAGTTGATATTTGCTTATCAGTCATTGTAGAAATAATGACTATTTTAGGAGAATACAAGGATAATATAGTGCTTGTTGGTGGGTGGGTTCCATATTTTTTAATAGAAGATAAAAAAGAGACCCACATTGGTAGCATAGATATAGATCTTGCAATAGATTCTAACGCTATATCCAATGACGCATACAGGACTATACTAGAGCTCCTTAGGAAAAAGGGTTATGAAAAAGGCCGCCAACCATTCATTTTTACCAGGTCTATTAAAGATAAAGATAGCAATATATATACTATAGAAATAGATTTTTTATCGGGAGAATATGGTGGTACGGGGAAGTCCCATAGGACACAAAAAATACAGGATATTAATGCAAGAAAAGCCCGGGGATGCGACTTAGCTTTTAAGAATAATTTAAAAGTATCAATGGAAAATCAAATGCCAGACGGTTCTATAAATCAAATAAGTTTTAAATTAGCAAATGTAATACCGTTTCTGGTAATGAAGGGTATGGCAATATGGGAAAGGTTTAAAGAAAAAGATGCTTATGATATATACTTTATTTTTAGAAATTATCCTGGAGGCATAAACGAATTAGCACTTATTTTTAATGGGGTAAAGTTTAATAGACTGGTAAAAGAAGGTTTAGGGAAAATCTATGCTAAATTTAGCAGTGTTGATGATATAGGGCCAACTTGGCTAGTAAAGTTTTTGGATATTGAAGATGAAGAAGAGGAAGATAGAATGAAAAGGGATGCTTATGAAAGAGTTAATTTATTAATGCAAAAACTTGGGATAAAGAAATTTAAAGAAGAATTATAGGAAAATATCAGAAGCACAAAAATTGTTTCTCATTAAGGACTTACGGTAAATAAGATAAAAAAGTAATAGATAGCCATTTCCTTTATAATTTCCCATTCCAAAAAAATTTGGTCACACCAGATTTCCCTCCCTATATTATCGCTATAGGCCTTTTAAGGGCAGAACTTTCAGTAACAGGGTGACTGCTAAAAAATTCCTATATTATATTCCCATTGTTATTATTTGGTTTCGTTGGTTGAGTTTTGAGGAATTTAAATTTTTCAAGCTGTATCCCAATTAATCCTTTTGGTAATATTAAATCAAGGATATTAAATATAGACGGGAGTGGCAATATGGTAGATTCAAAACCCAAAGTTTCAATAATTGGATGCGGCAATGTGGGGATAAGGTATGCTTATGCTCTGCTTATAAATGGGCTGGCTAGAAGCATAGTGCTTGTGGATGTGGACAAAGAGCGGGCAGAAGGGGAGATGATGGACCTTACCCATGCTTCGGTTTATACCTCTCCAGTTAATATAATTGCAGGCGGCTATAGTGATATAGGTGGGTCTGACCTGGTGGTAATAACAGCAGGCAAAAAGCAGAAAAAAGGTGAGAGCAGGCTGGATCTAGTTAAGGCCAATATAGAAATTTATAAAAAAATTATACCGTCAATAATGGAAAATTCTCCAGACTCCATAATACTGGTAGTAAGCAATCCGGTAGATATACTGTCTTATGCTGCTTACAAGCTATCATCCAAGCCTTCCAGCAGAGTTTTTGGCTCGGGAACTACCCTGGATACTGCAAGGCTTAAGTCTGAGATTGCAAAACATTGTGAGCTGAATTCTAAAAATGTCCATGCCTATATACTGGGCGAACATGGCGACAGTGAAGTACCCATATGGAGCAGGGCAATGATTGGAGGTTTATTGTTCAGGGACTACTGCCCCATGTGCAGACGATATGATACCTGCAACCTTGAAACAGATTTGGAAGGGATTTTTGAAAAGGTTAAAAATTCAGCTTATGAGATAATTGAAAAAAAGGGTGAAACTTCTTACGGGATAGGCTTATCCCTGGCCAGGATTACCCGTTCAATTTTAAGGGATGAAAATTCAATTTTGCCTGTTTCCACCTTGGTAGACGGTTATCTAGGCATAGAAGATGTATATTTTAGTTTACCGGTGGTGGTTAATGGGGATGGATTAAGGGAAACTATTAGGCTAAAATTAAGCAAAGAAGAGGAAAACAGGTTAAGGGATTCTGCAGATCAGCTGAAAAAAGTTATAAAGGATTCGGGATTAAAATGACAGCCAAGAAGCAAGAGGTTGAGAAATTTGTATTCAGGGATTGTTTAATTTTAGTAAGCCCTACCGGCCAGCGCGCCCAAAACCTAAGGGAATTTTTAAACATCCTAACCCAGTCAGAGGACCGGGTAATATTTCACCACCTCTACCAGTCCC
>JBNJCV010000060.1:0-10545 GCA_051744245.1 Actinomycetota bacterium | reverse complement strand
AAGAATTAATTTTTTCTTTACAGGTGCAGAGATTGATCCTGGTTCTGAAATAGGATCTGGCTGTAGGATATGGCATACTGCAGGAGTTATAATCGGCAGAGGGGTAAAAATAGGGGAGAACGTTAGTATATTCTCCAATGTAGTTTTAGGGGGGTTGGGCCATTCTATTTTTCATCATGGGAAACCAGGCTATCCTAAAATTGGAGATAATGTTAATTTATATACCAATGTTACAATTTTAGGGCCAGTAGAGATTGGAAACAATACTACTATTGGTGCGCATTCACTGGTGCTTGATTCTATTCCAGGGAATTGTTTGGCTGTGGGCAATCCTGCTAAAGTCATAAAAGATAACTATTAGTCCTAAATAAATTATAAAAATATTTTGCAATGTAAAAATAATTGGTATATATTTATACGTATAGCTAAACGTATAGATAAAATATAATGGTAACACAAAAAGATGTAGCTAAACAGGCCGGGGTCTCTAGTGCAACTGTATCAGCTGTTGTAAATAATAATAAATTTGTTAGCCCTAAATTAAGGAAAAAAGTTCTACAGGCAATTGAAGACCTTAATTATGAGGTTAATTCAATTGCTAGAAGCCTTAAAAGCAAAAAGACTTACACTATCGGGGTAATTGTCGGTAATGTATTATCTTATTTTTATTCAGTTATTGCAAAATCAGTAGAAGATACAGCAAAAAAATATGGCTACAACATAATTTTATGCAATGGGGATGATGATCCCGCTGAGGAATTAAAATATTTGAAAGTCTTAAAATCCAATAGAGTAGATGGAATAATTTTAACCCCTACTGGAAAAGTTGTAGATTACATAAACCATATTTTAAAAACAGGAACAAATTTAGTATTAATAGATAGGATAATTGACTCTGTGAAATGTGATTCAGTAATAGTTGATAATTTTAACGGAGCTTATGAGGCAGTTAAGCATCTTATAGATAATGGGTATAAAAAAATTGCAATCATTAACGGCTATATAGACAGAACTACAGGTAAACAAAGGTTGGAGGGCTACTTGCGTGCTTTAAAAGATTCCGGCTTAAAAGTAAATAATGATCTTATAAAAATCGGGACTTTCAAAAAAAAGAGCGGATTGGAGCTATCCAAAGAACTTATTGAAAGAAACAGACCTGAGGCAATATTTACTGCCAATTTAGATATAACTATGGGGGCTATAAAAACTATAAAGCAGTTAGGTTTAAAAATTCCTGAGGATATAGCAATATTAGGTTTTGATGACTCCGAATGGAGTGGAATAGCCGATCCTCCGGTAACTTGTGTACGCCAGCCCACTTATAATTTAGGTAAAACTGCTACAGAGTTGTTAATAGAAAGAATTGATAAAAAAGGTAAGGTAACCAATTTGCAAAACGTAGTGTTGAAAACAGAGTTAATAATAAGAGGTTCTTCCGGGATGGCATAAAAAAGGTTTGACAAAAACCTCATTATTAATTATATTGAAAAGAAGTTTTACAGGTATGATAGGTATTATGTCTAAAAGAGAAAAAACTCCAAGAGTAATTATAGACCATATATTAAAAGATATTAAAGAAGGCAACCTAACTTCAGGTCAGGCACTTCCATCCCAAAAGGAACTATGTAAAAAATATAATACGGGAAGGGGAAGTGTCAGGGAGGCATTGCAAGCGTTAGAGTTGGTGGATATTCTTGAGGTAAAGCCTGGGATCGGAACTTTTATAAAGGACTTTTCACTAAGTTCTTTTTTTAATCCAGCCAGGTTAATTTATAGGCCAGATGATAAACTAATTCCAGACTTGTTGGAATTTAGAGAAATTTTTGAGACTATTGTGGTTAATATAGCAATAGACAATGCTACGCAGGAGGATATAGGTAATTTAAGGGAAAATTTAGAACTGACGAAATTTTATGTAGAAAAAGAAAACAAAGAACAATTTGTAAAACTGGATTATGAATTCCATAATAAGCTAGCAGATTCTACTAACAATAAAGTTATAAAAAATTATTTTGATGTAATTTTTCCTTTACTAAAATATAGTATTTCTGAAATTTTAATTGATACTACTGAAATACCAGGAGTTATGGTAGATACTTATCATGACCACAAAAAAATATTTGAGGGTATAAAAAGCAGGAATAAAAAAACGGCTGTAGAAAGCTTAAAAGACCATATTAATTTTGTTAAGAGGAATTTTAACTTAATTTCAAAAAATAAAATTCAAAACAAAAATTAATTTTTAAAAAAGAAAAAAAGGAGTTTAAATTGGCCAAAAAAGACTATTTTAGATCTATTCTGACTACCGGAAACTTTGGTTTATTTATTGCGGCACTGGCACTATTTTTAGTCTTGTCCTTTGCCTCTGAAAACTTTCTTAGCGCTTATAACATGTATACTCTGGGAAGGACCTTATCCCTTTATGCCTTTATAGGGCTAGCTCAGGGAATAGTATTGGTAGTGGGAGATATGAACCTCTCGGTGGGAGCAATAGGGGGGCTTGCTACTATTACTGCTGGCTATCTTATGGATATACATGAGATGAACGGGACAGTGGCAGTGGCAGCAGCTCTTGTAGTAGGCATTGCCTGTGGCGCTATAAACGGGGTAATTACAGCCAAGTTTGGTATAAATGCATTTATAGTAACCCTTGCTAATATGTTTGTGTTTACAGGCATAAATTTTGGTTTAACTCAAGGGTATTCATTTGTAAATATACCTTTATCTTTTACCACTATAGGCAAGGGAAGAATAGCAGGAATACCTTTCCTTATAATATTTACAGTGTTAGCCTTTATAGTCCTGTTTTTGTTTTTTAGATTCACCATAGCAGGAAGAAGGATACTTGCAGTTGGGGAAAACCTGGAAGCTGCCAAGTTTTCAGGCATTAATTCTTCTAATATAAAAATTTTAAGCCATACCCTCTCAGGATTTGTAGCAGCTCTTGCAGCAGTACTTTATATATCCAGGATGGGAACAGCTCCTCCTGTAACTGGGCAGAACTGGCTTATTATTTCTTTTGCAGTGGCAATAATAGGTGGAACTTCCCTAAACGGAGGCCTTATTACTGCCTTTGGACTTATGTTGGGTGCAGGGATTATGGTAATGATAAAAAATGGCCTGGTTATGGTTGGTACCAATGTATACTGGGAGCAAGCATTTTTAGGAATGCTTATCCTTGTAGCGGTAGGAATTGATAGGATTAGAAATATATACAATCAGAGAAGGTTGCTTGAATAATAATTGATTTTGGAGGTGATTAAAATGTAGTTATGCTCAATTTGTTAAAAAATATTATTGAAAATCCAAAAAGAAAGGTGATTTAAGTGAAAAGCAATATAATTAAAATATTAGTGGCCCTGTTAGCGCTATCCATATTTACTGTATTACCACTAGCTGGATGCGCTCAACAAGCAGAGCCAGTTGCTGAAGAAGAAGCTCCGGCTGAGGAAGCAGAAGAACCTGCAGAAGCAGAAGAACCTGCAGAAGCAGAAGAACCTGCAGCAAAAGAATACAAGATAGCTTCGTACTGGCCGGCAGTTCATCCTTACTATGAGTCTGTGAAAAAAGGGCTTGAAAGACACAAAGAAGACTTTGGGGTAGAAGTTCATTCCCAGATTGGAACAGACTGGAATCAGCCTACAGAAAATGAGCAGGTTGAAGCGCTTGTAGCACAGGGGTATCAGGGACTTATGGTATTTCCTCTGGATGCATCTGGTGCAAATGCCCTGTACAAGGAAGTAGTAGCCGAGGGTGTTTATGTATGCAACTACGGAGCGCAAACCCAGGAGCCTACACCTGCTTCATTTACAGTGGCAACTGACGTAAAAGCTGCTGCCAAGGCTGCAACAGAAAAAGTTTGCGAGGCTATGGACTACAGTGGAGGCATACTAAACGTGCTGGAAGTAGTAACAGACCCCAACACTATCTTAAGAAAAGAAGGTGTTGAGGAAGTAGTTGCAGAATATGAAGATGTTGAGATAGTCCAAACCATAGGTGATATGACAGCTATAGAAGAATGTACCCAGAAAATATCAAATGCTCTAGCAGCACGGGGAGACGACATAGACGGAATAGTTACCACAGGATACAATCCTACAGTTGCTGTAGCCCAGATACTTACTGAGGAGGAAAATGATAGGATTGCTTTTGTGGGGATTGACGATGATGCTGCAGTCCTAAAGGCAATAGAACAGGGATATATAACTGGAACATTTGGCCAAAACCCATATTGCCAGGGGTATGTGACCCCACTTCTGCTTGAGTACCTAATAGATGGTCTAGAGCCAAAAGAGGATCATGTATTTATAGACACCTTTGGTGTTCTAATAACTGAAGATAATATAGATACTTTTGAACAGGAATTGTGGGATGATGCCATAGATCTAGCAGACAGTGCAAAAGAAGAGTACTTTAAATAAAGAATAAGGTAAAAAAGTAGGGGGTATATATGTTAAGAGTTGAAAATATATCTAAATCCTTTCCAGGGATTAAAGCTGTGGACAAGGTATCAGCAGAGTTTTCCCAAGGAGAGATACATGCATTGCTTGGGGAAAACGGGGCAGGAAAGTCTACCCTGATTAAGGTAATATGCGGGGTGCATAAGCCTGATACAGGGAAAATGTATGTAAATGGAAATGAGCTGGTAGTAGAAAACTACATTGACGCCCTTAATAAAGATATAAGCGTTGTAAACCAGGAGCTTCAGGTCCTTCCCAGATACAGTGTAGCAGAAAATATAATGCTGGATAAAATGAAAAAAAGGGCAGGATTTGTGCTTGACTGGAAAGCTATAAACAAAATCTCCAAGCGCTATCTGGATATGGTAGGGCTTGACATACCTCCTACAAAACCTATCGGTGAGCTTTCTGTTGCCCAAAAGCAAATGGTTGAAATTACTAAAGCCCTAGCCTCAAACTCAAAAATACTTTTGCTGGATGAGCCTACATCTGCAATTACAGAGACAGAGATTAAAACCCTTTTTTCCATATTAAATGATCTAAAAGAAAAGGGCATTGTAATACTATTTGTAACCCACAAGCTAGAAGAGGTATTTAGGGTTTGTGACAAGGTAACGGTTTTACGTGATGGCAAAAAAATAGGTACCAAAGAGATAGCTGAAGTGGATAGAAAAGACCTGGTTAAGATGATGATAGGAAGGGAAGAAAAAATAGAGGCATTTAAGTCTGAGGCTCAGGATAAGCAAAACATAGTATTGGAGGCAAAGGATATCTACAAAGAATATAAGGCAGAAGGAGCTTCCTTTGAGCTATTTAAAGGAGAGATACTGGGATTTTATGGCCTGGTGGGTGCAGGAAGGACCGAGCTTGCAAGACTTCTGATAGGAGAGGACAGGAAACAGTCAGGAAAAGTCTACGTGGGAGGCAAAGAGATGAATCCCCGCTCCATTGCAGATAGCCTGTACAAATATAGCATAGGCTATGTAACAGAAAACAGAAAAGAAGAAGGACTTCTTCTAACCTCCAGCATAAAAACCAATGTAAATATATCCATCTGGCCCAGAATTGCTTCCCGTATTCTAAGGTTTATAAGTGGAGCCAAAGAAATAGAAAATGCTGAAAATATGGTAGATAATCTTGACATAAGGGCAACTTCTATAAACCAGCTTGCACAGAAGTTAAGCGGTGGAAACCAGCAAAAGCTTTCCATCTCCAAGTGGCTGGTAGCAGACTGCGATATCATAATATTTGATGAGCCTACCGTTGGGGTAGACGTGGGAGCAAAAGAGTATATCCACAAATTGATATACAACCTTGCCCATGAGGAAGGTAAATCAATAATCCTTATATCCTCTGATATGCCAGAAATAATTAAGCTAGCCAACAGAATTTACATCTTTAGGGAGAAAAAGATAATAGGGGAAATAGAGGAAGTAAACAAAGACGAAGAAAGCTACAAGATAGTCTCTAACCAGATTGCAAGTTATTATGTATAAATTAATATGAATTATGGATTTACTGGTAAAATATTAAGGATAGATTTAACTGCTGGGAAAATTAATGTTGAGAAGAAAGATAAGCTTTTTTATAAAAAATATTATGGCGGGTCTTGCCTGGCCGCTTATTACCTTTTAAAAGAACTACCCAAAGGTTTAGATCCGTTCTCTGAAAATAATCTTCTCATTTTTTCAACCTCGCCGATAACTGGAATTAATTGCCCTGGAACGGCTATGCATAATGTTGTTACAAAATCTCCTTTAACAAATTTGGTAGGGGAAAGCACTACCCCTGGATTTTTTGGACCTGAGATAAAAAAAGCAGGTTATGATGCGGTAGTAATTAGAGGAAAAGCAGAAAAACCAAGCTATATTTATATAAAAGACGGCCAGGTGGAAATAAGGGATGCTTCACATGTTTGGGGTAAGCTAACCTCTAGAGCTTATGATATTTTAAAAAATGAAAATAAAGATTCGCGTATAGCATTAATTGGCCCTGCCGGTGAGAATTTAGTACGGTATGCCTCTATTGTAAATGATAACCTTTTTATTAGCTCCAGATGTGGTGTTGGCGCTGTGATGGGCTCAAAAAACCTTAAAGCTATATGTATTAGGGGAACTGGAAGCATAAAGGTTAAACACGAAAAAAAGCTTGCTTCTTTATCTAAATATTTTAAGGATAATTTCCTAACCAATCCCCTCAATAAAAGCCAGCATGGCCCTGCCGGCAATGCTGGATATTTAAAGCTCATGTCTGATGGAGGAATGCTGTCTGCTAAAAATTTTCACACTTCTACTTTCTCAGAAGCTAAAAATATTGACGGGTTTACTATTACTGAAAAATATAAACCGGAGAATATAGACTGTTACAACTGCTATGGGGGCTGTAAAAAAATATTGGAAGGAACAGATAAAATAAATGTTGATAATAGATTTGGACTAGTAGAATTAGAAAGCCTGTCAGCCTCTGTATACAATTTATTGATTGATGATTTAAATTCAGCATTAAAAATCTGGAACCTTATTTGTGAATATGGCCTGGATGGGACATCTTTAGGAATTACTCTTTCTTATGCCATTGAATGTTTTGAAAACGGGCTTATTACAAAGGATGAAGTTTCAGGTTCTGAACTTAAATGGGGTGATACTGAAAGCATTACCGAGACTATTAAAAGAATTACTTATAGGGAGGACCTAGGTGACCTGTTGGCTGAAGGTGTAAAAAGGACAGCTGAGAAAATAGAAGGCTCATTAAAATATGCAATGCAGGTAAAAGGAATGGAGATCCCTGTACATGAGCCCAGGGTAAAGCAAATGCTAGGACTGGGTTATGCAGTATCACCCATTGGTCCATACTATACAGTTGTAGAGCATGATACAGATTTTGATTTCGATGCTGAACAACTATT
This sequence comes from Actinomycetota bacterium, assembly GCA_051744245.1. Classification (GTDB taxonomy): domain Bacteria; phylum Actinomycetota; class Humimicrobiia; order Humimicrobiales; family Humimicrobiaceae; genus M55B165. The sequence continues at coordinate 3,180 of JBNJCV010000060.1, read as the reverse complement.
TATGGATAAAGTAGCACCTTTAACAGTTTATGAGAGGCTTCCTGCAGAAACCTTAAATGATAAAAAAGTCAGGATGTTTTATTTAATTCAGCCTGCCTTTTCAATGCTGGATGCATTATGTGGATGTATTTTTGCTTTCTCTCCAGTTAGGTTTTTTAACTTTGAACATTTGATTGAAATAATAAATGCGGCAACAGGCTGGGAGAGTTCTTTGTTTGAGATATGGAAATTGGGTGAAAAAAGGATAAACATGTATAAGCTTTTTGCTGCAAGGGAAGGATTCAGCGCAGAAGATGATATTCTTCCGGATAGATTGTTTAATCCAATTGAAAGCGGCCCTAAAAAAGGGGTAACCATAAATAAAGACGAATTTATAAAAGCAAGGGATACATATTACAAACTAGCTGGCTGGAATAGTAAGGGAATCCCATCTTATCCTAAACTGCTTGAGCTGGATTTACTGGAATTTATAGAATAAAAAAATTATATAGTAAAAATAATGAATAACAATAGCCATAAAAGGTTATCTGAAACACTTAATCATAAAGAACCTGATAGAATACCATTTGACCTTGGAGGGGCTTTAGTTTGCGGGATTAATGTTATTGCTTTAAAAAGGCTAAAGGAGTACCTAGGGTTAAACTCTGAGACAAAAGTTTTTGATAAGATTACCCAGATAGGTGAGGTAACTAGCGATGTTATAGACAGGTTGAAAATTGACATAATAAATGTAGCCCCAAACCCACCATCCAGGCCAAGCTTGGCAAAAGACCTGAGCAGGGAAGACGATTACCTGAAACTCAGGGATGAATTCGGCATAGAATACCGTATGCCAGTTAAAGGAGGCCATTTTTATGACATTTATAAAAGTCCCTTAAGTGATGCAGATTCTGCGGAAGACATTAACAATTATCCCTGGCCAGACCCGTTAGACCAACAAAGATTTAGGAACTTAAAAGAAAAAGCAGATAAAGTTATATCTGAAGATAAAAAGGCATATTTCCTCGAGAGAATGAGCGCGGGAATGTGGGAAAACGCCATGTGGATGACCGGTTATGAAAAATTTTTTACTGATATGATTATAAATAAAAAATTAGTCCATGCTATTATGGATAAATTTCTGGAAATAAAATGCAAGTATTGGGAGAAAGCGCTAGAGACTGTGGGCAACAATGTACTAGTTGTATCTACAGCTGATGATTTGGGCACCAAGGAAGGTATGCTGGTATCTTTAAGCATTTATAAAGAGCTTATTTGGCCATACCATAAAAAATTATTCAATTTTATAAAAGAAAAGGCAAAATCTAAGGTTTATATTTTTTTCCATTGTGATGGTGCTATAAAAGAAGCCATACCCCTGCTAATTGAAGCAGGGGTAGATATACTTAACCCCCTTCAGGTAAATTGCAGGGGAATGAATACAAAAAAATTAAAAAAGGAATTTGGCAATAATCTAACTTTCTGGGGTGGAAGCTGCGATAATAATATTTTGTCTTTTGGAACTCCTGAAGAAGTTAGGGAAGAAACCAAAAAAAGGATTTCTGACCTGGCCCCGGGTGGAGGTTTTGTGTTTGCGCCTATACACATAATACAAAGTTCAGTACCGCCAGAAAATATCATGGCCTGGTGGGAGATTTTACAGAAATATGGAAAATATTAATTGGGGGTATAAATGAAATCAAGGGAAAGAGTAAGAAAAGTTTTACAACATCAAGAACCCGATAGAATCCCTATAGATTTAGGCAGCATGCGTTCTTCTGGTATAGCTACGATTGCCTATAATAACTTAAGGGAAAAATTAAATCTTAATAAGGACAAACTTCCAAGGATGTATGATTTTATCCAACAGCTGGCTTATCCCGAAGAAGAGGTTATGGAAATGTTCCATATAGATGCAATTGATGCAGGGCAGGGGTTTTTACCGGCTGAAGACAAGTGGAGAGAGTGGGAATTAAACGATGGCTCAAAATGCCTGATACCAAAATTTTTAAATATCGAAATTGATGATAATGGAACTGTATATCTTATGAATAATGAGGGGACAAAGGTGGGGAAAAAGCCAAAATCTTCACTGTATGTAGACCAATGCTATTGGGTTTACCAGGATCTGGTATCTATACCTGATAATTTTAAGGATGAAGACCTGGACAGGCATGTTTGGGCAATTCCTTCCCCTCCATGGCATTTGGATATATTTGATAAAAATCAATTTAAGCAATTTGTAGATGGCATTAAAAACTTGTATGAAAATACTGATTATTCCATTGTGCTGGCCGTAGGTTGTAACATGTTTGAAACAGGAACATTCCTTAGGGGAATGGCTAATTTTATGATGGACATGTATGCAGACAAAGAGAAAACTAAAAAACTTCTAGATAGGCTGGTTGAAAGGAATTTAATAAAATTGGAAAAGGTAATCGATGGGGTAGGGGATTATGTAGATTTGTTGCAGTTTGGCGATGACCTGGGTGGTCAAGACGGACCATTTATGTCGCCCGAAATTTATAAAGAGGTATTCCAGCCCCGGCATAAGAAAATGTGGGATTTCGTGCATGAAAACAGTAATTGCAAGATATTTTTACATTCCTGCGGCTCAATATATGAACTTTTGCCTCATTTAATAGGTGCTGGCTTGGATGTGCTAAATCCTGTACAAACTACTGCCAAGGATATGGAACCCGACAAGTTAAAAAAAGAGTTTGGAAAAGATTTGGTATTCTGGGGCGGATGTTGCAATACCAGGGATATACTAGCAAAAGGAAGTCCGGAAAAAGTAACAGAAGATGTCAAGAAAAGAATAGAAATACTAGGGGAAGGAGGGGGGCTGGTATTTAACCAGATACATAATATCCTGGCTGATGTACCCCCGGAAAATGTTATTTCAATGCTTGATACAGCTTATAATTTTGGAAAATATTAATCTAACCATCAAAGGAGAAGTAAAAACATGATCAAATTTAAAAAACCACAGTCCAAAAAAAGGCTTCACGGAAATCTCCCAAAAATAGGAATACGCCCAACCATTGACGGAAGAAGGAAGGGAGTAAGAGAGTCTCTTGAAGAGCAAACCATGAACATGGCAAAGCAAGCAGCTGAACTCCTATCAAGCAATCTGAAGCACTCTAATGGGCTGCCTGTAGAGTGCGTTATAGCAGATACAACTATAGGAGGAGTGGCAGA
>JBNJCV010000059.1:0-10818 GCA_051744245.1 Actinomycetota bacterium | reverse complement strand
ATCGGTTAAAAAGACTCCATTTGAGAGTATGACAAAGTTTTCATTTTTTTTAAACGTCCTTTTGGATTTGCCTTCAAAACCAGGCATGGCAGTAATCCAATAATAATCTGTAAGTATCTTTCCATTTATTTTGTTATTCTCCTTGTGCTGGTACATCAATTTATTAAGATTTTCGTTGCCTACTTTTTTCTGTTTTTCAATTTGTGCTTCCTCTAATTGCCCGTCAAATGCAAAAGAAAGGCAAAGGAATATTACAGTTAAAAATATTACGGTAAAAATAAGGGGTTTGTAGCTAAGCTTAAAATCAAGAATGTTTTTCTTTGCTCCTAGCATGGTTAATTTAAGCCCTGGCAATCTAGATAATATATATTCCCACCCTAGACAGAGAGAAAATGCCAAAAATGGGAGGATTATAAAAAAGTTCCGGTTATCATAGCTAAACATCAATCCCCATATTATAACCAGTGGGAAGGTTATGCTAATGGTTACCAGTCTTGATTTTCTATTGAATATTCCAAAGGCTGTAAAAATTAACAATATAGCAAATACAGGGGCTTCCCCTTCAAGGTTTTGGATACCATGGGCAAACCTTTCTATTAAATTCCTTCCCCTATGGATATGGGTTGTCAGGTAAACTATATAGGTGGTATCGGTACCTCTTACCATTTCGATGGCTTTTTGAATGTACCAGGAAAGGGAAAAAATGGTGAGGCCGGATATTGCAAGAATAGCTTTACGCAGTAATTGCTGGTTGGAAAAATTTTTATATATAATATAGGCAATTGCAAATATTAGTACGTAGAAACCTGCTTGTTTGGTTAAGGCCGCAGAACACCCAATTATGGTAATTAATATTATTCTTTTTAAACTCATTTTATTGGAAGTAATAAGCAGATAGACAGTTAAAAACATAAAGAAAGAAGTGGCAATATCAACATAGCCGCTATTGATATAATTAAAAGCATAATATATAACCAAAAAAGAATAGGCAATCAATCCAAGCAGGTAGGTCATGTTTTTCTTTAGTAGATACAGATTAAAAAATAGGACTAAATTTAAAATTGAAAATAAGGGCATTACTGATTTCGCAAACAAATGGAGATAATGGTTGCTGGCTATCTTATATGATAGTGACCAGTTGGCAGGAATCAGCTGGGGATAAAAATCAGTTAGCAGTGGGAACTGTCCCAGGTACCAGTCTATTGCCCATCCATTCCAGGACAGGAAGGGGTCCCAGAGGTAAAAAATACTTCCCAGGTTTGTAAAGAAGAAATACAGGAAAGATAGAATAATAAACATGGATGTAAAAAAGAAAACTTTATGGACTAAACTCTTTTCAGGAATATCTATCCTTAATGGAAAGTTTGGTTTCTTTATAATAAGCATGTATGCTATATAAGTGATTTCTAATGCTAGTATTATATAGACAGTTAAGGGCTTATAGATACTAAAAGCAGTAAGGAAATAAACCAGTATGTAATTTGAATAAAGGGAAAGAGCAAAACATAAAACTGTTTTTTCCAGCCTGTTCTTAGTATTTATACCCAGGGCTTCCATCAATAAAAAGCCCGGGATAAAGGCCAGCTGGAAGAAAGAAATTATTCCTAATAAAATCATTTTTTAAATCATTATTTTGAATTCAGGATAATATTATAGCAAAAAATTTATTATATAGAATTGTGGCTTACCTGTGGCTTAATGCTGGAATTGAAGATACGCCAATAATTGAAGGACCTGAGTGGGTGCCAATAACCGGAGTAATCTCAGTAAATATTATGTCTTTTAATTCAAAATCCTGCTTAATTTTTTGACTTAATCTAGATGCAGCATCCATGTCTTCTCCATAAAATATGGAGACATTTACGTTCTCATGATTTTGTATCCTTTTTTTAAACTCATTGGCAACCTGGTTTATAGAACTTTTTCTGGTCCTTGCTACCTTTAAAACTTTGACTTTTCCCTGATCCATTATAAAAATAGGCCTGACCTTTAATGCCATATTAAGTAGCCTTTTAAGTCCGCTAACTCTGCCGCCTCTTAGCAAATATTCAAAGTTGTCAACCGTAGCTAAAAATAAGCTTTTGCTGATTAGATTATCTATGCTCTTTTTTATAAATTCCTTATCTTTGTTTTGGTTAACCATTTTGGCTGCTTCTAAAACTACCAGCCCCAAACTCATGGATACTGATTTTGAATCAAATATTTCTATTTCTGTATCAGGGAATCTGTTTCTTGCTAATTTTGCGCTGTCAATAGTGTTTGATAGTTTTGAGCTGATATGGATGGAAAATATAGTGTCTGCTTTTTTATCCTCAATAAGGCTGGAGTATAATTTTAAAAAATCCTTAGGGGAAGGAGCAGAGGTTTTAACATCTACATTTTTTTCAAGCAGCTCATATATTTCTGCATTTGTAATATTTGTCTTGTCTTTGTATTCCTTGCCTTTAAAATGGATGTAAAGAGGTGCTATACTTATATCATGTTTTTTAATTAATTTGTCCGGGATATCTGCAGTGCTATCAGTAACAATGGCAATTTTATTCATATATTTGATTGAATATTTATTATTATTTATTATGATAGTATATTTTTGACTAAATTTCATTTTTTTATTTAAAAATAATTTATTTTACATATATTTAATAACATGAAAAAGAAATTATGCTTGGTTGTCTTATCTGCTTTAGCAGTTGTCTTGTTGTTTTCAGGATGCAGCATTGCTGGTGCCCATAAAGATTATGCCAGCAGAGGCTTTATCAATTTAACTGATTATAATCTGGAAAAAGGAAAAATCAGTTTAGACGGAGCGTGGCAGTTTTATTGGAACAGGTTGATTAATCCGGGAAACTTCGGAAGCCAGGATTTCCAGTATGTAGAGGTTCCTTCCAGCTGGGATAACTACGGCTACCCTCTGGATGGTTATGCTACTTACAGGCTAATTGTGGAGGGGAAAGAAGACCAGTTGTACGGGATAAACCTGGGCAAAATATCATCTGCCTACAAATTATGGGTTAATGGGGAAATGCTCTCATCAAAGGGAGTAGTTGCTAAAAACTGGGAAGATGCAAAATCAAAATTGGGCCCAGAAGTTGTTTTTTTTAGTCCTGAAAATAACCAAATGGAAATAGTTCTTCAGGTAAGCAATTATTCCTATTATAATGCAGGCATAGTTGAGAGCGTAGAACTGGGGAACCCCAATGAGCTTACAAGGGAAAGGTATATAAAAGTTTCAGCAGTCCTGTTTTTAGCCGGGGTAATCTTTATAATGGCTTTCTATCATTTTATTCTATTTTTTTACAGGAAAAAGGACCTGTCACCTTTGTTTCTGGGGATTGCCTCATCTTTAGCATTCATGCAGACAATATTTGAGGGAGAGGATTTTTTCAGTCTATTACTTACCCCTTTATCTTTGCAAACAGAAGAAAAGCTGCAGACCGCCATACTTATGCTGATGCTTCCGTCAATACTTTTTTCACTTTTTTATGTCCTTAATAAAAAAATGTCTAAACCTATCATTTATTTTTTCACATTTTTTTCAGTGGCGGGAGTTATTGCAACAATTTTTATTCCTTTTGGTGCAGGCGCTCCTCTGTGGGTTATTTATGGGGGTATTATTGCCCTGGCTTCCTTGTATTTATTCTATTTTTTAATCAGGGAAACAGCTAAAAAAGACAGAAATGCACTTTTGCTACTAATAGGTGCTACCTTCCTTGTATGTACTGTTGCAAATGATTATCTTATAGATTTTAATATAATTGGTTCGGTCAAAATACTCCCCCTGGGATGGACAATATTTTTAGTTTTTAATTCTGTAATAATTGCACGCAAATTTTCAGATAGTTTCAATGATGTAGAAGTACTGTCCAAGAAGTTAAACAAAAGCAATGTGGACCTAAAGAGATCCTATAACTTAGTTGAACAGAAAGTAAAAGATAGGACTGATGAATTAAATGTTGCCAAGGAAAGCCTGGAGCAAGCTAACATGCAGCTCAGGAAGGATAAGGAATTATTAAAGCAACTAAGCATTACAGATGGACTGACCGAGCTGTATAACCACAGGCATATTACCGGTTTGTTAAAGAGGGAGATAAACAGGTCAAAAAGATATGGGAATATTTTTTCAATTCTCATTTTAGATATTGATAATTTCAAAAAAGTAAATGATAAATTTGGCCACCAGTATGGGGATTATGTACTTAATAAAATTAGCGGTATAATAAAGGGAAACTTGAGGAAAGCCGATTTTGCGGGAAGATATGGGGGAGAAGAATTTTTAATAACCATGCCAGAAACCAGACTGGATGCTGCCTATACCCTAAGTGAAAGGATAAGAAGGACAGTAGAAGATAGTGAATGGAAAAACAATAGCCATATAGTAACAATTAGCGGAGGAGTGGCTGAATATGGTGGTGAAAAATATTCTGAGCTCTTCAGAAAAGTAGATAGTTTATTATATAAAGCCAAGAGGAATGGCAAAAATAGAATTGAAAAAGAATCAAAAGATCAGGGGGAATTATGGTAACCAATTTTAATTTGGAAAAAAATGATAAGGAAACAATAAATAATAATTTTACAGAAAAAGGAAAAATCAGGTGCCAGGTATGCGGATATTTGCTGGATAATGAAAAAAGTATAGAATACCATAATTTAGCACCGCTGATGGAAAGTAACCGGTTTAGCAACAAGGATTTAGCTCCGATATGTAAAAAACATAAAAGAAAATTAAGGAATTTATCAATTAAAGAATACAAAACATACTTGGAATTAGAAAACTTTTTTTCAGGGGGAAAAGCCCGGAGACTAAATGATGTATTGAAATTAAAATTAGGCAAAAATGAATGCGGCTTGCCATTAAATGTGGAGATAGCGGATGGCTACATAAAGATAAACCTGGGTAAAAAATGGTACAATCTGCCGGTTTCAGCCTGCCCTTCAACTGGATACAGGTATTTTTATATAGTCCTGCCCGCAAAATATGTTAATAATGACCAGGAGCTCCAGCCGAGGCCGTTGGAGATGAAAAGAGTTTGGGAGCTATACAGGCATTTAATTCTACATACCCAACTTACCCCTTCAATCTGCAGGTTGGTTAAGGACAAAATATACCTTTTTGATGGCCAGCACAAGACTGCTGCCCAATTATGGGCTGGAAGGTACCAGATAGAATGTAAGGTATACATAGATCCAGAAATAAAGATTCTAAAGGAAACAAATTTAGTTGCCCATGATAAATTAAGGCAAATGCCCTTTTTCTCCTCGGTACTGATAAATAAATGGGCTGATCTTTTTAATGAAGAATGGCAGGAATATATGGATAGTGACGGCAATAAGTCTGAAGAGGGCTTTATATCTTTTCTAGCCAAAAAAGGCAGAAAAAGGTCAGAAGCATTAAATATGGTAAGGAGCAATATATATGACAGCATTTTAGAAGATAGTAGGCTAAAAATTACAAGGTATATATCTGATTATAGCAATTCCTCCAATTCTTACCTGACACTGAATAAGCTTAGGCTTAACATATTTAAAAAATTTATTGCTAAACCCCCGCTTAAGCTTAATATTGAAAAGTCAGATAAATTAAGGGAATCAGAAAGAAATAATCTGGTAATGTTGTTAAATATATTGGCAGAAGCTGCTTGCACCGGGGATAAGGATTTTAATAAAAGGGTTTTCCTCAATGGTGCTTTCAAATCATGGTCTACTATCCTTAGGGATACAATTTCTCAACTACTGGACCTATATAGTGAAAACGAAAGAAAAAAAGTCTTCTTGAGGGAATTGGATGATGAGCTCTGGGATTTAATTGATAGTAAAACAAAAAAGCTTTTTGAGCATAGGGTATGGCATGATGACTCCCAACGGACTTATGAGAATTTAAAGAATAGCAGGGAAGAAGAAGTATTGGAATTTCTAAAAAATAAAGGCCTTACGGTTAACTGGATTTTAAGCGATAGCGGTACCAAGGTTAATATAGTAGATTTTGTTGACTAATAAATTTTTATTTACGGGGGAAATCATGGGATTAAAACCTTCACCAATGCTTAAGAAATTGTGGTATATAGTCTGGCTATTATGGCTATTAATTGGAATAATAATATTTATAGGACTAACGGTCTTTTTAGATATTTTAATTTTTTCAATATCCATGGGAGTATTTTTGGCACTAATGGCAGCAGTGCTTGCCTGGATTCCAAAAGCTTACCGGGAAGTTGAGTATTTCATTGAGGATGGTTCTGTGAAAATGAGATGGGGAGTGGTGTGGAAAAAACAGGTAACTGTGCCCTACAAGAAAATAACTAATGTTGATATAACCCAGGGACCCATGGAGAGGTTTTTGGGAACCGGAACCTTGCACCTGCAAACTGCAGGAGCCGGGGGGAAGGAAGGAACGAAAGCAGAGTTGAAATTGCCTGGAATAAAAAACCTGGGTGAAACCAGGGATTTAATAGTAGGCAAACTGGAGGCTAAAAAAAGTGCAGGGAAAGAGGAGCTTCCCCAGGGAAATACATTGGCTGAAATATTGGAAGAATTAAGGCAAATACACTTGTTGCTTCAAAAATAGTATTTTATAAAATTTTCAAATATATTAAACTTCTATTTAATAATTTTATCCTAGAAGGATAATGTATTTTGAAAAAAGATAACATTTTAAACTATCTGGCAGAATTCCCCAATTTTTTATCCCTGTTTATGTTTTCTTTCTTCCTGTTTGCGCCCAGCCCTATATTAATTGAAATTAGTGGATCTTTAGGAATTAAGCCAGCAGCCTTTAGCTTAGTATTTACTTTCTTTACTGTTGGATTGATTATCGGGCAGCTGACTGCCAATCTGTATGATAAATTTTTAAAAAGGATTAGGATAGTAATAATTTTTTATGTCTTTTTAATTATACTTTCTGCCTTCCTTTATTTTGCAAATATGCTGTGGATTTTTTATTTACTCTATTTTTTTGCTGGCTATTCCATGGGCGTGATTTATATTAAAGCCAATGAATATATTTTGGAAAGCCAGGTAAAAAACCGGGCCAGGATTTTAACCATAGCTATTACTTTTTTTCCCATAGGGGCTTTGCTTACTCCAATTATTTCGGTTTTTATTGTAAATAGTGGGTATGATTGGAGATCCATTTATTTTGTAGCCATAGCCTTCTTAATATTAGTATTAATTTCGTATATATTTATTACCAAGAACCGGAAATATATTAGTAGCGGAAAAAATAGCAAAAAAATGCCGGCAAAGAAGATTTTTTCCAATAAGAGGCGCAATTGGCTTTTTGTTGCAACCTGTCTTGCTATCCTTTTTTATGCAATTGCTGAGACTGTAATCTCTACCTGGTCCCCTACTTTTTTTAGGGAATCAAAAAGCCTTGGACTAGTAACAGCTGGTTTGATAGTAACTATATTTTGGATAGTAGTTATAGTGGGGAGGCTGGTTACCAGCTATTTTTCGGGCAAAATTTCTTCATTAAATATCATATTTTTTTTAAGCATAATAGGTACTCTATCCTTATTTTTTGCTGTATTTCTGGAAGCGAAAACTTTTATCCTGGTATCTATTGCTTTCACTGGATTAGGATTTTCCGGGATATTTCCCCTCCTTGTTTATTATGGTAGCAACATATATGAAGGACACAGTAATTATTTTTTACCTTTCCTGTTTGTGTCGGGTACTATTGGTAATGCTTTAGCACCGTATCTTACAAATATTACCTCCGGATATAGTATGTTTTTTTCGATGTTCTTGTCTGTTATATTTATGGCCGCAACATTGTTTTTGGTAATACTACAGTTAATTATCCACAAGAAAATTAATTAAATTTAACTAGAAATGATAAAATTTATTTTATGCAGTTTTTAAAAGGGTATTTAGGTTTACAGAAAAGCATTATCCTGTCCGGGGCCAGAATTATAAATTGCATTGGTAGTTTTGTTTACCCTTTCCTGAGCTTGCTATTAACCCTTAAACTGGGGTTTTCAAAATCAGATGCAGGCCTTATAACTACAATTTCTGTTACTCTGGGGGGAGTAGGGCTGCTGTTTGGCGGAAAGCTTGCAGACCGGTTTGGCCGGAAAAAAATTATAATAATATTAAGCACATTGAGTGCTGCTTGTTTTTGTGGCCTGCGGGTTTCTGGGAACTTTAAAAATTATTGCATATTTGATAATTGTAGCTATTTTTTTTAGTGTGGGGGTGATACCGGCCATAAATTCCATGGTAGCTGACATTACAGACCAGGAGAACAGAAAAAATGCTTACTCTTTAATATATTGCCATCAATGTAGGGATTGCCATAGGGCCACTAATTGCCGGTTTTCTTTTTATCCATTATCTTACATGGATCTTCATAATTGATGCCTTAACCACTTTTGCCTTATACCTATTATGATATTTGTAAAGGAAACCCTCCCTTCAAAAGAAAGCACGGATAGGGGGACATTGCCAGCGAAAAAGCTGAGATAGGAAATGTGGTGGCAGTATTGTTCAGGAGGCCGGTGCTGCTCTTGTTTTCTGCAGCTTTTATAATTTATTCCTTTGTCTATGCCCAGTATGTGTTTGGATTGCCTATTTATATCAGTGAAATTTTTAAGGATAGAGCCAAATATTACGGTATAATAATGAGCGTAAACGCTATAGTAGTAGTGGTGGCAAAACTTTTTTTAATAGAATTTATGAAAAAGAACAAACCCCTTGTTAATATAACCATAGTGGGGCTGCTTTTTGCGGTGGGCTTCGGCATGATATTTTTTATAAAGTTATTTGCCTTTTTTATAGTATCAACCATTATATGGACTTTTGGGGAGATAATTAGCACGGTAAACTCCAATGTGCTTATAGCAAATTATTCTCCCATTTCCCACTGCGGAAGGTTTAATGCAGTTATAACATTTATAGGTCAGGCGGGCTTTGCCAATAGCCGGCGGGTGTTCGGAAGACTGATAGGGGCTATTGGCAGCAGAAATATATGGCCTATTATGTTTTTGCTCTCTATTGTTGCTTCCATTTTTATGTTTGGCCTGTATTTTTATGAAAAGAAAAAATCTCCTGCTGCTTAGATTATTCTTTATAAGATTGTAAGGGGTTTTATGAATTATTCAATTAAAAAATTTAACCTGGATTCTTCAATATCTGTTATTGTATTCTGAATACCGTTTTTCATGTTTTTACTTTCTTCTGTATTTCCACCTTTTAGGGGATATTCTAGATTTCTTTTCTTATTTGTTTGTTCAATATTTCTAATATTGGGTATCACCCTTATTGTCTTAACCTTAAAAGATAAAAGGGGCGTTAAAAATTTTTATGGTAATTACCGGTTCTACCGCTATTGCAACCAACCTGGGGTATTTATCCATAATTTAATTTCTGCTGTAATAGGGGATTACTTTTTCTTTGCAATTGGTAATTTCCTGGCTCCCGTTTGTTTTATTGCCGGGAGCATTGACTGTATGGTGAACCTTTCGAAAATAAAAGGAAAAAAGAAATAGAATATCTGGCGTTGCTGTAACAGGCTCTGCAGTTATATGAGGAATTTATCTAAAGCGCGATAAATGTTATCATATCCCAATCTTTTACTTAAGTTTTTCAGGTATGAAAAAAATAAAAAAATTTATAAGTAATAACAAACTTGCAAGAAACAGAAGCATGCTATTTTTTTCATTATCCCAGAGATTGACGCTGGGGATAGTGATGAATCTAGTAGGCCCCCTGATTCCCCTTATTGCTGCAGACTTGAAGGTGGGGCTGGACTATATTGGACTGACCATATCTATTGGTAGTTTTGCTTTGCTGTTTACTGCCCTAACCACCGGGTTTTTAATTGATGTATACGGTTTTAAAAGGGTAATGTTTGCGGGTGGCTTGCTTATAATTGCCGCCAGTTTTGGTCTATTTTTTTCATACTCTTATATTCTATTTACTATTTTTTATTGCCTGCTCCAACTCGGAATAGGCACATTAGCTATAAGCACCATGTCAATAGTGGGCAACCATTATTTTGAGGATAAGTCCAAAAATATCCTGCAGGTAAATATTGGCCTAACTATCGGTGCGATAATTGCCCCCTTGATTGTTAGCATGGTGGCTGCATTGGAAACTAGGTGGCAGGTATTGTTTGTATATATGATTTTATTGCAGATTATCCTGATAGTTTTTTTAGTGTTTCTAAGGATACCTAAAGACAAGACTCCTCGGATAAATTTGGAGGCTTACAAAAATATTGTACTAAGGCCGCTGATAATCCTGTGCGGGCTTATGACCTTGCTCTACATCTCCACTATCAAAACTTTTTATACTTGGCTTACTTCCTACTTTACCATTCTTGATATTAGATTGAGCATAGGGGCGTTAATCCTGGCTTTTTTTGCTATTGCTACCCTAGCAGGGATGTTTCTTAAGAATTATTTGGTAAGGTTTTTCAATGAAAAAAAGCTGCTGATAATTAGTATATTTTTTTCTTTTGTTTTACTTATTCTAGTGCTGGTTGTTTCTGACTTACTGGCAAAGGTAATATTAATTTTTTTATTTGGGATAAACATTGCCGGAAATTTTTCATTGACTTTTTCTATAGGTATGGATGTAGGATCAGAGCACTCAAATGCAGTTTCCAGTTTTTTGCATGCTTGCGGGTATATAGGGGTTATAGTCTTCCAGTACCTGAGCGGCTATTTTTCTGAAAATTTTTCTAAAAATAGCGTGCTGTATATAGATATTGCCCTGCTTTTCGCTCTCCTGATCACAGCTATAATAGTTTACAGAAAAGAAGCTGACTATTCCGGGAAAACTAAATTATAGGCAGTTATTTGGTAATATATCCCATGGCTT
>JBNJCV010000058.1:0-10853 GCA_051744245.1 Actinomycetota bacterium | reverse complement strand
AAAAGAGAGATAAATTAACTAGAAATAGTAATAAAAAAGGTTAAAATAGAAAAGAGCATCTTAAGAAATTAAGGTGCTCTTTTTGTAATATTTGAAAAAAATAGAAAAATTGTAAAAAATAACATTTATGAAAAAAAATATTAAGCGCAATTTATTAATAATTTTAATTGTAATCCTTATAGCTGGAGGCTTATCACTAATCCTGTATCCCTTTATTACCAACTTTATAGCTTCATGGCAAAAAGATGAAGTACTTTCAGAATGGGAAGAAAAAGTAGAAACAGAAAAAATAGAAGAGACAGAAGAGGCTTCTGAAGAGGAGGCCGGGGAGGCTGAAGCTGCTACCGAAGAAGAAGCCATAGTGGAATGGTCGGAAGAAATATCTGAGCAAACAGTTCCACATGAGGAACCGGATGTAGAAGATTACTTTCCCCTAAAGATTACCATACCCTCTATAGAAGTGGAGGCCATTGTAAATGAAGGAACCGATATTGAAACCTTAAAATCAGGCCCGGGCCATATTATAGGCACTCCTTTTCCGGGTGAGGTAGGCAGGTGCACTATTTCAGGGCATAGGACAACTTATGGGGCACCTTTTAACAGGGTTGATGAACTAGTGGAAGGAGACTTGATTTATCTGGAAACTATGATGGGTGAGACTTTTACCTATGTAATTACGGAACAGGAATTGGTAAAACCCACGGATGTTTATGTGCTGGAGGGTAATGATAAAAAAGAATTGCTGCTTACAGCTTGCCATCCAAAATATTCAGCTGCGCAAAGAATAATCATTATTGCCGAACTATTGCAAGTTTATGATATTGGAAACTTATTAGATGAATAAAAAAGTTATAGAAAACATAACCATAGCATTGATTGTATTGATTCTTTTTCTTTTGGTTGCTTTTAATATATATAGGGTAGAAACTTATAAGTTTGAACAGAAAAGATTAGAAGAAGAACAGGATAGAATTGATAAATTAGAAAAAGAGCTTAAGGCACAGAGGGAAGAATTAAGGCAAGAGAAGCTGGAAGAATTAAAAAAGGATAAAGAAAACAAAGTAGCAGAGATAATAGATTTTCACCATGAATATATGGCGTTAAGGGAATCTTTTCTATTGAAGATAGAAAATCTATCATTTAATTCGGACAATAAATTTGAAAATATAGGAGAAATAAGGGATAAAACCCAGGAAAGAATAGAAGCTTCAAAAGAATTTAAAGAAGAATTTGAAAATATAGGGTATGCACCAGAACCTTTGGAGTTCTTTTATAATTCCACCCTGGATTTTTTAACCATGGACTTAAAATACTGGCTTTTAGTTGATGTGTATTACAATAGCGAATCTTATTCCTTATATGAAACAGGGGAGATAGATAAATTACAAGAACAGGTATCTGCTTTATTTGCCAAATCAGAAGAAGAACTGGCAAGGGTTTACAGAAAATATGATTTAGGTGGGTTAATGGAAGACCTTAGCTGATAGTATTATTTTTAGCATGGAAAATAGTTAACCTATTATTAATAGCAAGAAGCCCGGGAAATTCCGGGCTTCTTATGTTGGCGTCCTCAAACTTGTATGTAAACTTTTAATTCATAAATACTGTGGTAACTACTCTTCTGCCGTTATTCTCTGCAATGCCTATACCTATCTGTCCGTATACGCCTCTTAATATATTTGCTGCATGGGTAGGGCTGTTCATCCAGGCATTCATAAATGCCCCTACGCTTCCTGCCGATGCAGGCTTGGAATGGGCCAGGTTTTCACCGGCATTCCGGTAGCTTATTCCGTTACCTTTTAGGAGGTTAAATACTGAAGTTCCTTCAGGGGTATAGTGGGAAAAGTAGCCTCTGTTTAACATATCAGCACTTCTTTGCCTTGCAACATTGGTAAGGGCCTGGTTTGGTGCTAGTGCATTAAGACCATTTGCTACCCTTATATTGTTTATCTGTGCTAGTGTTTGCTGCTCATAGCCGTTAAGGTTTGCTCCACCTGATTCGCTATTTCCTTCTACATTTACTTCCGGGTGGCTGTAAACTTTGCTTCCATCTACTGACCCAGGATTTATGCCGTATTCACGGGCAATGTTTTTAAATTCTTCTGAATTTATAAAGCCTGCCATTACCTGCTCCCTGCTTGTGCCATTAGAGAGTGCAGACATCCAGTCGTTTAAGCCTCCTGGATCCGGTGCACGGCCAAAGAATGATCCATACATTACATTTATAAATTCCTGGTCTGATAAGTTTCTGCTTTTAAATTCATTGCTTAATATAAAGTTATTGGCTACATCAGCACCGGTCATATTGCCTGATTTAAGCTGGGATACCCAGCTGTTAAGGCCTGCCGGGTCGGGCTGCCTGTTTAATGTCTGCTGGTACATCCTGGTAACAAATGCGGTGGTACCATCGGTTGAGCTACCCTTTACTTCTACGCCATTGGTTAGTGCCAGGCTTGAAAATAGTATGCCTACTATAAGTATTATAGTTAAAGGTATGATATATAATAATTTTTTACTGTTTATTGTCTTTGCCATTTTAACCTCCTTGAATAGTTTTAGTCTTTAGAGGTTAGATGGCTTACACTTTTTTTGGCATGAAAAAAGTAATAGCCGGTTGCACCACTGGCTCCTTACATTTTAGGTGCCCATACACAAAATGTAAGTCATCGCCTCTATTACTGATAATTTATATTATTATTTTATTTTCAAAATAACGCTTAATTTAAGTAACAATACTTATAGTAATATAAAAGGTAATATATGTCAAGAACTTTCTGAATTAATAAGTTTATAAAAAACTATTAATACAATAATTATAATTTAATTTACTTAACTACAGCTTTATTTGCCTGTATAATCTAATTTAAGTAACTGGAAGGCGGTTTCATGGAGATAAAAAAGAATAAAAGCTTTAGTGTAGAGGAATTTAAAAAAATCAATACGGATAAAATAGATAAAAGCGGAGCAGAAATTCTTGCCGAAAAACTCAGGGATGAAATAAATAAGCATAATTACCATTATTATATAAAAGACAATCCTCTAATAAGTGATGCAGATTACGATATGCTTTTAAGGAAGTTAAAGGAAATAGAGGAGAAGTTTCCGGACCTAGCAACAGCTGATTCTCCCACCCAGAGGGTGGGGGCCAAGGTTGAAGGGGGTTTTCCTACAGTAGAGCATGGGGAAAAGATGCTGAGCCTGCAGGATGCTTTTGATTATGGGGAGCTAAAGGATTTTCTGGACAGGGTCTACCGGGACCTTTCAATGGGAGAAGATGAGGTTGAATTTGTAAGCGAGCTTAAGATAGACGGATCGGCAGTGTCCCTGGTTTATGAGGATGGTAGGTTTTCTACCGGAGCTACCAGGGGAGATGGGGCAGTAGGTGAAGATATAACATCAAACCTTAAAACCATTAAGTCTATCCCTTTAAGGCTGCTTAAAAGGGAGGGAGTGGCTATCCCTTCCCGGCTGGAAGTAAGGGGGGAGGTTTACCTGGCAAAGGATGAGTTTAGGAGGATAAACCAGGAAAGGGAAGAAAAGGGTACAAGCCCTTTTGCCAATCCCAGAAATGCTGCTGCAGGATCCTTGAGGCAAATTGATCCTAAGGAGACAGACAGGAGAAGGCTTAACATATTTATATACGGGGCAGTGGTAAGCGGTGAGCTGGATATAGACAACCATCTTGATATGTTAAAATTTTTAAGAAAAGTTGGGTTTAGGGTAAACCCTCATGTTAAAAAAACTGTAGGCTTTGAACAGATAAAGGATTATTGTGACAGCTGGGAGCATGAGAGAAATAACCTTCCTTATGAAACTGACGGCATAGTAATCAAGGTTAACAGCTTTGGGCTGCAACAGAAACTGGGACAGACCTCCCGGAACCCCAGGTGGGCCATAGCTTATAAATTCCCCCCTGAACAGGAAATAACAAAGGTGGAAGATATTGTAGTAAGTGTGGGAAGAACCGGGGCGCTTACCCCGGTGGCAAAGCTTCAGCCGGTTACAGTGGCTGGTTCTACCATTTCCAATGCCACCCTGCATAATGAAGATGAAGTTAAAAGGAAGGATGTAAGGATTGGTGACTGGGTAGTGGTGCATAAGGCTGGAGATGTTATTCCCGAGATAGTAAAGCCGATAAAGGAGAGAAGGGATGGCTCGGAAAAGGAATTTAAGATGCCTGAGAAGTGCCCGGTGTGCGGATCTGATGTCATAAAGCCGGAAGGGGAAGTGGTAAGAAGATGCATATCCCTGGCTTGTCCTGCCATGCAGTATGAAAGGATTATCCATTTTGCTTCCAAGGGCGGGATGGATATTGACGGGTTGGGGCCTGCAATAGTAGAAAAGCTTATTGAGAAAAACCTTATAAAAGATCCTGCTGACCTGTACTACCTTGAGTATGATGATATCTATTCACTGGAGAGTTTTAAGGAGAAGTCTACAGAGAACTTGCTTGAAGCCATAGACAGGAGCAGAAACAGGCCACTTTCAAGGCTCCTTTATGCTTTGGGAATAAGGTATGTGGGTTCCCATATGGCAGAGGTTCTGGCGGAAAAATTTGGGAACCTGGATAATATCATGGAAGCAAAATATGAAGATATTGAAGCGATAAAGGAGGTTGGGCCAAGGATTGCTGAAAGTATTGTAAAGTTTTTTAAGCAAAAGAAGAACCTGGAGATTATAGACAAGCTTAGGGATGCAAACCTTAATTTTGAATCCAGGGCTAGAGAGAAAGAAGAGAAAGAAGAATTCAGTGGAAAAACATTTGTGCTAACCGGAAAACTTGAATCATTTACCAGGGCTGAGGCAAAAGATATGATTGAAAAGTTTGGAGGAAGGGTTACGTCCAGTGTTAGCAGGAATACGGATGCAGTAATTGTAGGAGAGGATCCAGGAAGCAAGCTTGAAGATGCCAGAAAATTCAAGGTTAAAATAATAAATGAAAAAGAGTTTAAGGAAATGGTGAAATAATGGAGGATAGGCCTAAATTAAATATAACCTGGAATGTCACCGACGTTTTTACGTCAATTATTATTTTAGTAATCCTTCTTGTGGGCATATATTTTGGTACTGTAATCATTTTTGGGACGGGAAGTACAGAAGAGGCACTGGAAGTAACCAATATAAGTAATTTTAGTTTTACCCTGCTTTACGGGATACAGGTATTGCTGATGATAGGGGTAGTATGGTTTTTTGCTATTTTCTGGAGAAAGGCTTCACTAAAGGATCTGGGTTTTAGGTATTACAGTATCCTAAAGACTTTGTGGTATACCTTCCTGTCCCTGATCGGGATATTTGCATTAAGCTTTTTGTATGTATTTGCCATGAATTCATTTTTTGGAATAGAAGCTCCTTCCAGCAAGGTGGAGCAGCTGATAAGGGGCGGCAACATTTCCTCTAATATATTGCTGGTAGTGGTAACGGTTATAGCGCCTTTAAGCGAAGAGCTATTTTTCAGGGGATATCTTTATTCTGCCTGCAAGAAAACATGGGGGGTTACTGCAGGCCTTTTCCTGTCATCATTTTTCTTTGCCCTTGCCCATTTGGAGATTTACAGTTTTATCCCCATCTTTATAATAGGTTGGATACTTGCCTATATTTTTGAGAAAACAAAATCGCTTTTTCCGGTAATATTTTTGCATGCTGTATATAATTTAATACTGATTTTAATCATGCTTGGCCAGGTTGAGATGGTAAAGATGTATTAAAGGCTAAAAAAATTTGGTAAAATATGATAACTTATTTCTAAAATCAATTTTAAACCTATCAGGGGTTTGTCATGAAAAGAATTGGAAAAGAAGATGTAAGACATGTTGCAAAACTTGCAGAGCTTGAATTTAGCGACCGTCAGCTTGAAAAGTTTACCTCCCAGCTGGATAAAATATTGGAGCATGTAGCAAAGGTAAGTGGGGTGGATACAGAGAACGTAAAACCCACTTCCCATGTGCTGGATATAAAGAATGTATACAGGGAAGATACAGAAAAGGAATCTGTGTCCCAGGCTGAAGCATTAAAGAATGGCCCGGCCATAAAGGACGGCGGTTTTTTAGTTCCCAAAATTGATTGAGGAGGCCTATTGGAATTATATTACCATACTGCACACCAGTTAAATAAGATGCTTGCAAAAAAGGAGGTAACTGCCTCCGAAATTACAGCAAGCGTGCTGTTCCGTATTGAAGAAGTTGAGGGCAAAACTAATTGTTATATTAATACAGCAAGTGAGAAAGCTACCCGGGAAGCTGAAAAGAGTGACATCTATCTAGACGGAGGCGGGAAGCTGGGTGGTTTTACCGGGATTCCCGTGGGCGTAAAGGATAATATATGTACTTATGGAACAACTACTACCTGCGGTTCCAGGATACTTAAAAATTACAATCCCATCTATGATGCAACCGTAATTAAAAAACTCAACAGCCAAAGGTATGTGCTTGCCGGCAAGCTTAACATGGATGAATTTGCCATGGGCTCATCCAATGAAAACTCTCATTTTGGCCCGGTTAAAAATCCGTGGGATCTGCAAAGGGTTCCAGGCGGTTCCAGCGGTGGCCCGGCAGCTTCGGTTGCCGCCGGGGAAGCAATATGCAGCCTGGGATCTGATACCGGAGGCTCTATCAGGCAGCCTGCCTCTCTCTGTGGGGTTGTGGGAATGAAGCCCACCTATGGGAGGGTATCCAGGTACGGTCTGGTTGCTTTTGCTTCATCCCTTGACCAGATTGGCCCCCTAACCAGGGATGTTAAAGATTGCGCTGGGCTGCTTAATGTAATTTGCGGCCATGACGGAATGGATTCTACCTCCATTAGTGACCCGGTTCCTGATTACAGAAAATACCTGGTAGAAAATGTGAAGGGAATGAAAATAGGGGTACCCAAGGAGTTAATGGTAAAAGAGATTGACAGCGAGGTAAAAGAATCTGTTAATCATACTCTAGGCATGCTGGAAGACATGGGCTGTCATGTGGAGGAGACATCGCTTCCCAGCCTAGAATATGCGTTAAGTGTTTACTACATTATTGCTCCTTCTGAAGCTAGCTCTAACCTTTCCCGCTATGACGGGGTAAGGTATGGATACAGGGACCAAGGGGCTCAAACCTTGAGGGAAATGTATAAAAAGACCAGGTCAGAAGGCTTTGGCGATGAGGTAAAAAGAAGGATAATGATTGGAACATACTGCTTGTCTGCCGGCTATTATGATGCGTATTATGAAAAAGCCCAGAGGGTAAGGACTTTAATTATTGAGGATTTTAAGAAGGCTTTTTCCAAATACGACCTTCTGGTTTCGCCTACTTCTCCCACCACAGCATTTAAGATAGGAGAGAGGATAGATGATCCCCTGATGATGTATTTGTCTGATATTTGTACCATACCGGTAAATTTGGCCGGGCTTCCCGCAATATCGGTGCCCATTGCACTTTCAAGGGGGAAGCTACCTATTGGTTTCCAGGTAATCGGGAATATCCTAAGAGAAGATAATGTTTTAAAATTAGCTTATAATATAGAAAAAGGCTCCAATTTTAACTTTAAGCCTGAATTGTAAAATAGATAGGTTTTTCTATGGTGTTAGGTCAAAAAATTAAAGAAAAATATGAAGCCGTGGTTGGGCTGGAAACACATGTTGAGTTGTTTACCAATACCAAGATGTTTTGCGGGTGCAAGGTTTCATTTGGGGATGAAAAAAATGTACATACATGCCCAGTGTGCCTGGGACATCCTGGATCTTTGCCTGTGATTAACAGGAAAGGGGTTGAATTTGCGCTAAAGATTGCACTGGCCTTAAATTGCAGGATAAACAGGTATACCATTTTTCACAGGAAAAATTATTTCTATCCCGACCAGGTAAAAAACTATCAGATATCCCAGTATGACCTTCCTTTGGGGGAAAAAGGTTACCTGGATATTGATATGGGAGATTACAGGCGGAGAGTTGGCATAACCAGGGTGCACATGGAAGAGGATACAGGTAAGCTTGTGCACACTGGTGTAACAGGAAGGATAAGTGAGTCTGGAGCAAGTGTGGTTGATTTTAACCGGGCAGGAACTCCGCTGATAGAAATTGTTACCGAACCGGATATAAAGAGCCCGGAAGAGGCAAAAGAGTATATGATGGCTTTGAGAAATTTAATCCTTTACCTGGGAGTAAGCGACTGTAGCATGGAGGAAGGAAGTCTCAGGTGTGATGCTAATGTGTCCGTTAAGGAGCGGGATGGGAAAAAGTTTGGAATCAAGACAGAAATAAAGAATTTAAATTCTTTTAAGTTCCTGCAAAAAGGTCTGGATTACGAAATTAGGAGGCAGGTAAAGCTAATAGAGGATGGCAAAAAAGTAGTACAGCAGACCAGGCATTATGATAACAATACCGATACCACTAAGGCATTAAGGTCAAAGGAAGAAGCTCACGACTACAGGTATTTTCCAGAGCCTGACCTGGTGCCCTTGCAGATTGAAGATAGATTAATAGAAAGAATAAAAGGGGAGATACCGGAGCTTCCGCAGGAGAAAATAGAGAGGTATAAAAAAGAATACGGGCTTTCAGAGTATGACTCTAACTTTTTGGCAAATGACAGGGATGTATCGGCTTTTTTTGACCAGTGTTTAGAGTATACAGATAATGCCAAGGGAATATGCAATTGGATAATGGGGGACTTTAGTGCATTGCTCAACCAGGAAAATATCAGCATACCCGCCTCAAAAGTAACTCCTGAAAGTCTAGCTGAACTTATTGGAATGATAAATAGCGGAAAAATTAGCTCCAAGATTGCAAAATCCGTGTTTGAGGAAATGTTTGAATCAGGGAAATCTCCTGCTAAAATTATAGAGGAGAAAGGGCTGGAGCAGATTAGCGATGAAGATGTTTTGGAGGAGATTGTAGACGAAGTAATTGAGAAAAACCCTGATCCGGTAAACCAGTACAAAGAAGGAAAAAAGAAGGCTATAGGGTACCTTATTGGCCAAGTAATGGCCAAAACTAAGGGTAAAGCTAACCCAAAGATGGTTAACAAAATGATTGCAGAAAAGCTTAGCTAAGGATAAATATAAGGAGTGATATGAATGGTTAAAAGAATTGGCGTTCTTACTGGCGGTGGAGATTCAACAGCTATAAATGCTGCTATAAGGGCTATTATTAAAAAGTCAGAGCAATACAGTTTTGAAGTTTTTGGCATAAGAAATGGATGGGCTGGCTTAATAGAAGGAAAAGGCCAGCTAATAGACAGCAACTTTATATCCGGGATGTTATCAGTTGGGGGAACAAAATTAGGCACCTCTAGAACTAATCCCTTTAAAAGCGAGGATGGTGTACAGAAGGCAAAAGAAAACCTGAAAAAATTTAAGATAGATGCCTTGATTACTATTGGCGGAGATGATACTAACGGGGTTACCCATAAGTTAAGCAAGCAAGGAATAAAGGGAATAGGAATACCGCAAACAATTGACAATGATATTGCTTATACTGATTATTCAATAGGGTTTGATACGGCAGTTGAAATAGTAACAGATGCATTATATAAACTGCAGACAACTGGCACTTCCCACCAGAGGGTTATGATACTGGAGGTTATGGGAAGGGATTCTGGATGGCTGGCTCTATATGGAGGCTTGGCTGGAGGCGCAGATGTAATCCTTATACCTGAAGTCCCATTTGAATATGATGAAATTGTTAGGGTAATAGAAGAGAGGAAGAAAAAAGGCAAAGAATATAGCATAATTGTAGTTGCCGAAGGAGCAAAGCCCAAAGACTTAGACAAGCAGGTAACTGCTTCCGGTAAAGTAGACAGTTTTGGCCATGTGCAACTTGGCGGTATTGGTGAGCATATAGGAGAAGAAATTGAGGAAAGGACAGGATATTCTACCAGGACAACTGTGTTAGGCCACATCCAAAGGGGAGGAACGCCTTCTGCGTTTGACAGGGTTTTGGCCACTAGATTAGGAGTAAAAGCTGTTGAACTTGTACGCCAGGGCGACTTTGGCAAAATGGTTGGGTTCAGGGAAGGTAAAGTAATGGTAGTCTCCCTGGAGAATGCCCTAAAAGAGCAAAAGCCTATGGATTTGGAACTATATGAATTGTCCAAGTTATTTTATTAGTGGAGTGTTGAAGCCCAAATATTATTAAAATCTACCTGCCAAACTAACTTAATAGGGTTAGGAAGAAATTTAGTTAAGGAACTGTGGAAAAATAATTTCCAAAATTAACTCTTAAAAACTGCAATATTTTTAGCAATTACTTATTTTCATAAAATTTAAATACTCATTAAGCCATTGCATCTTTTATTTTTTTCCAATGTATTAGAGAGCCTTGCGATTTGGAGAAAAGAAAAAATTTTTACTTAAGCTTATTAGATTTACCTATAATTTTTTATGGCTTGAACTAAGAATTTGGCTGTGTTTTAATATATATAAATCGGTTTACGTAAACCGGTTTTAGTTTTCTTTAAGTTACAAAAGGAGGTCAATAATGCCAGAGATAAATGAAATAATAAAAAGCGCAGACTGGAAAAAAGAAAAACATGTTCCTGTAATAAAGGTAAATGGGACTCCTAAAAAAGGAGAACCAATAGAGGTAAGTGTTGGGGTGGGAAAAGAGGTAGCCCATCCAAATACCACACAGCACCATATAAAGTGGGTATCGCTTTTCTTTCTTCCTGAAGGAGAAAAAATACCCATAGAGATAGGAGACCTAACCTTCTCAGCCCATGGGAGCTCTGCAAAAGGTGCAGATACCAGTACAGTCTATACCCACCACGAGGGTACTTTTATATTTAAGACTGAAAAACCAGGAACTCTCCTTGCTTCATCATATTGCAATATCCATGGATTATGGGAAGGATCTGCTGAACTTAAATTTTAATAAGGCTTAAAAACAC
>JBNJCV010000057.1:0-11048 GCA_051744245.1 Actinomycetota bacterium | reverse complement strand
TAGAATAATTATAATTTATTTTTAAGCATATTTTAAATAATTGCCATATCAGGCTATTTTCATATCCACTTTAATTGAATCATTTGTTCAGATAATTCAATAATGTTATAGTAATATTCAGTTCTAAATGTGTTCAATATCCCCAGCCACTATTCAATCTTCTTAAATATTAACGTTTGACGTTATTGACGTAATACGTTAGCATTTTACGTCATGATAATTTCTTTTAAGGATAAAGAAACCAAAAAGATATGGAAACAGGAGTATTCAAAAAAACTACCGACAGATATTCAAAGGATTGGACTTAGGAAATTAATAATTATTAATAGGGCAAAAGATTTAAAGGATTTAAGAATACCTCCCCGAAATAAATTGAAAAAATTGGAAGGAAACAGAGAAGGCCAATATAGTATCAGAATAGGTGACCAGTGGAGGATTTGTTTTTATTGGGAAAATGGAGTTGCAAGTTCAGCAGAAATAACCGATTATCATTAGGAGGAAAATATTATGAGGAAAATTAAAAATATAACACCAGGGGAAATACTATTAGAAGAGTTTCTAAAACCACTAAAGATTACTGCCTACAGGTTATCAAAGGATACAGGTATGCCTGCTAGCCGCATATCTCAAATACTTAAGGGGAAGCGCAGAATAACGGCCGATACAGCTTTAAGGCTATCCAGGTATTTTGGAAACTCAGCAGACTTCTGGATGGGAATACAGGATGAATTTGACCTCAGAGAAGAAGCTGAAAAGATTGAAAGTGAGCTTGATAAAATACCCAAAGCTGTTTGAGTATTCTATTTATAGTTTTTAATTATAGTATTATAAAAATTCATCAATTTCTTTATAAATTGGCCCAAAATCCACTACCTGGGGCAGCCAAAGCTCTACGAATTATCACTTTGGAAAGTATTTAACATCTTCTAGATTTTCAAAATCTGAATCTTGGGTCCAAACCATAGCGTCGTGCATTTTAGCTGTAGCATATATAAGACTATCTGCCATTGGTAATTTAAGATCAGCACTTAGCTTGGCTGCAAAAATTGCAATTGGTTCAGTTAAATCAATTACTTTTGACTGTTGCATCAAAGCTATAGCTTGAATTGCAGAATTTTCATCTTTTCCTGCTAATATTTTCTTATATACCTCATACAGGTTAATAACTGAAACAATAAGATCCTCGGTATTTTCGATAATGGGTGCAAAATATTCAGCATTATGGCTATCTGTAAAGTATTCTAACCAACCAGATGAATCTACTAAATTCATATCCTGTCCCCTTCTCTTATAATAGTAGTATCCATCCCTTTTAGAAAACCTCTAGCCTTTTTAATTTCTTTTAAAGGTATATATTCTATCCTATCACCTACCTGAATCACCTGTAATTTTTGGCCTGGTTTTAATTTTAATCCATCGCGGATCTCCTTAGGAATTACTACCTGGTATTTTGGTGAGACTGTTATCGTTTTCATCTTACCCTCCATATATTTTACAAATAATATATCGATTGTTTAATAGTATGTCAATATGTCTAACGATGAAATTTCATCATACAAATTACAGATTTGATATTTCCTTTATTTTGGTTAATTCACTCAGGAAATGGTTCGAAATTTCACTACCTGGGGCAGCCAAAAATGCTATTTGTAATTTTCTGATATAATATCTTCTATTTTTACAAAATTAGCCTTAGATGATTTCTCTTTTTCTTCAAACTCTTCAATTATTTCTTTGTCTTTGATTTCTTCATAAAGGCCCCGCAATGACCTCTTAAGTAGACTTGAATAATCACAATTATAGTATTTTTTTAATATTTTCAGTATTTTTGTTTCCTTATCATTAAACCTTACTGATACTATTGCCATTTTTATATACCTCATCTCTCTTGCCGATATAAATAACATATATATATTGTTCTAAAAAATAAAACAAAGCCCGACATTTACTTTTTCTTAACCTATAAATTTCAATAAATAATTGCCTATATATCTATTGCTATCAGCAGCAACAATATATCATCCAGTAAATAATTTATTTCTAATTCGTATTAAAGTATAAAAGCTTCATAAACTACAATCTTGTAAGCCTGGTTTTAAAAAGAATCCTTTAAGTATGAACCAATATTATTAAAGTAAAGGCAGGAAAAATTAAAAAACGTCTTTATTCTATTCTAATTAACTTGAAATTTGATTTTTTATTAGCACCTGAGCCCAAAGTACGCATTTGGCATAAAAACAGTTCTGGGTTACCAATTTTTATATGCCACCTTGAAAAGACATTAAATCAAAATTCCAATAGCATAACTGGCTTAAAGTTAGATTTTTAAATAATTCAATAATAGGAGAGGCGTTTATGAAAAAAGGGGGAACAATATATTATCCTTTTAACACTGATTGCCATATTTCTTTTTTCTGTATCTGCAACCTGTAACTTATATGGAATATCAGCAACCCTCGGCGAAGAAGAAACATCCGATGGGGAGGAAACCAGCAGCACTGAAACAGGGCAAGAAGAGGAAGAAGTTGCGGATGAAGATAATGGAGCTGGGGCTGAACAGACCAGTGGAACCGGGGAAAGCGCAGACGATAACCATCCACCAGAGATTATTTCTGTGCATTACGAAGATGATGATGTAACCGGACTACTGGGTGCAGAATTACTGCCTGCTAGGTATGAAGAGGATAACCATGTTTTTACCATAATTGCCGAAGACCCTGACGGTGATGAAATGGTATTTAACATTGCCCCAGCCATGGTGCAATAGCTGACACAAACAGGATTACCAATGACAGCATAGCATTATCATGGCTATCCCCTGAAAATGTAGAAGGTTCTGTTACACTCCTGGGTGCAGAAATTGTTGTAACCGTAAATGACAGTGCCGGTGGAGAAGATACTTTTACCATTGGTATTGCGCTAATGCCAATTGAAGATGAAGAAGACGTAGATTTTGCAGAAGTTGTTGAAAGCATAAGCCTTTCCATTGAGGCTGACAGTGATCTTAGCGGTTATATTATAAAGGATACAGAAACAAGGGCTGGTATTGTCATGGTCGGAGACTGGGATAACAATAAACAGATTAAGGGATATTTAACTTTTGATCTTTCCTATTTTGAGGATATAAGCAGCATCGAATTAAGAAATGCAGTACTCCGCTATACCCATATAAATAAAGCAGGCAATCCCGAAAACTTTTCTAGCGTAGTTGATTTTAAAGAATATAATTATGGTTCGAGTCTAGACCCGGTAGATTTTGCTGTTGGCGGAAGGCGGATTTTTACCGTGAATATCTCCGAGTTCCTGAGCCCATTAGAAGTTTCCTCAACTACCCTAATTGAAGCGCTCGAAACTATAATAAATACAGGCCATCCTGATTTCCAGATAAAAATCGGCTTAAATAGCACCACAAATAATGACAGTATTGGAGATTTTTACCAGTTTCATCCTTCTTCTGTGTTTCTGGACCTAGAATTTCTCTCTGAAGAATAAAAAAATTTAATATATTATTCTTTATCCTAGCTAAGCCACAAAAAGCAATATGCTTATAAAACCCAAAGCATATTTAACTGGGCATTGGGTAATTAGTATTTCCAGTACTTGCCATAGCAATGGAGGTAACCTTGACAAATTGCTACACTAAAGTAATTTTAGTTCCCATGTCATCTATCTCTCTTGCTGTATCCGGGTCCAGACCCTTATCCGTGATAATCTCATCCACCTTGTCAAGACCAGCTACATTTATATAGGAATAACGGCCAAACTTTGAACTGTCGCATAGAAGATAGGTCTCCCTTGAGCTTCGGATTATAGATCTTATCAGTTCAGAATCATATTGGGTAGCACTGGATATGCCCTTGTTGACAGATACCGCGACTGCACTTATAAAAGCCTTATCCACATTTATATTCTTAAAAAAATCTACTGCATGGGGACCCACATATACATCAGAACCTGTCCTGATAATTCCCCCGCACACGCTTACTTCAAAATCCTTCCTTTGGGCATATAACTTCCACAGCTCATTGGCCAAAGGTATGCCTGCGGTAGATATTTTAAGATTTTTGTAAGCTCCTAGATAACCAATCATTGCTAGGCAGGTAGTACCAGATTCAATTATTATTGCGTCCCCATCTTTTATCCTTTTAGCTGCTTTTTTGGCTATAGCATTTTTTTCACTGGTATGGATCTTTATCTGTTCACTAAATACAGGTTCAGGGGCAAGCTCCCCTTTATATATTGCACCGCCGTGCACTTTAGACAGGAAGCCTTCCTTTTCAAGCCGGGCAAGATCCCTCCTTATGGTGATGGAAGAAATACCAAAATGCTTGCTCAAGTATTCTACGCTTACCATTTTTTCAAGCCTTATTAATTTCTTCATCTCCATTATTCTTTTTTCCGGAAGTCTCACGGCTGCCTCCTTGTCTGCAAACTTTTAGATATTTATCCAAAAACTTCTTCTAAAGCCCTAGTATATCTTTCAACTATTTCATCTGCCTGGGCCTTTGTGGTTATAAGGGGCGGCTTTATCTTAAGCACTGCTTTTCCTTCGCCCGTGCCCCCTGCCCCAAAGATTATGCCATTAGAAAACCCTGCCTTTCTCATGCTAGTACACCCCTCATAGTCTGGCTCTCTGGTTTCAGGGTCTTTTACAAATTCAATGCCGATATGGAACCCTATAGCCCTTACATCCCCCATCTGCGGCCAGTTCTCTTGAAGTTTTATAAGCTCATCTTTTAGATAGCCGCCAACGGCTTTCACATTGCCTAACACATTATCCCTCTCCATAATCTCTATCTGCTTTAATGCCGCTACCTGGGAAACCTGGTTATTGCCAAAGGTGTGAAGATCTATGCCATCCATTTTAACGCCCTCAATATCGTCGGAAATAACTACGGCATTTATGGGATATCCTGAGCCCATTGATTTTCCAAGCACCATTACATCCGGGGTTATCCCATAGTAATTGGCAGCACTCCATTCACCCAGCCTACCAAAGGCAGTCTGTATGCAATCCCATATAAGGATAATATTGTGCTTGTAGCATATATCCCTCACACCCTGGAGGTAGTTTTTTGAAAATATTATCTGTCCCCCGCTTGCCTGCAGCGGTTCCATAACCAGGGCACAAACAGGTCCTGTTGATCCATACTTTATTTGCATCTCTAACTCATGCAGGCACCTCCTGTCTACTTCCGCTTTATCACCTTTTTTGCATACTTCAAAATAAGGACGGTAATAATAAGGGGCAGGCACCCTTATAAAATTTTGTGAAAAATGGGCCAGGGTTGCCCCGCCATGGTACTTGCCGGTAGCCTGTGTGCCTGTATGTGATGCGCCCGTAGTCATAAAAGAGGTACCATGATAACCGCCATAAAGGGATATAAAATTGTGGGCTTCAGGCCTGTTTATAATGGCAATCTTTAATGCTGCTTCAATAGATACACCGCCTCCAATGGTAAAAAGGACTCTATTCATTTTTTTAGGAAATATTTCTGCTATCTTTTTAGCCAAAAGATAACGGGGTACAGTAAAAAAGCCAGTATGGAAATGGTTTGATAGCTCCATTTGCTCTTTTACAGCCTGGTTTATTTCAGGATGGGAATAACCAAGATGAAGAGCCCAGGACTGGGAAGTACAGTCCAGATATTTCCTTCCTTCTATATCATATACATATATATTTTCCCCTCTAACTAAATTTACCCCTGGTGTTCCGCCTCCCATCATAAGGTAAGGTTCACAGGTCGGTATGTCTGCTTTTTTGAAATCCATGATTTTCTTTATTATTGAATCCATGTTACCCCTGACTATTTTTGATTATTAATGATTATTTATTAATTATATTGATTCATTAAATAATGTCAATTAGCCCTGCTGATAAAACAGTAACTTTACTTTTCCCATGATTGTCTAGTTAAATAAAACCCAGGTAATAGAAGATAACTCCTGCTGCGCCAGATGCTAAAAGCATAAAGATGGGATTTATTTTAAAAATTACCAGCATTGCAAGGCTTAATGCCATAACCGTAATACTAAAAGGGTCAATAAGGCTAAAATAAGTAAGCCATCCGCCTTCACCTACCATGCCGGCTGTCCCTTCCCTCAGTATGGTATTTCTTCCCACAAATATTATAGCCACTATAATCAATGCTAGAATTACGGGCTTTATTCCAGAAAGAATTTTTTGAAGCAAGGGATGCGACCTGTGTTTATACAGGAAATGGGAACTGGCAAGTATCAATATGAGGGAAGGCAGCACCACCCCTAAAGTAGCAGATGCACCTCCAAAAAAGCCTGCAGTATTGTAGCCAACCAACGTGGCAGTATTTACAGCAATGGGGCCCGGTGTCATTTCCGATATAGAGATTACCCTTACAAATTCCTGAGCTGTTAGCCAGTTATGGATCTCCAGCTCCCTTTCAATTAAGGGAATCATCCCGTAACCTCCGCCAAAACTAAAAATTCCAATCTTAAAAAAAGTAAAAAAAAGCTGAAGATAAATCATTACAACTTCCTCTTTAACAAGTTAGCCCCGTAAAGTGCCAGGCCTATTATTATGCCAAATATGATGGTATAAATTGGATGTATCTTAAGCCAAAAAAGAAGAGCAAGTGAAACTATGATAATTAGTATGCTCACAACTCCCCTAATAGCTCCCTTTCCTATCCTGATTGCAGCTACAATAAGCAGAGATACCACGCAAGCACCAATTCCTTTAAAAGCTGCCTGCACCACACCGATATCCATTATGTAAGTAAATACAGTAGCTATTAAGGTAATAATAATAAAAGATGGCAACACAACTCCCAGTGTGGCAAAAATAGCCCCAGAATATCTACTAACCCTAAATCCTATTATGGTAGATGAATTAATGGCTATAGCCCCAGGAAAGGATTGTGATATAGCCAGGATATCACACATATCTTTATCTTTAATCCATTTTTTCCTCTGAACAACCTCCCTTTCAATCAAGGGGACCATTGCAAAGCCCCCACCAAAGGTAAAAGCTCCTATTTTTAGAAAGATTAGGAAAAGCTGTAATTTTATGTTCCTTTTAGCCATGCCATAAAAAATTTTTTATAAATATTTGCTTTATAATATAAATGTTAATCCATTATTACAAGCGAAACTGTAATTAATAAACAGAAGCATTTTTTGAAATTTATACTTTTGTGGCTATAGTTTTTAGCAGCTGTTATAAATTTTTGGTGCAGAATACCCTCACTTCAATATTTACAAACTACCTCTTTACCCTAGAGCTAAGGCTCTAAGTTTTTTTAGCCTGAAAGGGGCCTGCTATTTACAGAAATTTCCATTAATGTTTTAATTAATTGCACATTTTGTAAAAAGAATAAAAGGAGCAAGTGGCTATGCTTGAAAAAATATATAAATTCAATAGCTCTAATAAAAAGCTTATTGAAAAAATAGTAAGTGATGAAAATGTAAACATAAACCATATGGTCCTTCCCCAGGGGGAAAGACTGCCTATACATAACTCTAATTCTAATGTTTACCTAATCATAACTGAAGGGGAAATGTCCATAGCCCTTCAGGAAGAAAAACCTGCACTATATGCTGCAGGCACTATAGTAAATGTGCCTTTTGACTTGAAAATGGATATACAGAATAAAAGCCCGGATACCCTGGAATTTTTTGTAGTAAAAGCCCCTCATCCCCGGGATATGAAAAAATAATAGCAGAAGCCAAACTTGGTAAATAAAGTAATATTACCAAACTACCCTTCCCCCGCCATAAGCTATGCTATGCCGTCAACCACTCTATTTTATTACCAGAATCTTATCAAGGGATAACCTTTTTCTAGGCTTCGGGGTAAATCCAGCCTCAGCATATCCAGCCGCCAGTATCGCGTTTATATTCCAGGTCAGCGGCAGATTAAGAATTTTTTTTACCTTTTTGCTGTTAAACCAGCCCACCCAGCAAGTGGATATCCCTAATTCTTCAGCTTCCAGCACTATATGTTCCATGGCAATAGAACAATCAATTACATGATAAGGAACTTTAGATATTACTTCACCCGCATAATGGGTAATTATGCTGCTGCGTGCAGTACAGCCTACTATTAAAAGGGGTGCAGTTACGGCCCATCTGTTTATTATCCCCAAAGCATCTTTTGTTATCCGCTCTATTAGATCCTTTTTAGTAACGGCTACAAATCTCCAGGGCTGCCTATTTGATGCTGAGGGAGCAAGCCTGGCAGCTTCAATAATTTTTTTAATTTTATCAGGTTCAACTTTCCTTGCCTGGAACTTCCTAATGCTTCTTCTTCTTTTTATTACTTCAAATACACTTCCCATATTACCAATTCCATATAAGGTTAACAGGCTTTAAAAAATTATAGCAAAAACCAGGCTCCTCTTTAAACATTGTAGATTCAGGCCAATCTTTTTTAATGGTATTCCACCATATCTATAAATAAGCCATGCCAGTTATGGTACCAGACTTGGCCGCTAAAGCCATTAACACTAAGCATTCCAGCTATCTTTCCATCCGCAGTTAACGTGTGTATGGTATAATAGCCATAAAATTTTTCTGCTTCCTCAGATACTTCTTCCCCTTTATTCGTTTTTAAAAGGTAGCTTTCAGCAAGCTCTAAAGCTTTTTCCTCGCTTATTGTCATTTCTATATTATCCCTGGTAAGTGGAATGCTTTGATGCATGCCATATTTTAGATTCCACATCATATTTGGCCCGTATTCTGGAAACACAGCCCCGCTGCTTTTATCTACCAGCAGCTCAATGGCTCCTATTCCGGAATCCTCTTCCTCCAACTCTATATAGAAGTTACGGGAAAATTCCATTATTTCAGCTATCTCTAAATTATCTATGTTATTTTTTTCAAGATAACTTTCTGTTAATTCCCTTACCTTGCTAAAAGTAAGCTCCTTTGTAGTCGAGGTTTTCCATCCCCTGCCCATATGGCTTATGTCTTCAGAACAGAACCTATATCCCTGCCCAGCGCCAAAGTTTGTTATTCCCAGGGCTGAGCTTGCTACAAATGAAATAACCACCAGCCCGGCAATGCCTATAATTATAAGGGTAAGTGAAGATATAAGAATTTTCTTTAAACCATTCATTTAACTTATATCCTTTTTCATGCGTTCATATTCTTCGCTGGTAATTTCTCCCTTGGCATACCTACGCTTCAGGATTTCTAAAGCATTGCCTTTATGGAGATTTTCTCCAGGATAATTAGCCCTTTTTACCAGCCAGACTATAAGCAGTATAATCCCTATTATGATGGCTACAATAAATACAAACACTAATATCACCCCTATAAATCCCCAGCCTCCGAAGAAGCCTCCCATCATATTCGGCCACATCATCATTTTAATCCTCCATTTTAATTAATACTATTTCTATAGTATTAGTAATGTTATTCTATTTTAATTAGTTTTGCAAGAGGTAAAAAAATATATGTTTTCTAAGGAGTTTTTGTCTGGATACAGCTAAATGGGTACTCTTTTTTTTACATTAAGTGTTCAATTAATATTTTTATGCCTATGCCTATCAAAATAATTCCCCCGACTGCTTCTACCTTACTTTCAAAAAAATGGCCCAGCCTGTGGCCGATAAAATAACCGGCAATTGAGAATATAAAGGCAAACATTCCAATAATGCCTACAGACAGTAAAAGCTGCATATCCAAAAGCGAGAAGGTTATGCCCACTGCTAATGCATCAATGCTGGTAGCAACTGAAAGCAGCAACAAGGTGGGTATTTTAAGAAAATTTATTTTCTCCCTTTTGCCAGCATCCTTGAATGCTTCATAAATCATTTTAATACCAATAATAAAAAGAAGGCCAAAAGCCACCCAATGGTCAAACCGTTCTATAAAACTTTTAAGGCTAAACCCTACAAGCCAACCAATAAGGGGCATTACTGCCTGGAAAAAACCGAACCAAAATGCTACCTTTAGAGCATCCAAAAATCTTAGCTTTCTACTATTAGCTCCTCCGGCAATGGAAACTGCAAAACAGTCCATGGCCAAGCTTGTAGATATAAGGAATATGTTTAACATACATACCCGGATTATAAGGTTAGGTTATTATTTAATAAAAGATAAATGGCTGAATCTTGGCCGGTTAAAAGACCTAGTTTATTTAAGCTGGAGCCTGGGGAAAGACTCCAGCATATAAACTACCCTATTGGGCTCTATATCCGCCATCAATAGCAAAAGATGCACCTGTTACCCAGGTAGATTCGTCAGAAGCTAAATATACACAGGGCCATCCAATATCTTCAGGCTGGCCTATTCTACCAATCGGATGCATGTCAATTATTTCATCCATCATTTTCATCCTTACGTCTTTTGTCCTGTCAGTTAAAACCCAGCCGGGACAAACTGCATTTACCCTTATATTATCTTTCGCAAAATCTAAGGCCATGCTTTTAACCAAGCCTTCCTGTGCAGCCTTAGTTGAATTGTAGCAGCCAGTACCCCTTTGGCCAATATGTGCAGATATAGAAGAAATCATAATTATAGAACCCCCGCCTGCTTTTCTCATTTCTGGTATCGCATATTTTGAAACAAGCCAGGTGCCCTTGACATTAATTGCAAAATATTCTTCCCACTCCTCCTCAGTCATATTCTCAGCGGTAAATTCCCTAGCAGGATTCTTGCCCGCATTATTAACCAATACGTCAATTTTTCCAAAACTTTTTATGGTCTGGTTCATCAGTTCTTTAACATCCCCGCTTTTTGTAACATCACAAACGAAGCCCATGGCTTCCCCGTCTTTTTTCAGTTCTTCTACAGTTTTATCCAGTTCCTGTTTTGTCCTTGAGCATATTGCAACTTTAGCACCTTCTTTTACAAATACTTCTGCAATTCCCCTGCCAACACCGGTAGAGCCACCAGTTATTATAGCTACCTTGCCTTCTAATCTTCCACCCATCTATCCTCCTTTGGATAATAAAAATTTTAATGAATTATACTATAAAGCAATTAAGAATTTAATATAATAAAAATTATATTGAATTTCTTCCCTTTGCATTTTTATATTTTTTACTTTAAAGTATTTTGAAATA
>JBNJCV010000056.1:0-11655 GCA_051744245.1 Actinomycetota bacterium | reverse complement strand
ATGACCCCGGACCATCGGTGAATAAAATTTAAGAGGTTTACATTAACTGGTCCTATGTTTATGACTATAAAGGAAAGAATATTTGAGAATCTCATAATACCAGTTATAAATGTAATTAGAAAAAATAAGAATGCTATCCAGTCAATTATATAATTTATGACATTTTTGCTCATTGCTTGTTCCTTTAAAAATATGGATTTATCTTAAAAAGCATGGATAATAATGTCAATGAGCGAGATGAGTATCCCTCCGTGTAAATATTAAATAAAAAAAAGAAAAGCTCCCTGGGTTATTAGCAAGAAGCTATAAAGAGGAAAAAATCTAGCAGGGAAGGTACTTGAGATAAAAAACCAAACTTTTTGTTCAAACAAATTAATAACTTACATAACTTTTATCCTAAAGGCAGATCCAGTAATATTCTAGATATTCGGGTGAATTAATTATCCTTATGTCTGAAGGTATGTGTATATGGTTGCCCCTAAAGCCGGAAAAATCCACGGAACCTTCTTCGTAAACAAAACCACACCTTCCCGATGCTGCATCATTGTTTATCCTATTAACCCAATAATTTTTAACTATTTCAGCAGTTCCTATTGATTCATACCAGAAAAGCTCATAGTCAATTAAACCCTCATCCCCGAGGGCCATTATTGCATCGATTGCAGTCACTGTCCCCTCTTTGAGCATGTCATTTCTAAGGTTGTGGGCTTCTACTTTAAAATTTTCAAAAATTAAATCCCCAATATTTGGTCCTCTTAATACAACCTCAGGTATTATTATTTCGTCCCCGTTTAAATTTTTCCTGGCAATTTCTTTTCGGAAAACATCATAGTAGGATTCAAGCTCTCTCTGGCTTGCCTCTATGATAGTTATGCTCATCTTATCTTTATATGGATAGTGGTCCATCCTGAAAACATTTCTCTCAGGCCATCCACCATCATAATATGCTATATACCACCAGCCTTCTATCCCGTTTATTGAGCCAATAACATAGGTATTTAGTTCCTCATCAAAGTAGTATTCCATTTCAATCTCTCCAGATTGCTCTAGACTTACCAAAATGTCAAAAACCGAAAAATAGCCTTCATTGAATAAGTCATCCCTTATAGTGCTTACTTCTAAAGGGTTAAACTTAAAATTACCAATACCTTCAATTTCAATCATGCCCTCAATTATTGGTTTAGTTTTGCTAATTTTACCGGTTATTATATTTTTTTCTTGGTCAGGAGTGGCTATTTCTCCTAAACTCTCATCAAAAGAAGTATCCTCTCTTGCACAGCCGTAAAAAGCAAATGAACCAAGTAGAATAATTAAAAGACACATGCCTAACAAATTAAATATTTTCATCTTTTCTTTATATATAATAAAAATTACTAAGTAGCAAATATAATACTTTATATTTTACTAAAATAATAACCGGTTAAAAATTACTGTACTTTCAATCAGAAAGGAAGAAAGCATTAAAAACTAATTATTTTTTGTAAATAGTGGGGGACTTTTTACTTGATATATACAGCTATGGAGACTAACAGGCTAGATTTTGGAGAGAAACAGGAAATAAAGGCATATGCATACCCTGTGGAGAACAGAAGAGCCTTTTAGGATAATGAAGCCAGATTTAGAGGTAAAGCCAATATTTTACTGGACAGAAAAAAAAGAATTAAGGAGCGTTTTGTTATCTGTTTTCTTTCCTTCATGTTGGAAGGAGAGCTTAAGTTTAGGCTAAGAAAGGCATGTATTTACTTTCAGCCGAAAGAATAAGGGATGAAATTAGAATATTATATTTTGTTACTTCCTATTGTTCTTGATAATACCTGCTAAGTATTTCTGAGGCTATGTCCAGTTTAGAACTTTCGGTTTCTTCCCCAGCTTCAAGAGCTATACACAAAAGAAGGGGGTTGTCTTCACTTAAAGTAAACACAACAAACCACCTTATTTCCTGATGGCTGCCAAGCTGGGCTGTTCCTGTTTTACCGGCTATGGTAAGTTCGGTTATCCTGGCATCATATCCTGTACCGGTTGTATCTTCTATAACATTAACCAATGAAGGGAGTATAATATCTAACGAAGAGGGGGAAATGGTTTGCTCTTTCCAGATGGCCGGGCTAAAAGAATTAACTGTCTGTCCTTCTACATTACGAATTTCTGTGATAAGAAGGGGTTGCATAATATCTCCACGGTTAGCAAAGGCAGTAAATATGGTAGCCAGCTGCAAAGGAGTAATTAACATCTCACCTTGCCCGTAACCAGTATTGGCCAGGAGAATGGGCGACCAGTCTGAGTTTGCATTTTTAATTTGGGGAGTGGCAGTTGGTAAGGGGGAGTGGAGAGGCTCACCAAATCCATAGCTATTTGCGTACTCTTTTATGGTTTCTCCACCTAATTCTAAGGCTAGCCAGGCAAAGTAAATGTTGTTAGACCATACCAGGGCGCGGTCTAAGTTGATATCACCTTCAGGATGCTCAATTCTCCGGATAAGATAATCACCCCATTCAGGGGAAGGCTTCCACTCAATATTTTTGGCTTCTTCCACAATAGTGTTGGAAGTTATAATTTGATGTTCAAGGCCCATTGCCGCAATGAATGGTTTTATTGTTGAGCCTGGAGGATAAAGGGACCCGGATGCCCTATTTAAAAATGGGCTATCTTCTTTTTCTGAAAGCTTCTCCCAGGCAGAAGGCATTATTTTAGGCGGAAAAACATTTGGGTCATAGGTAGGCTTGCTGATCATTGCCAGGACTTCTCCTGTTCCAGGGTTAATGGCTATAATAGTACCCTTTTTATCTCCCATTGCTTTTGAAATAATAGACTGGAGATGGGGATCCACTGCTAAAATAATATCATGGCCGTCTTGCACAGGTGATTGGGCAATGGTTATTTTATGCTCCTTATTTGAGTTTCTGATAAATAGGGTATACCCTGCTTGCCCATGTAACTCTTCTTCCATCGATGCTTCCAAGCCTGTATAGCCTACCAGGTCTTCCGGGTAATAATCCTGGTCTGTTTTTGCTTCTAATTGTTCTGCTGTAATAGGGGCAACATATCCAGTAATATGGGCAAAGAGGCCTTCATGAGGATATTGCCGGATTTCTATGGTGGATAGCAGAACACCCTGAATGGATAGGAGTTCTTCCTTAAACTCCTGGGTAATATTGAAGGGTAGATTACGCAGTGGAACCCTGTGGTCAGGCTGAACCCAGTCCCGGTTGAGTTCTGTTAGAATATATTCTTTACTAACCTCTAGCAAAGGCGCAAGCATTTTTGCAAATTCTTCCTGGTCTGGGATTTTACCGGGTACCCCTGCTACCTCATAGCCCGGTCCCTTGCAAGCTAAGGGGTCGCCGTACCTATCCAAGATAAAGCCACGTTCCGGGGGCTGCCGGGCAATATAGGTTTCATCGCCAGGTTCAAGCATGGAGAAAATAAGGGAGGGTGTCCATTCTATTTTCCATTGTTTTTCTTCATATATTAGAGGCAGGACATAATTATCTTCAAATGATCCTACTGTTTCTGTATCAAATATTATTTTTACCGGCAGCAAAGCATTCTCATCTTCTATGGATATTTCACCGGCTGTTATTTTAAGGTGGTTCAGTTTAAGGGAAGAGAATATATTGTTATACCTGTTAAGAAATGTTTCCTGGTCTATGTTAGATTTAGCAGCAGAGGATAACATCTGGTACATGCCT
This sequence comes from Actinomycetota bacterium, assembly GCA_051744245.1. Lineage (GTDB taxonomy): Bacteria > Actinomycetota > Humimicrobiia > Humimicrobiales > Humimicrobiaceae > M55B165. The sequence continues at coordinate 7,966 of JBNJCV010000056.1, read as the reverse complement.
TCATAATTTTCTTCATTCCATAAGGCCAGATATTTTTGGGCTGCTTCCATGGGATCTGCCCTCCTGCATCCTGCAAATGATAAAAGAAATAACAGAAGGCAAATACAACTTATGGCAAACTTTTTTATGTTACTGCCCATTAGTGAATATAAAGGTGGTATCTACAAATTTTTACTAGATTTTATCACTTAAAGCATGCTTTGGGTAATTATTTTGAAACTGCTAATATTTTTCCCCATAGTATTATTTGTTTTTTTGACCATTTATATTGCAACCATGGTTTTGGTGTAAGCAAGGGACAAGCAAAAAGATTTTTCAAATATTACTCCTGCTTGGGCTGAATTTATATTTTGTCCTTTATTTTGGATATTTCTTTGTATATCTCAATTATATAATCAGAATTTTCATCTACCTTTTTGCTTAAAAGAACCATGCATCCCTTAAAAGCGCTAACATATTCACTCAACTTTTCTGCTTGATTATCCTCTGGTATTTCAGATATTCTCTCTTCTGCTTCATCTAATATAATGTTTATGTCTTGTTCTGCCGTCATTTCCCCTCCTTTATATATGTTCTTATTTATTAATATAAATAATAGACAGGTATTTTACTATAACAGAAAAATTGGTTGTATTTAAATGGTAAATATTGAGATAGGATAAAATACGATTTTTAGCAAACTGGGTACCCATTTATATAGAGAAAATTAAACTAACAGGTTTTCAGCAAAAATTTTGAGGCAGAGAAAATAATAGGCTCTATTAATAATTTAAATTCTTCTATTTACTTTTCCAAAGCAATATATATATCATAAATTTCAGGGAGGGTTTTCCACTTAGCTTTACCAGAATTAATATACGGCTGTACTTCTTTTAGCCATTTTTCAAAAACTTCTTTTTCTATTTCTGCACCTATGCTTAATTCCATATATAGTAGATTTACTTTATCTGCTTCAGAATAATTCAGTGATTCTTCCAGTAAGTTAATATAAGTATTAATATCATTTTGCTTAACCGCATCTTCTTTGACATCAGGGTCCCCATCATGCAGTTCATGTAGTGCTTTTATTACTCCATCTGAGGACAATATCACTAACTGTCCTTAGGGGTCATGCTCAAGCCAGTTTTTACCATCAGAGGTTCTCCAGGGATGAATCCTATCCTCTAAATTTGGGGGAAATACTCCATGAAATTCGGATAATATTTTTTTCTTTGTATAGCCTTTTGGAAGATTTTCTTCTAAAAGGGAAAAGCCACCCATGGTAACTCCTCCAGTTGTAAATTCATATCCTGCATCAATTGAAGCTTTTACCCGATCAAGACCTGAACGAATCCCAGAAACATGTCTTACCTTGTGTCCTAGTAGCGCTTCTGTATCTTCTTTCATGATTTTAATTTCATCAGTTATATCTTCACCAGTCTTGCCTTCTTTTAAAGCTTTTGCTCCTAAATCGGCATGGGCTCCAATCCCATATCCGCTTTCATATAATTTTAATAGCACATTGTCATCAAAATTTTTGCCTGCTTTAACAAAGTTAGGCTTAACTTCAAAAGTGCCCTTTTCATTATATTTTTCTAATAAGTCTGCAACTTCCATTATCCGGTTTACCCAGATATTAAACAGTTCCCCGTTTTCTGGAGCATGATCATAGCCTTCCAGATGTATCATTATAGCGAAGTAGAGGGCTTTCGGGCTTTTTTTCTGGATAGTTTTCTTTTGGATTTCTTCAGGGTCTGGATTTCCTTTTTCTTCTTTTGGGTCCTTTTCTTCTATATTATGTAAAGAAATTTTATCATCCTCTTTTATTGTCTCCTGCTTTGCTGCAGTAAAAGAGGCTTATTGTTAATATTATTGCTAAAAAGAATATTGTGGTGATATATATTTTACTCTTCCTTATTTTCTGTACTTTGATTTTGTTTTAGTTAGAGCAGTTTTTACTAGATTCCTTTATTTTTATAAAATAAAAATTTCCTGTTATTCAAACAGCAATGACTCTAGTTTAGCTATATCCTTTATTGTTATTTTACCCCGGTTGTAGCTTAGGAGGCCGTCTTCCTGCATTCTTTTTAATTCCCGGGAAAGGGAAGGCCTGGGAATGCTTAAGATATTTGCCCACTTGGCTTTGGAAAAAGGCAGGTGAAATGTATCATCTTTTATCTCTGCATTATTTAAAAGGTAAGAAGATATCCTTTTCCTTATGGAGCTTTCTGAAATTAACTCCAGCCTGGATTTAAGCATTATTATCCTGTTAGAGATAATTTCTAGAAAATTTTCCATTACTTCTTTGTTTAAGGAAAATAATTTAACCATTTCCTGCTTTTTTATGAAAAGGACCCGGGTTCTTTTTTTAGATAATACTTTTACCGGGAAGCTTTTACTATTTGAAAACAGTGTAGCTTCCCCGAATGTCTTAAATCTATCCAGTTCCTTTATTAGTATAGTTTTTCCCGAGGGAAGTACTTTTTGTATTTCCGCTTTCCCTTCAAGGATTAGGCCCAGGCAGTTTGGCTTATCGTATTCTGAGAGAATAGTCTCACCCGGGCTGAAATTCTTAACCTCATACCTTATATGAGAGAGGTCGGTCTCATTTATATTTTTAAAAAGGTCACAATTTTTTAACAGGCTAATATTTTTCACCGTAACATATGTTACTGTTATTTTTATAACAGTATACTAAAATTTTGCGGATTGTAAAAAAAGAAAGGAACAAATGGCGAAAAGAATTTTAAGGGCGGCAACACAAATAGTTTTCTTGGCTCTTTTCATATTTCTGGTTCTAAGTGACAGACCCATTTTCTGGTTGGCTATATTTGGGTTGAGCATAATTCTGGCTGTATTTTTAGGAAGGATCTATTGTGGTTGGGTTTGCCCCATAAATGCAGTAATGAGGCCGGTTAACTGGATATATTCCAGGTTTAAATTAAAAAGGCTTACAGCTCCCCGGTGGCTTAAGCCTGGGGTAATTCCCTGGATAATGCTAGGATTGCTGGCTGCAGTTATGGTGGCAGGAAGAATTTTCAGGATAAATATACCTGGCCTTTTAATTATCCTGGGATTGGGTTTTGTTCTCTCTTTAATATTCAAGCCGGAAGTTTTCCATAACCATATATGTCCTTATGGAATACTGCAAAGCCTGACCGGTAGGGCTGCAAGGCTTTCTTTCAGGGTGGATAAAGATAGTTGTAGTGGATGCGGCATATGTGCAGATGTTTGTGATGCAGAAGCTGTAAACATAGAAGAGAAGACAGCTGAAATAAGTTCAAGGTATTGCCATCAATGCAGCAATTGCCAAGTTGAATGCCCCAAGGATGCAATAAGCTATAGGAAAGCTTAGGGCATTTTAATTAAAATATAGGTCTGGTATTTAAAAAATTATGTGTTTACAAGCTATTTTCTTTTTATTATAATAGCAAAAATTTTCTCATAGCTTAAAAAAATTATGCTAGACCATAAAATAATATACAATACAAAAACTATATCTAGTGATTACGGGGCCAGGGATTATCTGGAGGGGCCTGAAAAAGCCATACTGCAGAAGCTGAAGCCTGAGCTCCCTGGCATGTCCATGCTGGACATGGGTGTGGGAGGAGGCAGGACCACCAAGTATTTTGCTCCCCTGGCAGGAGAATATATAGGTGCAGACTATGCCCCAGAGATGCTAAAGATCTGCCGGGCAAAATATCCAGGCCGCTATGAGTTTATCGAATGTGATGTCAGGTACATGAACAGGATACAATATGACAGGTTTGATTTTGTGCTGTTCAGCTATAACGGGATAGACAGTTTTAACCACGAACAAAGGATAATTGCCCTAAAGGAGATAAAAAGGGTGCTAAGACCCGGGGGATATTTTGCATTTTCCACCCATAACCTGGATTGGAAAGGCCTGCCGGAGCTGTTCAGGCTAAACAATAAAATTTCCAGATTGAAGTACAACGGTAAGAGTCCAGGGGGTTTTTTAGGCACCTATATAAAGGCTGGCTATAGTAATTTAAGGCTAAACCTTTTAAACAAAAGCTTTTCCATGCATAACTTAATTAAGAAATTAAGGGAAAATGAGAGGGGCTACCTTTATGATAACTCGCTGGATGGCAGGGCCAGCATTTATTATACAACCCATAAGGAACAAGTAAGACAGCTGGAAAGGATTGGCTTTACCGGTATCATGCCTTTTTCACAAAGCGGCAGACAAACAGGCCATAAAACGGGGCTAAAGAATTCTGCATGGATATATTATTTGTGCAGGAAAAGATAAAGGTCAGCTTAAATAATTTTTTTATTTTTCCCAAATAAATTATATAATTACCTAGATTATTACTAGGTTTCTAGAAGGAGCAACTTGTGGATAACAGGCCAATAGGTGTTTTTGATTCCGGGGTAGGCGGTCTGACAGTTCTTAGGGAAATAATAAAAGTTGTTCCTAATGAAAACATAATCTATTTTGGAGATACAGCAAGGGTTCCTTATGGCCCACGGGATTTAGATGAAGTTAGAAAGTTTGTATTCAAAATTACTCAATTCCTGTACCAGAAAAATGTAAAACTTATAGTAATTGCCTGCAATACTTCCACTGCAGCTGCCCTAGAAGACCTGCAGAAAAAATTTGACATACCCATCATTGGAGTAATCAAGCCAGGAGCAAGGACCGCAGTTTCTAATACCCAAAACAAAAGGGTGGGAGTAATTGCCACCAAAGGCACTGTTGAGAGCGGGGCTTATGACAGGGAGATAAAAAAAATAGATGAAAGCATAAACGTGTACTCCATGGCTGCCCCCAGGCTTGTAGAATATGTAGAGAAGGGTATACTTGAGGGAAAGGAATTAGATAAAGTTATAAGGGGATATTTGAAGCCGCTGGTGAAAAGGGATATTGATGTCCTTATAATGGGATGCACCCATTTCCCCTTAATAGAGGGACGGATACAGGAGTGTAGCGGAGAAGGAATCAAAGTAATTAGTTCCGCTGTAGAAACTGCAAGGGATGTTAAAATGGCATTGGAAAAAGGCCGTATTATAGCTTCAAATGCTGACAAACCCAAAAGGGTTTTTTACGAGACAGGGTACGGAAGCCACTTTTTCGAAGTGGGTAAAATGTTCCTGGGCGAGGACATAACGGATGTCGTAAGCATGAACTTAGAAATCTAACATGAAAGGTTGATATTAAATGGCCCAAAGGGAAGACGGAAGAAAAAATGACCAGTTCAGGGAAATTAAAATAAGACGGAACTATATATCCCACTCAGATGGATCTGTATTTATTGAGATGGGTAATACGCGGATAGTATGTACGGCTACCATGGAAGTAAAAGTGCCCCCTTTTCTCAGGGGGAGGAATAAGGGATGGATAACTGCTGAATATGACATGATTCCAGCTTCCGCTCCCCAAAGGATTATAAGGCCACAGGCTAGAGGTAAAATAAGCGGAAGGACATATGAAATACAGAGACTTATTGGAAGGTCTCTTAGAGCTGCTGTTGACCTGAAAAAGCTGGGGGAGAGGACTATTTGGGTTGACTGTGATGTAATTGAGGCTGATGGGGGAACCAGGACTGCGTCTATTACTGGCAGTTTTATTGCCCTTTTTGACTGCCTGCATTCCTTGGTTGACAGGAAGGTACTGGATGAGCTTCCCATAAATAGTTTTGTTGCTGCCATAAGTGTGGGATTGATCGGCAGGGATATTTTAGTAGACCTGAATTTTAGCGAGGATTCCAGCGCTGATGTTGACATGAATGTGGTAATGGATTCAAAAGAAAGGCTGATTGAAGTCCAATCTACGGCAGAAGGCCAGCCTTTTGAGAAGAAGGAGTTTGACCTGATGCTGGAAAAGGCCATGGCTGCTATAATTGATATAATCGGATTGCAAAAAGAAATATTGGGCAAAGGGCTGTAACTTGATGCTTGAAATAGTTATTTCTTCTAAAAATCCTGGAAAAATTGCTGAAGTAAAAGCTTATTCTAAAAAACCGGGTAAGGATATTAAATGGCTTACCTTCAAGGATTTTAAAGATTTTCCTGATGTTGAGGAAACGGGCAGTTCTTTTTTTGAAAATGCCAGGATAAAAGCAAAAGCGGTTGCAGAATTTACCAATAAGCTGGCATTGGCAGATGATTCAGGCTTAGTGGTGGATTACCTGGACGGCAAGCCTGGAATATATTCTTCAAGGTATGCAGGAGAGGCTGCAACTGATAAGGACAATAGGGATAAGCTGCTAGAGGACATGCAAAATGCCGAAACCAGTAAGGAGCGTACCGCAAGATTTGTCTGCAGCTTGGTGTTGTGGGATCCAGAGGCCGGGCTGTTATTTAATACAAAAGGGATTTGTGAGGGCCGTATTGAAAATACCGGAAAGGGCAGTGGAGGTTTTGGATATGATCCTCTGTTTGTGCCTGAGGGATTTAAAAGGACCATGGCCCAGCTAAGCCAGGAAGAGAAAAACAGCATAAGCCACAGGGGCAGGGCACTGAAAGCTTTTTACAGCTTTATTGAAAATTTCTAGATATATGTTATTATACAGTCTGCTAATTTAATTGCCGGGATGTGGCGCAGTTTGGCTTAGCGCACCTGCTTTGGGAGCAGGGGGTCGGAGGTTCAAATCCTCTCATCCCGACCATCAAGCGGGAATAGCTCAGTTGGCTAGAGCATCAGCCTTCCAAGCTGAGGGTCGCGGGTTCGAGTCCCGTTTCCCGCTCCATATTAATTAGAACCTCTTGCTTTTTTTAAAAATTATTTACAGCAGCCAGTCTCGGACGTATTCGGTTCCTGGCTTCCACAACAACTTTGGCTTGCTTCTGTACCAGCTACTTGTGAAGCTGCAAGAAGGCCAGCTTTAATGATTAAATCTGCAGGAATTGTTTCGTAAACTTCTCCCCCTACTCCAACGGTCCTACATTCGGAAGGCCCACATACATCACAGCAGGGGCTCTGGCCAGTTTTTGCATCAATCCAATCCTCTAAAGGCTGACCGTTAATCCAGATCTGATTTGATTCTAAAGGATTCTTTTTAAACTCCTCAACAGAAAGTTCATTTTTTTCTAGTATTACTTCTATGTCCAATGGATTAAGGCTTTGCCTGAGTTTAGAAATTGCCTTTTCTAATTCTTGTTCAGTTGATCCACATCTTGGGCATGTTTGCCCGTCAGTTATAAGCCGCTGCCATTTGATTTTAATTGTTTTCATAATGTCCACCTCTTTTGTTTTTAAAACCTGTTTGTTCTTAAAATTGTTCATCCATATTTTTCTAATTTGTTATATTTTCTGCTAATGTTTTAACCCCTTATTGTTTGAAAATTTACTAATAAAGCCATGAACTTTTTCAAATACCTTTATGTTTATCCTGCAATACACCCATTTCCCTTCTTTTTTTGTAATAATTAGCCCAGCATTAACCAGCTCTTTAATATGGTGGGAAATTGTGGGTGGGGTAATATTTAATAACTTAGTTAAATCTTTAATGCAAGTTTCGTTTTGACATGAAAGTTTTTCATCTTCACATTTACATCCTTTATTATAAATAAATAATAGTATCTTTAATCTCTTTTCATCTGAGAGAGCTTTAAAAATTTTTGTTAAGCTTATAATACTCTTTTCCATAATCGCCTTATCAGTTAGATAGTTTGACAACTATCTAACTGTTTACCAAATAGAAAGCTTTTTGTCAAACGGGAAGCTCAAGGGTGAGGAGATTAAATTTATGAGGATTTTTTAAACTCTTTCCAGGCTTCCAATTGTATAGTTTCTCCATTAAATGGTAAATAAAGGGGAAAAATACAGTAAGCTGTATTTCATAGTAATTATATCAAATTACAGGTCTAGGTTAATGTTTTTAGAAAAGGAATTGCTGGAAAGGGAAGAGCAAAAGAGGGGTAATTTTTTATCTGGCAGTTTTGGCCACAACCCTTGATTGGTGAACCCAATTATTTTTTTGCTTTTCTCGGTTTTTTCCGCATGATGAGGAAGTAATAG
>JBNJCV010000055.1:0-11748 GCA_051744245.1 Actinomycetota bacterium | reverse complement strand
AAATTTAACCCATCATATAATTAAGTTATTATTTTTTAATATTAAAAATTTAGAATCTATTTATTTTACATTAATCCGTGTTTCTATTTATGTAACAGAGACCCCATGAATAGGACCTAACTTGTTCTTTATTTTGCTTTCTAGATTAACTTTATTATTAATATTTATCAATACATCCATAATTTGCTTAAAAAAGGCTGCTTTAGAAAAGTTCTGGTTTTCTTCTGGTAAGAAATTTGGGGATTTTCTTTATCTGCTACTTCAATTGCATAAAATCCTGTTATCTCTTCCGGATCCTCATCTATTTAGGAGATAGGAATAAGTTCTTTTTGCTGCCCACCTGTTTGTTCTTCTTTGCTTTCAGCTGCGACACCTTTTTAGGGTGCATCCTGATGATTGCCATAAATAAAAAATATTACTGAAAATCCTATCAGGGATAAGATTATTAGAGAGTTAATATTTTTTTGCATTGCCTAATTATATAATTAATTAGAAAAATTTATTCCTTATTAGTATAATGTTTAAATATTTACCAATTTTAGCATAATATGGAAAATTTACTAATAACAGGCGGAGCAGGATTCATAGGGTCAAATTTTATAAGGTTTCTTTTTAAAAACAGCTTCCCCTGCAAAGTTATTTGCGTGGATAATTTTAACAACTACTACCATCCCGCAATAAAGAGAAAAAATATAGAGGAATTTAGAGGTAGGGAGGATTTTACCCTGTACATAAACGACATCACAGACTATGAGGCAATGGCAAAAATTTTTAGCAGGCACGATATAAACGCTGTGGTCCACCTTGCAGCCAGGGCCGGGGTAAGGCCTTCCATAAAGGATCCTCTGCTTTATGAAAAGGTAAACGTTACAGGAACCCTTAATTTACTGGAACTGGCCAGGCTTAACCAGATAAAAAAGTTTATCTTTGCCTCTTCTTCTTCTGTTTATGGAAATAACAAAAAGATTCCCTTCTCTGAAAAAGACAATGTTGATTTCCCCATATCTCCTTATGCTGCTACCAAGAAAAGCGGGGAGCTTACCTGCCATACCTATCACGCCCTTTACGGTATTGACTGCTTTTGCCTGAGGTTTTTTACTGTTTACGGGCCCAGCCAGAGGCCGGAAATGGCTATACATAAATTTGTAAGGCGTATTGACCAGGGCAAGGAGATAGAGATGTACGGAGACGGCAGCTCCAGCCGGGATTACACCTATATTGATGATATCACTGTGGCAGTAGCAGCCTGCCTTAAAAAAGTTAAGGGATATGAAATTATAAATTTGGGTAATTCCAACCCCATAAAGTTATCAGAGCTTATAGGGTTGATCGAAAAAAGCCTGGAAAAGAAAGCAAAAATTGTAAAAAAGGAAATGCAGCCCGGCGATGTTGAAAGAACTTATGCGGATATAGAAAAGGCCAAAAAGCTTTTGGGATATAACCCCAAGACAAAAATTGAACAGGGAATAAAAAAATTTGTAAACTGGTATCATAAAGAGTAAAACTAATTTTGAAAGAAAACTTTTTTAAAAGCAAAACCTTTATAATCCTTATAATAACCTTGCTAACGCTGGCTATATTTATACCTGTGGGATACATACTTTACCTTGACTGGTCCAATTCCCCCAATTTCGTAAGCTCTGATAAAAACTTCGTCTCGGTCTCTGAAACCAGGGCAAATCCGGGAGATACCTTAGCCTATAGGATAACCATAACCAATGAGGGAAGGAAGACAGCCACTGGCATCCACATAACCACAGATATTCCGCAAAACACAAAACTGGCGAAAGGAGATATACCATACCTGGAAGATGCCGGCCAGGATAAAATTTATTTCCTGGTAGGTTCCCTGGAACCTGGCCAGAAGAAGGTTTTAGAATATGCGGTAATAATTGATACCCCCCTTGATGACGGCACTACCATAAACAACAATACATTCAGTATTGAATACAGCAGAAAGGGAAATACTGAAACCATAAATAAAAAATTTGAGGTAGGCCTTGAAACCTTAGTAGAAAGCAGTATAGATTTTTCTAAATCCTATTACAGGATAACCGATGAGAATGGCGGGTATATAAGGCAGGGAGATAAGCTGAGCGTGATATTTTTTATCAAGAATACAGGAAGCATGGTCTCAAACGATATAACCCTTAAAAACATCATACCTGAAGGGACCTCCTTTATTGAAGGAAGCTTTGATTCCCAGGATGCTTATATGGAGGAAGCAGAAGGGCAAACAGTTATAAGGCTGGATAAAGCAGAACCCGGCGAAAGGATATTCTTAAATTATTCTTTGGCTGTAAATTCAGGCCTTTCCGATAACACTAAGCTTGTTTTTACCCCCTATATTTCCTACAGCGGCAAGCAGGTAGCCCTTGAAAATCAGGAACTAACCGTTAGGGCCATGGCTGAAATTAGCGGATTCAGCCTTACCGGAATTGATGAAAACGGCGGAGACCTGCTCCCCAATGAAACTATAAAATATACTGTATCTTTTAAGAATGCTGGAGACGGCTCAACTAAAAACCTGGTAATGGAAAATACCATACCCCCGTATACTTCCCTGCTTGAGACCAGCCTCAGCCAGGAAGAGATGGTGTGGGAAAAAGAAAATGAAGTATTTAAGGTTAATATATCAGAACTTGGCCCCGGTGAGGAATTTTCTTTCTACTACCGGGTTAAAATAGATGACGGCCTTTATTATGGTACCAAAATTACCAATAAAGCTACCCTGGTATCCAATGGAGACAGGCTTACCTCAAGCTCTGTAACCCATACTGTCATATCCAATTATTATTACAATGTGGTAGTTTTAGGGGACTCGCAGGTAGCCCAGACCACCTGGGTGAAACGGCTGAATGCCATGTTTGAAGAAAATTACTTTTACGGTAGTTTTAGGTTTATAAAAAGCGGGGTTAACGGAGAAACTGTAGTCACGGGCTACAACCGGATGCTGGACTCCGGAATTCTTAAACAAAACCCCTACATCTTTATAATAAACTACGGCACCAATGATTCCTTCACTGGTTCAGATTATTACAGGATCTCCCCTGAAGCTTTCAGGCATTACCTGGAAGCCATGATAGATACAGTTAAAACCAATACCGGAGCTCTGGTAGTAGTTATGTCTACCGGGGTTTCAAATGAGGAATTGCACCCACACCATAAAAACTCCAGCCTTTCCATGTATAACAACATAGCCTCACAGGTAGCAGCAGAACACGGGGCAGTATTTGTGGATGTATTTGGGCCCATGATGCAGTCAGAAAACCCCTACCAGTACCTGGCAGACGGGCTGCACTACAATGGTAACGGCGACCAGCTAGTGGCAGAGACTGCTTTCGAGGTTATTTCAAAACACTTGAATGAATACGGAACCAGGCAAGACTAATTCCTTACAAAGTAGAATAGTATATTGGCAAGAATTATAATTACAACCAGGGCTGAAAACAGGGTTGCATTTACAGCATTGATTTTCCTTTTGCTGCCCTCCTTTATTCTCATGGATAAATTTATTATCCCTATGACTACCATGCCTACCAGGAAAATATAGACAGATGAAAACACAAAATCATGAGATGCCTTTACCAGTGCAGTATTAATGGGCCTGCTTATGATTATATCTATTATGATTTTCCTTATTGCTTCCATATCAGAGGCCCTTTACCTCCCTTTTTACATCTCCTGCCAGCAGAACCATTATCCAGATTATAATGGCACTATATAAAGTCCTAAACAGGTTTATAAAGGCTTCTATGCCTATGTCGCCCAATCTTATGTCAAGCAGGCTCAGCTTAAAATTTTCAGCCAGCTGGTGGAAATACTGCCCATCCAGGGGGCCGAAAAGATAAGGGGTAAATACACCTATATCAGAATTAAATATCCAGAAACAGAACCAGCTCCCTATAAAGATATAGAAGAGTGTAAAGTACTTGGGTTTTTTAGCTATGACTATAGCCGCAAAGGGTATAAACCAGTTAAACCATTGGGCAGCAGAGGGGGTAGTAAGGTAAAAAATTAAGAAAAACAGCAAACAGAAGATAGAAACTGTGTAAAACTGGGAACTTTCAAAAATAAGGTAGGATGTACCTGTATTCCTTACCTTTATCCTGTAAGTTAGATAAAATATTATTATAAGCAACAGAGCATAGCTTAGGGTAAAAAGCTGTATCTTAAATCCCCCAAGTGCTATCAGGGAATAATCTAAAAAAAATCTTGCAAACTGGCCTTCTATTAACAGCATCTCACCCTGGCCCCCGCGGTTGTAAAACTTTTCAAAGAAATAGACCAAACTTACAGGCAGCAAGCTGAACACCAGAAAGATTATCCTGTTTTTTATCTTTTTGGGAAGTAGCATAAACAGGATGGGAAGCAGGAAAGCAGTATAGGCCCTGCTCACAATGGACAGGCCAAAGAAAAGCCCGCACAGGTAGTAGTTTCTCTTCCTGATTGCAAAATAAAAGCTCATCATCAAAAGGAAGAAAACATAAATCTCATAACGGCCGAATATGTAAACTGCATAAATGGTCACCGGATTTATCATTAAAAACTTAGTAACCTGGAGTATGTTTTTCCTTTCCTTTATAAGGTGGATTATCAGAAATACTGTAATAATCTCTACAATCAGGTAGGGAATCTTTAACATGAACAGGGTACGGAAAATGTAGCTGGTATCCACAAAATTCATGTAATTTGCAATCTCTATAGTAGTGCTTCCTCCTGAAAGCGGTACAAACACTTCTGAGGCATTGGGAATAAATGGGAGAAATATCTTCATAAAAATTGCATCAATATAATGGGATACAAACTGGAAGAAGCTGGGATAAAAGTTTATACCTTCTGCAATCTGGAATACTCTTATATGTTCGGATAAAAAATCATTATGAGCAGTAAAGGGCATAAATATAACTCTTATGAGGATTCCTATCAGGATTACCCGGTTAAAGATATTCCTTGACCTGGGCTTGCCCCTTAATTCTTCTGGATACCAGCTTAAATAAAAATTATGCAATTTATCAGCCAATTTAGCCATGCGACCCTTTTTTCTTTTCCCTGTGGTAAATAACTATACAAGCTAGGATACAAATAATCAAAGCAGAAAATGAAATTGCCAGCATATAATAAAACCACCTGGGTTCATACCTGAATTCAATTTTATGGCTTCCTTCTTCAAGCTTTATTGCCCTGAACATGTAGTTTGCCTTAAAAATTTCAGTTTCCTCTCCATCTACATAAGCATTCCAATCCTCATCATATCTGTCCAGCAATACCAGGTAGCAAGCACCGTCAGCCTCTGCTTCTATATCAATAGAATTTTCCGAATATCCGGTTATCTCCAAATTGTAGTCTACCTCCCCGTCAAGATTATCCCCATTGGTGAGATAAACCATGTTTTCCAGGTCCAGGTTATGGTTTCCTACCAGGTAGGAAAGTATTTCATCCTGACTGGCAAAAGATTTACTGTTTGAGGCTATAAATGCCCTGGGCAGGTAAAAATAATTCCTGTAAATTTTTACTTCTTTATTGTAGAGCAGCATCAAATTACCAAGTCCCAGGCTATCCTTGGGAATAATCATGGGATTCCCCCAGCCAGGCATGTCATGTTCAGGATTTTTTTTGCTGTTGGTTTCAAATACCAGTTTTACCTCTTTGCCGGAATATTTGCCCAGGTCTACCCTGTGAGCAAACCATCTTCTGTCCTCTTCTTTCTGAATAGGGTTTAGGTCCTGTTCCCATAACAGATCCCTTTCCCCATTATATTCAGCATATATCCTGTATATTACCCCGTCCCCTGTTTCAGCATTCCAGTGCTGGGGATGCAGGGAGGTGTAAAATACCAGTTCCCGGTTTTCCTTAATAGAGTAGTCAAATTCCATTTTAGAATCTGCAGGCACTACTATGGTAGGGATGATGTGTTCCTGGAAATTCCAGGTGGTTATGGTGGAATTTTCCCTGCTTTGCTCATTTAGGTTTTTCTCAAAATTATTTACAAAATAGCCCATCTCGCTCATGAATGCATAACTTATGATATATTTGGTGTTGGTAAGCTTTAAGAAATTTGCATGCATCTTATCAGCACCCACTTTTCCATTTGGCCTCACCCTGTCGTTTCCCTGGAAGGCTGCCCAGAATTTTGCATAATCCAGTGGTATTACAGGGTCATAGCCTGCTGTATCCTGCATGTTGAATATCCACATGGAGTTGGGATTAAAGGTTCCCCCCATAATACCCAGGTTTCTATACAAGCCCTCATCCTGTTTTATGTATTCAATAGAGGGGGTTTTAAAATATACCTGATCTGGATCAGAAGTGGTGTTAAAGTTTATGCCGAATACAAACAGGTCAACAACCAGCAAACCTGTAAGCAACATTAAAAATATTTTCCTATACCTAGTCCTTACAGCCAGGACTATAAAGGCGGCTGAAAAGACTGCCAGTACTACAAAAAAAATAAAGGAGAGGGTCTCCAGCCTTATAAGGGGATGCTCTGCCATTTTTTCCAGGCTGATATGGGTGTCAAATATGAAATTGAGGGCAACTATCAACCCCAGCAAAAACACGGCCAGCAAAATAGCAAAAATGGTTAATTTTTTCTTTTTCAGCCATTCTTTGCTTAAGTTTATCTTGCTTAAATAATCCATGCCACAGCCAGACAGGACAGCCAGGCCAAACGGGACAAGCACCAGTATCCTGGATATAGAAGACTGGCTAAAGAAAGGTATAATTTTATTAAAAACTTTAAATATCTGGGGAACTGAATTAAGCAATACCGCTACTGCAGTTATGGCAAGGAAAGATATGACAATTTTGGTGCGTTTAAAGGCAATGGCAATACCGGATAAAAACAAAACTGCCACCCCGCTATACCTAACCGTTTCTATGAAATTAGTGCCGGATAGCCAAAAACTGCCGGAAAGGCCATTTCCAAAAAAGTTAGGGTTAACCATGGTTATAAGATACCTAAAATTCATGCTTCCGCCTCCACCTCTCTGCTGTACTGCCCTAAGCGAGCCTTTAAATTCATTGTAAAAGGGAACCATAAAGCATAGTCCTATCACCAGGCCAATAACCCCTGCCAATGCCAGGCCACCAACGTTTTTTAAAATGCTTTTGTAGTTTTTGTCCACCAGGTCATAGATAATAAATACACATAGCAGGACAAACAATGCTACTGCGCTAAACTGTACTGATTGGCTGTATCCTGAATGTATCTGCATCCCGATAAATATTCCTGCAAGTATGGAAAATATAATCCTTTTTTCCCTGAAGAAGCGGATTACAAATAAAAATATTAGGGGTATCCACAGCTCCCCTTTTAGGTGAGTAGGAAATTCAAGCCACAGTATGGTATTGGCATTAAACATAAACACTACCGAGGCAAAAAAGGATCCTACCTTATTTATGTTTAATGACCTGGCAAATCCGTACATAAAAATTCCCGCCAGAAACAAATGCAAGGCTATGGTGAAAGTAAATGCCTGGGCCTGGGGGATGAGAAAAAACAGGAAATCAAGGGGATTATACATCTCGTTTACCACATTAGAGGCATAAGGGTACCCCAGGAAGGCATTGGGATTCCACAGGGGCAGCACTCCCTTCTCTGCTGCATCTGCTAAGTAATATTTCATGGGATAATAGATAAAAATAGGGTCTGATAGAGTAGGATTATGGGGGGCTTGCCCTGGAGTATACTGGTTTTGTTCTGCCAGTACCCAGGGGTGCACGGATGTGTTTACCATATCTGCTGGTAGCAGTACATCCCCTAAAAAAAATGCCTTCCACAGGAAGGCAATAGTTAAAATGATGAGGAGAATTGAAATTATGAGGTATTCTTTATACTTGGGGGCTTTACTTATTTTTTTTAGCACAAAAGTCCTCTTCTAAATTTTATATAGATTTTAGCATTTACAATATAAGATTTAAATAAATAAAAATAATTTATTAACTTTATCATAGATATTGTGTAAAATATGTGTGTAAAGGAGGTACTTATGGTAAGGGTTAATATATCCATAAACAATAGCTTGCTGCAAAAAATTGATAAATACAAAGAAATGGTTGATATGAGCCGTTCAGCTTTTATCTCGGAAGCTGTCAGGCATTTTTTTTCAGAAATTGACCAGAAGATTCTGCAGGAAAAAAAATTCAAAGCAGCCAGGGAAATTGAAAAAATCAGCCAAAGAATTGGCCCTAAATTATCCGGCTGGGATTCCACCAGGGAAATAAGGGAGTTGAGGGAGAACAGGCCAAAGAATTTGAGAGATGGATAGTTACAAAAAAAAATTAGATGATAAAAATTT
Organism: Actinomycetota bacterium; assembly: GCA_051744245.1. Lineage (GTDB taxonomy): Bacteria > Actinomycetota > Humimicrobiia > Humimicrobiales > Humimicrobiaceae > M55B165. The sequence goes on along the minus strand of JBNJCV010000055.1, from coordinate 3,448 downwards.
TATAGTTAATGAAAGCAAGGAACTTTTATCCGGGTATGAGGAAATAATTGTATTGGACACCTCGGTGGTGGTTAAATGGTTCTTTAAAGAAAAAGAAAAAAATGTCCAGAAAGCCAAAGCTATCTTAAATGAATATCTCAACCAAAAAATACGCATCATTGTGCCTGAGCTGCTGCTTTTTGAACTGGCAAATGTAATTAAGACCAGGCTTAAAGGAGATAAGATAAGTAACCAATCAGCAATTATAGAGAATGTTTTCAATTTAGGCATTGTTTACTATGTTGATAAAAAAATATTGATAGATTCCATAAAGACTGCAACCATAATTAATGGAAGCGTGTATGATGCAATTTTTTTAGAGACCGCCAGAAGGTTTAAAGGAAAGCTGGTAACCGCCGACCATAAATTATATAAAAATTGTATTAAATGCCCGCAGAACATGGCAGAAACCCGGCTGCTTGCAGACTACAACCCTAAATAGACAAACCCTTATTATAATGCTAAACTTTTTTAAATAATTTCAAAAATTATTAAAGCATAATAGATGGACAAAAAAGATAGAAAAGACCTTTCTGTAATAATTCCCATATATAATGAGGAAAAAAATATAAGCTTGCTCTACAACAGGCTTGATAACACTTTAAGCAAGCTGTCGCTGAATTATGAAGTAATCCTGGTTGATGACGGGTCTTCAGATAGCAGCTGGGATGAACTGCTAAAAATACACAAAGAAAAAAGCAATTACAGGATAATCAAATTAAGGAGAAACTTTGGGCAAACCGCTGCCATGAGCGCTGGTTTTGACTATTGCACCGGAGAAATTGTTATAACCCTGGATGCAGACCTGCAGAATGAGCCTGAAGATATACCCAAGTTAATTGAAGAAATGAAAAAGGGCTATGATGTGGTAAGCGGCTGGAGAAAAGACAGGAAGGAAACTTTTTTAACCAGAAGGTTCCCCTCAATTATTGCCAACAAGCTGATTTCAGTCCTTACCGGGGTGAGGCTACATGATTTTGGCTGTACTTTGAAAGCCTACCATATAGATGTCATAAAGAATACCAAATTATATGGGGAAATGCACCGCTATATACCTGCCCTTGCCAGCTGGATGGGAATAAAAGTATCTGAAGTGGTAGTAGGCCACAAGCCCAGGAGGCACGGAAAATCCAAATATGGCCTAGCCAGGATATTGAAGGTATTCTTGGATATTATTACAGTAAAATTCCTGCTAAGCTTTTCCACCAAGCCCATACAGATATTCGGCCTTATTGGTTTGGTTGTAGGGGGACTGGGAAGCATTCTTACCCTTATACTTATAATTCAGAGGGTATTCTTTTTAATCAGCCTGGCAAACAGGCCCCTTTTCATATTGGCAATATTTTTGGTATTCATTGGAATACAGTTTATAACCTTCGGACTGCTTGCAGAGCTTAATATAAGGATATACCATGAATCACAAAAGAAACCAATTTACCATATAAGGGAAATAAAAGGTTAGGCCGTGGACATTGGAAAGATACCTGACTTTCTTAAAATATATTTAACCTATATTAAGAAACAACCCCAATGCAATTACCTGCCATCAAGACTGTGGATTGAAGTTACCAACCATTGCAACCTCAAATGCAGGCTCTGCCCCAATAAGGATATACCCTTAAAGGAAAAAGGGTATATGGATTTTAATTTGTTTAAACGGATAGCAGACCAGATAGATAAAAGCATTAATGACATTTATCTTTTCCACCGGGGTGAGCCGCTTCTCCACCCCAGGCTTTTTGAAATGATCGGTTATGCCAAAAAAAAACAGGTAACTGTCAGGATCCATACAAATGCTACCCTACTAAATGATGAAAACATTGAAAAAATTCTTAACTCAAAACTGGATTTTATATCTTTTTCTTTTGACGGCTACCTAAAAGAGACCTATGAAAAAAACAGGGTAAACTCAAACTATGCTAAAACTCTTTCTGGCATTATCTCTTTCCTTGAACAAAAAAAGGAACTTAAAAAGAAAACTCCCTATACTGTATTGCAGGTAATGGAATATGATGAGGAACACAGCACAGCCGATTTTGAAAAGCAAAAAAAAGCTTTTATAAAAAAATTTGAGAGCCTTCCCCTGGACAGGTTTGTTACCAGGAAACCCCATAACTGGGGCGGCCTTGTAAATACCGGCAAAGCCAGGGCTAAACATTATGTCCCCTGTACTTTCTTGTGGTATGCCCTGGTCATTCTGTACAATGGAAACATTGTCCCCTGCCCCCAGGATTTTAACTCTAATCTTGTTTTGGGAAATATTGAAGATATTTCCCTAAAAGATGCTTTCGGTAGCCAGAAAATCAAAAAACTTAGGACAGATATGGCCAAGAAAAACATAGCCGGCATTGTACCCTGCAACAGCTGTGACAGGCTCTGGAGGGACACTTTCATGGGGCTGCCCACCGATTACCTCAAGACATTTGTAAAAGATAATCTGGGAGTAAGGTAACTTGAAAAAAAGGATCTTTAATATAGTAAAAATAATTGTAAGCTTAACCCTGATAGCATACCTCATATATAAATACTGGGATAACCTGGTAAGCTTTTTTAGAACGGTTACTTTAGATGATATAAACCTTTACTTCCTTTTCCTGGCGGCATTCATGCACTTTACGGGGCTTTTAATCTCTGCAGTCAGGTGGAAACTCCTCCTTAACCTCCAGGGGGTAAGACCATCCATAAATTACCTTAACGGCTCTCTTCTGGTAGGAATATTTTTAAATAATTTCCTTCCCTCCAGCATTGGCGGCGATACCTACCGGGCTTATGATGCAGCGCAGCTTAAAAACAGCAGCTGGCCAAAATCAATAACCGTAATTCTGGTGGAAAGGGGCACTGGGGTAATAGGGCTTATCTGCTTTGTGTTGCTGTCGCTGTTTCTTGGCTTTAACATAACAGGGCTAAGTAAACTATTCTTGGTAGTTATAATTTTATTTGTGCTGGCAGCTGTCTTCCTTATCATCCTGCTTAATCCCAGGCTGTTTAAGCCCTTGAATTTCTTATTTAAGATAAGGATTTTAAGGAAAGTTAAGGAAAAAATAAAAAATTTCATAGAAGCCTTTGGGGCTCTTAAAAATAAAAAAATTCTGGCCCTGGTTATATTTTTTAGCTTCCTTATGCAATTTAATGTCATACTCCACTACTATTTTGCTGCTCTTGCCTTAAAGCTAGATGTTTCCTTTATTTCTTTCCTGTTTATGGTACCTATTGTATTGCTGGTTGCCATGATTCCTATATCCATAGGAGGAATTGGCATAAGGGAAAATACTACTGCATACTTTCTTCAAAACTTTGGGATCGGCCTGGCAAAAGCAGCAATTTTCCCCTTATTGATACTTTTCCTGCTGCTTTTAGAGTCTATAATAGGCGGGATATTGTTTTTAATCAGGAAGCCTAAAATAGAAAA
>JBNJCV010000054.1:0-11850 GCA_051744245.1 Actinomycetota bacterium | reverse complement strand
AGGAGGAAGCATGAATGATAAAAGTCTAAAAAAAGAATACGGATGGAATACCCTAGACATCGTAATGGTGGCAATTATTGGAGTAATTTTTAGTATCCTGTACTGGGCTTATAACCAGTTATTTGCCTTCCTGTGGCCGTTTATCAGCGGCATCCCACCAGTTGTGCAGATATTTGTAGGCTTCTGGTTTATTGCAGGCATTGTGGCAGGATATGTAATTCAAAAGCCTGGCGCAGCTTTCCTGGGCGAAGTTATAGCAGCACTGGTTTCAATGCTTTTGGGAAGCATGTGGGGGGTTTGGATAATAGTCTCAGGACTAGTACAGGGAGCTGCTACTGAAGGAATATTTGCAGCTTACAGGTATAAAAAGTTTAATTACTTGACCGTATGCCTTGCTGGTATATTTACTGCACTGATAAGCTTTTTCTTTCCCGAAGCAATTACAGAAGGGTTCCTAGATTACAGGATCTCAATTATTATAGCAATGTTGGTTGTGAGGATTATAAGTGGCGCAATTCTCGGAGGAGCACTGGGTAAAGTAATATCAGATGCGGTAGCCAAAACAGGAATACTGAGAAACTTTAAGCTAGGGAAAAATAGGTAAACTAATGGAAAAGCCACTTATAAAAATAAGGGATTTTTCCTTTTCCTATGATGGCAAAACTCCGGTTTTAAGCGGTATATCTGCTGACATTATGGCCGGCCAGAGAGTGCTGGTGCTGGGGCCGTCAGGCTGCGGCAAAAGCACCTTAACCCTGTGCTTAAACGGCATAATACCAAACCTGATAGAAGGCCATCTTAAGGGAACCCTATCTCTTAAAGGCATGGATATTACAGATAGTACAGTCCCTGCCCTAACCAGGCATATTGGTATTGTTTTCCAGGACCCGGAGAGCCAGTTTTCTATGCTAAAGGTCGAAGACGAGGTAGCCTTTGGCCTGGAAAACTTAAAATTTGAAAGGGAAGAAATTATTGAAAAAATAAATAGTTCCCTAAAAAAAGTTGGCCTTTTAGAACACAAGGACAGGATGCTCAACAGGCTCTCAGGTGGCCAGAAACAAAGGGTATCCGTTGCATCTATTTTAGCCATGGACCAGGAAATACTGGTATTTGACGAGCCCACTTCAAACCTGGACCCCAAGGGCACGGAAGAAGTTGCCAATATAATCAGGAATATGCCCAGGGAAAAAACCCTTATAATAATTGAGCATAAACTTGACCAGTTCATGGATATTTTTGACAAGATACTCCTGCTTTCCCTGGAAGGCAGGATGATAGCTTATGGAAATACGGAAAGAATACTAAAAGACTACCTGGACCATTTTAAGGAAATGGGCATCTGGATTCCCCAGATACCCAAATTTTTCCTTAAGCTTAAAAGCAGCGGCTTAAACTTAAAAAATCTTCCCCTAAACTTATCCCAGGCAAAAAAAAGTATTGAATCAACCGGAGATAAGCATAAGGCATTAAAAATATTAGAAGCCCAAGCAGAAAAAAAGCTGAATCACAACAGTAGGCAAGACAACCGGGAAAAAGCAATAGAAGTCAATAACTTAAGCTTTAGGTTCAGTAAAAGTGAAGATCCAGTATTACAAGATATAAACCTTGGCATCTCCAAGGGGGAGTTTGTGGGAATCATGGGTCCAAACGGGTCCGGGAAAACAACCTTGGCCAAGATAATAATGGGTCTCTATAAAACAAGCAGCCCTGCAGAAGTAAATATATTTGATAAAAATAATAAGCTAGGCAAAACAGAGGTCCTGGACAAATGCGGCTTTATATTCCAGAATCCCGAACACCAGTTTATTGAAGAAACTGTTTATGATGAAATTGCCTACGGACTTAAGGTAAAAGGAGAAGAAAAAGATTATATTTCTTCAAAAACCAATGAAGTGCTTAAGCTACTGGAATTAACAAATTTTAAGGACCATAATCCTTTTAACCTGAGCCAGGGGCAGAAAAGGAAGTTGAGCGTAGCCTCAATGCTGGTAATGGATTACAGCATTTTAATTTTAGATGAACCCACTTTCGGGCTTGATTATAAAATGACTACCAAGCTGATGCAGCTTTTAGAAAAAATTAACCAGGATGGCAAAACTATAATAATAATTACCCATGACATGAACTTGATTTTTAAATATACTCAGCGGTCAATTATCCTAAAAGAGGGCCGGATTATCTATGACCAAAGCACTGCTGGGCTTTTGGATAAAGAAAATATACTGGATAAAGCCAGCCTCCGGTTGCCGCCTCTCTTAAAACTTTACCAGGAGGTTAAAAATTATGCAGTTCTTTGAGTATTTTGAAAAAGATTCAATCCTTCACAGGGTAAATCCATCCCTTAAATTAATTTTAATAATGGTACTCATGTTTGCAGTAACCTTTGCCTACGATCCTTATACCCCCCTTATATTTGCAGTTATAGCGGTTCTTCAGCTCACCATACTTGGAAAAATTCCCTTAAAGAGTATTTTTAAAATGGTGCTGCCCCTCTCCTTTATACTATTTGCAATTACCATAACCAGCATCATCGCTTTTAATACTGCCGCTGAAACCAGCCCGGTGGTGGTGATTTCTGTTGGCTCCTTTATTATAACTAAAGCAAGCATAACCTTTGGAGTAACCATTGGGCTAAGGATTTTCTGTTTTTTACTTTATTCCATTCTTTTTGTTGCTACCACTGACCCTACTGACTTTATACTAAGCCTGATATTGCAGTTAAAGCTAAATCCCAAGATCGGGTTTGGTACTCTTGCAGGGTATAGGTTTGTTCCCCTGCTGAGCTCTGAATATAAGAATATCCACCAGGCCCATATAATAAGAGGGGCAAGAGAGCATAAGGGCATGGTAGCCAGGATAAAAAGGATAAAAAAATATGCAGTGCCACTTCTGGTGGGGGCAGTCAGGAAAGCCCAGCGGGTGGCCATAGCCATGGAAAGCAAAAGCTTTGGAAGCTACCGGGACAGGACTTATTTAAGACAAATAGAGATAAAAAAGTCAGATATTATTTATGTAACATTAAATATTTTGATATTTGCGGCCATACTGGCCATACTTACTATCAACGGTATTACTGTGTGGGGATATAAAAGTATAAGATGAAAGGAAAAAATATGTTAGCTTTGCAAGTAAGTTTTTATCCTATCGCCCAGGATAATATTGAAAAGGCACTAGAGGTCTTCTGGAATTTTTTAAAGAAAGAAAACATTAATTACAAAGTTACCCCCCTGAGCACCATAACCTGGGATGAGGATGAAAAGAAATTATATGACACCATATATAAAGCTTACAGGGAAGCAAGGAAAAGCGGACCAGCAGTAATGGTTACAACCCTTGCTTCAGGAAATAAGGAGGAAATAGGAAAGCTTCTGGATTTTATGGACTAAGATCTTTCTTTTTTTTATACCTTAAATTAATTAGGCAGTAACAGGTAAAATGATATAGATAGAGCCAGCAACTTGCCAGACTTCTAGCATGCAGCAGTTATAAATGTTGGATACTGGAAAAAATTTTTTCATGGGACTAACTCATAAACTATTAACAGGGGAAAACAACCTTGCAAATACAGGAAAGCAAGCCCTGATTGAGTGGCCTTATCTAGGATAACAAAATTATTACAATATTATATTAAATAGCCAAATTTTTTAACTATCAAATTTTTTATTATCAGGGGTTCTAAAAAAATAAAAAGCAATAATTCCAAAAAATACCGAAACAGAAGAAATAACTTTATATATCTCTACCACATCCCCAAACAATCCTACAATTGAGGGAACCAGAAAAGTCCCAATGGCAGCAAATGCATATAATATGCCAAGCCGGGTACCCAAATATTTACTGTATATTTTGGAGGTATATGCAACAATCAGAGGAACCAAGCCTCCAACCAAAAAGCCAACTACCAGGTAGTCTATAGCCAATAGGAGGTAATTATTAAAAAAAGCACTCATAAGGATTAATACAAATAGCGATGCTGACTGGAACCTTATCAGGGTTTCTTCGGAAAACTTTCTTGAAAGTATGGCAGACACTACCCTGCCAAGGGTTATGGCTACCCAAAACAATGATAAAGAATAATTAGAAAGCTCAGAAGAAATGTTTAAATTCTTCTGAAACAATGTTGGAATCCAATGGGAAAAGGTAAACTGGCCGCCAACTGCCAGGCAGAAAAATATGCAAAGCAGAAGGTAACCCTTATTTTTAAATATCTTGAGAATTACCCCTAATTTGATGCTGCTGTCTTTTGAGGTATGGTATTTAACAGGAATCAAAAGCAGCAGGATAAATATGGAAAACAAAAAAAGTACAAAATATATGGTCCTAAAATCACCGGTTTTAGCATATACATAGTTAAAAAACAATGGTTGGGCCAATGCTCCCAAACCAAAATATATGTGGGTAATATTTAGGTAAATACCCTTTTTCTTGGAAAAAGTTTCTGAAACTGTAGCATCAGTTAGTATGTTTACTGCACTTCCGAATATACCTAAAAAGAAAAACAGGATAAGCAATATCACATAGGTGTCTACAAAATTAAAAAACACTGCAACTACTGAAAACAACACCAGGGATGAAAGTTGCACCAGTTTTTTGCCAAATTTATCAGCAATAAACCCGGCTATCAATATCACTATTAGCTGGCCTACGTAATTTGCCGGAAATATGATGCTTTGCGTCCTTATATTTATATTGAACTCGTTCCCTATTGGAACAAGAAGGGAGCCAATTGCAGTAGAATAAAAACCAAAAAGAAATTTCCCAAAGGAAACACTAAAAAGTAGGTAATGCCGGTTTTTTATAAACCCTACCTTCTCCGATAGTCTTTCAAGCATTTTAATTTATACCTTTTTTATAGGGGCAAAACTTGCCAGAAGGTGTTTTAAGCCCACTTTATCAAAAATAGCATCAATTTCAAAATCTCCTTCAAGCTCTTTTATTTCCACCACTTTTCCCACCCCCCACAACTTATGCTCTATCCTATCTCCTTGCTTTAAGTTTATGTTTCTATCTTCGGCTTTTTTCCTGCTTTTGCTAAAAGTTTCATTTTCATCCATTAAATACTTATCCGGTATTTCTTTTAAAAACCTTGAACCAGTAGTATATTTGGTATCCCCGTATATAGAACGGACAACTGCAGAAGTTAGGAAAACTTTTTCCATTGCCCTGGTAATGCCTACATAGCAAAGCCTTCTTTCTTCCTCTAGCTGATCTAAACTATCCATACTTCTGGAATGTGGAAATATCCCTTCTTCCAGGCCTATTATAAACACAACTGGATATTCTAGCCCTTTGGCATTATGTAAAGTCATAAGGGACACCGCATCAGAAAACTCATCATAATTGTCAATATCAGTCAAGAGTGATATTTCTTCTAAAAATGATGTCAACTGACTTATGCCTCCGGGTTCTTCTGACTGCTGCTCAAATTCCTGGGCCACGGTAAGGAGTTCCATTAAATTTTCAATCCTGTTCATGGAATCTATAGTATTTTCTGCCTTTAGCTCAGCCATATAGCCGGTATCATCCCAGATTTTTTCCAACACCTTGCTTAAAGTATTATCTGTCACAAAACTCCTGAATCCAGCAACCAGAGAAATAAATTTATTTATTCTTTTCTTGGCAGCATCTGAAATATAGGGTACCTCATCACAACGGTAGAAAGCCTCACAAAAGGTGAGATTATTTTTTTGGGCAAATCTTTCAATTGATGAAATTGTTCTTTTGCCTATCTTCCTTTTAGGGACATTGACTATCCTTACCAGACTAATGACATCCTTTGGGTTGGCCAAAAGCTTCATGTAGGCAATCATGTCTTTTATCTCTTTTCGGTCATAAAACCGCAGCCCCCCGTATATTTTATAGGGGATTTTCTCCTTAATAAATATTTCTTCCACAGCCCTTGATTGGGCATTTGTCCTGTAAAATACTGCAAAATCCCTGTAAACTTTCTTTCCTCCGTCTACATAACTTTTTATTTTATTAACAATAAACCTGCCTTCATCCCTCTGGTCTGTAGCTGTATAGGTGGATATTAGCTCCCCCTTTTTATTGTCTGTCCAAAGTTTTTTTTCTTTCCTGTTTTCATTTTGCTTGATCAGTTGGTAAGCAGCATCCAGAATATTTTGGGTTGACCTGTAATTCTGCTCTAGCTTTATTGTGTCAGTTCCCCCGAATTGCTTGTCAAAATCAATAATATTTTTAATTTCTGCCCCCCTCCAGCTATAAATGCTCTGGTCGTCATCGCCAACCACGCATATCCTTTTATGGTTCTGGGAAAGAAGCAAAATTATTTCATTTTGGGCCAGGTTGGTGTCCTGGAACTCATCTACCAGGATATACTGGAATTTTTTTTGGTATTTTTTCCTAACCTCCTGGTAAAGTTTTAAAATATCCACCATATACATTAACAGGTCATCAAAGTCCAGGGCATTTGCTTTATACAGTTTTTCCTGGTACAAGGGGTATACTCTTGCTACCTGCTTTTCATAATAATCCGTTGCCCTCTCCTTATAAGTTTCATAATCTATTAGCCTGCTTTTTGCATCGCTAATAATTGCATTTACCACCTGGGGAGGAAATCTCTTAATGTCAATATCCAGATCTTTTAAGCACCTGGCTGTAAGCTTTTTTTGGTCTTCTGCATCATATATTACAAAGTTATTAGAAAAGCCCAGCCTTTTAATTTCCTGCCTCAACACTCTCGCACAGAAGGAATGAAAAGTGCTTACCCACATGGATTCCCCCACCTTTCCTACCAGCTCTATTACCCTTTTTTTCATTTCCCTTGCAGCCTTATTGGTAAAGGTAATGGCAAGAATGTTAAAGGGGTCTGCTTTACCGGTTTCAATAAGATATGCGATCCTGTAGGTTAGAACTCTTGTTTTTCCGCTTCCCGCACCAGCAATAACCAAAAGCGGACCTTCAGTATTTTTAACGGCCTGGATTTGCTGGGGGTTCAAATATTTTTCTAAATCCAATTTATAGCTTTTTACCTGACTTTCTTTCCAAAAATGTCAGCTATTTTCGTAATCTGCTTTAACATTTCTACTATTTGTTTGGGGTTTAACGCCTGCTGTCCGTCACAGAGTGCTTTTTCCGGTTGGTTGTGGGTCTCAACTATTAAACCATCTGCCCCTACTGCAATAGCTGCCCTACTCATAGGTGTAACCAGGTCGCTCTGGCCTACAGCATGGGAGGGGTCAACAATTATAGGAAGTTTGCTTAATTTCTTTATAACAGGCACTGCTGTTAGGTCAAGGGTAAATCTTGTATTGGTCTCAAATGTTCTTATGCCTCTTTCACAAAGCACTACTTCACAGTCTCCATATTGGGTTATATACTCTACTGCCAACAGCCATTCTTTTATCCTTGATGCCCAGCCCCTTTTAAGAAGTACTGATTTCCCTTCTTTGGTTGCTATCCTGCCAACTTTCTTAAGCAATGCAAAGTTAGACATGTTCCTTGTGCCTATCTGGAGCACATCTGCATAATAGGCTACTTCCTGAACAGTTGCTGCATCAGTTACTTCGGTTACTGTTTTAAGCCCGTATTTTTGGCCTACTTTTTGGAGCATTTTAAGGCCTTCATGCTCCAGTCCCTGAAAACTGTAGGGGGAAGTCCTGGGTTTAAAAGCGCCGCCTCTCATAAAGGAAAGACCACAATCTTTAACTACCTTGGCAATCCCGTCCACCTGCTTCCAGCTTTCTATTGCACAAGGCCCTGCAATTACAGTTACATATCCTTTTTTTATAAGTTCCATAACTTTTTATATAAATGGGTTTTTAATAAAAGAAATTAAAAAGATAATTATAAGGGACTTTTCAAATATTTCAACCTAAGATTTAAAGGCTTTCGTCTTTTTCAAGTATCTGGACATTCCTCAGGATGCATTCAAAGATCTGCACTATATTGTCATTATAAAGGGGACCCTTATTATAATCTACTATATTGTTAATGAGCTCTTCTTCTCTTTTTGCATCATACAAAGGAACATCTTCTTTTTCTTTTAGCTTCTTTATTGCCAGTACTACTTTAGCCCTTTCATTCAGGTAATCAACCAACTTCCTGTCAATATTATTAATCTTTTCCCTATACTCGCTTAGCTTCTCTTTAAAATCATCCATTTTCAACCAACTCCTTTTCTATTATTCCCATTCAATGGTACTGGGCGGCTTAGAGCTTATGTCATACACCACCCTATTTACACCCTTAACTTCATTTATAATTCTATTGCTTATCCTCTCCAGGATACTGTAAGGTAGCCTTACCCAATCAGCAGTCATCGCATCCTCGCTGGTTACAGCCCTTATAACAATGGGGTAGGCATATGTCCTTTCATCCCCCATGACTCCAACACTTCTAATGCAGGGCAGCACCGCAAAAGACTGCCATATTTTTTCATATAAGTCTTCTCTTTTGATTTCTTCTAAAACAATCATATCAGCATGCTGCAATATATCAATTCTTTCCCTGGTAACTTCTCCAATAATCCTAATGGCAAGCCCCGGCCCCGGAAAAGGTTGCCGCCATACTATTTCATCAGGGAGTCCAAGCTCAACCCCAAGTTTTCTTACCTCATCCTTAAACAGCAGCCTTAAAGGCTCGATAAGCTTTAGCTTCATATCCTCAGGCAAACCCCCTACATTATGGTGTGATTTAATCCTGGCCGCATCCCTGGTACCACTTTCTATCACATCAGAATAAAGGGTACCTTGCACAAGGTAATCTACATTCTTTATTTTGCTGGCTTCTTCCTCAAAGATCCTGATGAACTCATTGCCTATAATTTTTCTTTTCTGCTCCGGGTCAGCTACCCCTTTTAGCTTAACCAGAAACCTGTCCTTGGCATTAATTGAAATTAAGTTTACTTTAAAAATCTCTTTAAAGGTTTTTTCAACCTGTTCAGCTTCACCCTTTCTGAGCAAGCCATGGTCAACAAAAATACAATTTAATTTATCCGATACTGCCTTGTTTACCAAAATAGCAGCTACTGATGAATCAACCCCGCCGCTTAATCCGCAAACAACCTGGCCACCTTTAACTTTATCCCTTATTTCATTTACCCTGTTTTCAATTATGGACACCATAGTCCAGTTAGGGGTACACCCGCATATATTAAACAGAAAATTCCTTAATATATCCATGCCCGAAGGGGTGTGTATTACTTCGGGATGGAACTGAATTCCAAAAAATTTTTTCCTTAAACTCTGTATTCCTGCAACAGGCAAGTTCGGAGTTGAAGCTATGGCCTCGAAAGACGGGGCTAATTCCCCAACGTTGTCCTTATGGCTCATCCAGCAAGTCTCCACCTGCTTAAGATCTTCAAATAAAGGGGAATCAATATCTAAATTTATTTTAGTCTTGCCATATTCATTGCTGCCAGTAGCAGTAATGCTGCCTCCAAGCTGATGGGTTATAAGCTGCATGCCATAGCAAATCCCTAATATGGGAATTCCCAATTGGTAGTATTTTTTGTCAACTTTTGGCCATCCCTTATTTTTAGAAATACTGTATGGTGAGCCTGAAAATATAAGGCCCTTAGGGTTTTTCTTCTTTAATTCCTTTACCGGCATATCATAAGGGATCAGTTCCGAATAAACCCTGAGTTCCCTTATTCTCCTGGCAATTAACTGGCTGTACTGGCCGCCGAAATCTACTACCAGCACACTATCTACTTTTTTGGTTATATCTTCATTCATTCCTTATTACAGCCCCATTCCCACTTTTTGCTGCCTCTGATTCATTTTTCCTTCTGTCTTTATAGTAGGGGCGACCATCACTTCCGCCCTCTGGAAATCCTTGATATTTTCATAGCCGCAAGTAGCCATGGAAGTTCTTAATGCGCCAAACAAATTCAAGGTACCGTCATTTTCAAAAGCCGGTCCCACTAAGATCTCTCTTAAGCTGCCCGCTATCTCAGTTTTAATCCTGGTACCCCTGGGCAGTTCCTGGTGAAAAGTAGCCATACCCCAGTGATAGCCCCTTCCTGGAGCTTCTTTAGCCCTGGACAAGGGAGACCCTATCATAACCAGATCTGCACCACAGGCAACTGCTTTGGCAATATCTCCACCAGTCCTCATGCCCCCGTCAGCAATAACAGAAACATATTTGCCAGTTTCTTCAAGGTGCCTCACCCTGGCTGCAGATGCATCAGCAATAGCAGTAGCCTGGGGAACGCCTATGCCTAAGACTTGCCTAGTTGTACATGCTGCGCCGGGGCCTACACCTACCAGCACCCCTACTGCACCAGTCCTCATAAGGTGTAGGGCACTGGCATAAGAAGCACATCCGCCAACAATCACTGGGACAGGGCAGCGGGGTATAAATTTTTTCAAATCAAGGGGGTTTTTTGTTTTGCTGACATGCTCAGCACTAATTACTGTACCCTGTATTACCAACATGTCCAGGCCTGAATCAATAGCAACCTTGTAATATTTTTCTACCTTCTGGGGAGTAAGGGACGCGCATGCTATAACCCCGCTCTCCTTTATTTTCTTAATTCTTTCTATAATTAACTCTTCCTTTATTGGCTCACTGTAAATCTTCTGCATCTTTCTGGTAGCTTCCTTTGCCGGGAATTTTGATATTTTTTCCAGCTGTTTGTCTGCATCCGGGTACCTTGTTTGTATTCCTTCAAGATTCAGGACTGCTACTCCTCCAATTTTTCCCATTTCAACAGCCATCCTTGTATCTACCACTCCATCCATAGCAGAAGCTAGAACAGGGATTTCTAACTTATAATTGCCAACAGTAGCAGTAATATTAACACATTCAGGATCCCTGGTTCTCCTGCTTGGAACTATAGTAATTTCATCAAAACCATAAGATCTTCTACCTGTTTTTCCTTTGCCTATTTCTATTTCCATTTATGCCCCTTTTTCCTTAATTTTTTTCTCTTCTTTCCGTATTAATCTTTTTATGTTATCTCTATGGGTAAAAATGGCTAAAGCCGCCCATATTATGCTAGTTATTACTATAACCGGAGGGAAATTAAAAAAATAATAAGAGAGGGGGGTAGCAACTGCTGCAGCAAGTGAGCTTACTGAAACAATTTTGAATATTAAAAAAAATATTGCTGCTGCAATAAGGATAGTAAAAATAGGCCCAATCCGTAAATAAGTGGGCTGTATGGTAAAAGGAAAGCTGCAAACCCCGATGATAACACCAAAAGAAGTAGCAATGCCCTTGCCGCCCTTGAATTTTAAATAAACCGGAAAGTCATGGCCTACAATAATGGCAACAGATGCTACAGACAAAAGTACCAAATCACCAGGGAAAAAAAAGTATGCCAGCATAATGGGAATAAAGCCTTTGATTATATCAGCTAATATAGTTATTATTCCTTCTTTTGCTCCCAAGGTTCTAGCTACATTTGTACCCCCTACATTTCCGCTTCCTTCGCTCCTTATATCCGAACCTTTTTTTAATCTGTAAATTACATATGCTGTGGGAAAAGCTCCAAATAAATAGCTGAATATTACAAATAAAGTTTTTAAAAAAAAGGTCATACCTATAACACAAGTTTTTTTCTTAATAAATGTAATGAAATATTACTATAAGTTACCAATTTATTCAATTATATAAAAAAAGGACCAGCCCCTAAAGGCCAGCCCTTTATTTTGCCTTTTCTTACTGTTCAACTACATTCCTGGCATTCCGCCTGGCATTCCGCCTGGCATTCCACCTGGCATTCCGCCTCTTTGGGGTCCAGCTGCTGCCTTGCTTTCTTCTTCAGGTTGCTCAGCTACTACAACTTCAGTAGTAAGCAGCAATGCTGCAATAGATGCTGCATTCTGAAGTGCGCTCCTGGTAACCTTGGCAGGGTCAATTATGCCCTTGTCAATCATGCTT
>JBNJCV010000053.1:0-12147 GCA_051744245.1 Actinomycetota bacterium | reverse complement strand
GTAAGTTCATTTTTCTTTGGACACATTAGTGCGGATTTTATATGGTTCATGTTTATAGGATTTTTGATTACCAGCGGCAAAAGGTTTTTTAATCAAAAGGTGTATAAAACAATACTTGTTATTTGCGCACTTTTCCTGTTTTATTTGGGCATAAAATTTATAATAGACTTTTTAGGATAATCAAACTTTCTTGATTTTTGCTTTCCTGTGCAACCTCTTACAAGATTTCTTGGTCTCTATATGTTCTTCATAATCTTTTCTGAAATATTTAATGGTTGAAAGCACAGGATTAGGTGCAGTTTTCCCCAACCCGCAGAGTGAAGCTTCTTTTATCATATGACCCAATTCTTCAAGCTTTTCTATATCTCCCTTTTCTCCCTGGCCTTCTGTGATCCTCTGAAGAATCTCAAGCATTCTTCTGGTGCCTATCCTGCAAGGCACACATTGGCCACACGATTCATCCTGGATAAAATCCATGAAAAACCGTGCAAAATCTACCATGCATGTATCTTCATCAAGCACAATCATTCCACCTGAGCCCATTATAGAACCAAGCTCCTGGACTTTCTCGTAATCTATGGGGGTGTCCAGGTGCTTGTCAGGGATGCATCCGCCGGAAGGTCCACCTATCTGTACAGCTTTAAACTTTTTATCCCCCTTAATTCCTCCCCCGATCTTATATATTATGTCCCTCAAGCTCATACCCATAGGGACTTCCACCAGCCCTACATTATGCACCGCGCCGGTAAGGGCAAAGATTTTAGTTCCCTTGCTCTTATCCGTGCCCAGCCGGTTAAACCATTCTGCGCCATTTAAAATTATCTGGGGTACATTAGAAAAAGTCTCCACATTATTTATAAGGGTGGGAAGCCCATATAAGCCTTCATTTGCTGGAAAAGGCGGTTTAGGAACCGGCATTCCCCTTTTACTTTCAATAGATTTCAGCAGAGCTGTTTCTTCTCCGCATACAAAAGCGCCAGCACCCTGGAATATTGATATATCGAAGTTAAAGTTTGACCCCAGTATATTGCTACCTATAAGGCCATATTCTTTTGCCTGGGCAATGGCATTTTCTAAAGTTTCTATAGCTAAGGGATACTCTGCCCTAACATAAATATAGCCCTTCTCTGCACCAATTGCATAAGCTGCAATAATCATCCCTTCAATTACGGAATGGGGATCTGATTCTAGAAGATTCCGGTCCATAAATGCCCCCGGATCCCCTTCATCTCCATTACACACTACATATTTTAATCCGGATCTGGATTCAGCTTTGCTGCAGAATTCCCATTTCCTGCCTGTTGGGAATCCCGCGCCACCCCTTCCCCTCAGGCCGGATTCTTTTACTATACCGGTAATTTCGGAGGGGTTCTTGTCTAATGCTTCTGCCAGTGCCTTATATCCATCTTTTGCTATATAATCTTCTATTTTAAAAGAGTCTATTTGGCCCCTGTTATGCAACACCCGGGAAACCTGGTTTTCATAAAAACCAGCCAGCTTTGAGTCTCCGGTTATGGGATTAAGGCTCTCTACTATTTTTCCTCCAGCAAGGTGCTCTTTAAAAATCAAATCTATTTTTTCCTGGTCCAGACTATGGTAAGTGGTAAGTTCTTTACCTGCCTCTTCTACAGTCAGCATAGGCTCCCTGGAACAGAATCCGACGCAGCCGGAGGTGGCAAAAATAATATTCTCAAATTTCTTCTCTTTTAGTTTACTTCCAACTGCTTTCCTTATTTGATCAGCTCCTGAAGCAATTCCACAAGTGCCCAGGTGGACCGTGACTTTATATTTTTTATTCTTTCCGCCCAGTTGATTATCCTCAATTGTGGCTGACTTTATTTCATCCAGTTTTTCCTTGCTCAATTTTTGGGATTTTAAAGCCATAACGCTCCTAAACCTTTATTTATAAGAGTAAATGATGTCTATTATCTTTTTAGGGTCTACCTTCTGGAGAATTTTATCGTTAATTACCACTACAGGGGCAATGCCGCATGCGCCCAAACACCTGTTTACCTGCAGAGAATATTTCCTGTCCGGAGTAGTCTGGCCAGGCTCTATTCCCAGCTCTTTTTTTATTTTATCCACAATCTTGCCTCCGCCCTTAACGTAGCATGCTGTTCCCATACATACCCTGATATCATATTTTCCCTTAGGTACCATTGAAAAGAATGAATAAAAAGTAACCACGCCATAAACATCCTTTTCTGGGACATTTAATCCCCTGGCTACCCTCCTCTGGGCATCAACCGGCAAGAAACCTACTGACTGCTGTATCTCTCTTAGAGCTGGAATCACTGCATTGTTGTTTCCCCTGTATTTGGAAAGTATCTTTTCCAGCTTTTCCTGTTCATGCTCTTTTAGCTCATATTTTGGCAATTCTTTTATCTGCACAAAGTAACTCCAGATTTAAGTTACAAATACTTTAGGGAAGATTATAACAAAAATTGCTCTAATATTGTAAAAAAATTAGGGGTATAATCAAATTATTAAAATAAATTCTTTGCAACATATAAAATTTATTTTGTTATAATTTTAAATCAATTGTAACATAAATGGAGAAAGTACATGCAAAACAGCAGGGAGGTTAAATGGCTTTAAACCATATATATCTATGGTCAATCTTTGGAATATTTGTTTTATTTTTTTTATTCGGGTATTTTTACCGGATTTCTATCTGGTTAAGGGGATCTGATTCTGCAACAAAGAAAGACAAACCAGATGTTTCTGTATGCAAAAAGTTTTTTAATTATGTTTCCAGATTTTTTAAAAAAATATTTAGCAGGGAATTTACAGGAATCTTTAAAAGTTTTTTCTCTGACGGGATGGTGCATAAAAACCTCTTTAAAGACAGCATACTAAAATGGCTTATACACATATTTATGTTCCTGGGTACATCTGCCTTTGCAGTTTTAACCTTGCTGCACTTAATTGCCGTAGCATCAGCAGGGGGAGGTCCAATCACAGAAGGGGCAAGCTGGTTTATAAAGGTATTTGGAACAATTGAAAACAGGTTTACAGCTTTAGCTCTTGACCTATCAAAATTTGCAATTCTGCTTGGGGCCCTACTGGCAGTTATAAGATTTGTGCTGTTAAAAAATAAATACAAATCTGTAGAGCTGAAGGATAAATCTGCAGGAATAATACTGTCTGTGCTTGCAATATTGGGCTTTCTTTATGAAGCAGCATATTTTAATTTTATGGGAACCGCTCCTGCTACTGCGGCATTTGCACCTGGCGGTTTTATACTCTCCCTCATTCTATCCTTTATCGATACCGGCTGGGGTCTGGCTACCCATATCTTATTCTATATTTATGTAAGCGCAGTATTATTATTTGTAACTACAATTCCCTATGGTAAATATTCACATATGGTTTTTGGACCTATTGTTGCTGTATGCAATAAGTTAAATTCAAAAGAAGTAGGAAAGGTTTAAGGAGTTAAAAAATGAAATTGGACAAGTTTACAGTAAAACAGCTGGCAGAAATTGATGCATGTACCAGGTGCGGCAATTGCCTTGACCTATGCACTGCTGCTTTAAGCAGTGATAATGTGTCAATATCGCCAAAAAAGAAAATGGAAAAGCTTAAAAAAGCTTTAAATTTGGAATTCGGAATTCTTGCTAAAATTTTAAATAGGAAACTAACAGAAGAAGAGATAAAAGCATTATCTGTTGCCGCCTATTCATGTACTCTATGCTCACGGTGCGAAGTTGATTGCCACCTTAATATAAAGCTTCAGGATACATGGTTAAAATTGCGGGAAATATTGACCGGGGAAAACCAGTATCCAGAGATATTGGGAACCTTAAGAGACAGGCTAAAAAAAGCCAAAAATGTTTCTTTTGACACCAATGAAGGCAGGGTTGACTGGATAAATAAATTGCAGGATATCCCTGATCATAAATATGTTAAAGAAAAAGCCGAAGTCATATACTTTGTGGGTTGTGTTTCCTCTTTTTCTCCCAGAGTATTTAAAATCCCCAGGGCAGCCGTACAAATATTTAAAGCAGCCGGGGTTGATTTTGGCTTGCTGGGAGATGAAGAATGGTGCTGTGGTTTCCCACTTTTGACTTCGGGCTTCAGGGAAGACTTTATTGAATTCGCAGAGCATAACATAGACCGGATAAATGCAACTGGAGCAAAATACCTGGTTACCTCCTGTCCTTCCTGCTTCCACATGTGGAAGCATACTTACGGTGAGCATAACCTAAAAGATAAAATGAATTTTGAGGTTATGCATTCGGTACAATTTGTATATAAATTAGCCAAAGATAATAAAATTAAGCTAAATCCTATACAAAAGACGGTTACCTACCATGACCCTTGCGATCTGGGAAGAAGTTCAGGAGTCTATTCTGAACCCCGGGAACTGATAAAAATGATACCGGGCATAAAGTTTGTAGAGCTTGCAAACAATAAACAAAGGACCACCTGCTGTGGAGGAGGCGGTAATGTTGAAGCTTCCGATCCAAAACTTTCCAGTAAAATAGCCGGCATGAAAGCAGAGGAAATTAAGGAAACTGAGGCAGATATAATCGTAACCTCTTGTCAGCAATGTGTTAGGACTATCCAGCAAATATGCAGGAAGAAAAAAATAAAGATAAAAGTCAGGGATTTAATTCAACTTGTACTGGAGAGCATGCAGGCTGAAAATGAATGAGTTTAAAAATTTATGCTTTAATCTTAAAATAAAAAGCAATTTATAACTTTTAAATTCCTTGAAATTATATTGTAGGTCAGGGAAATATTTTAATAAAATAGGTAACACCCAACAGGAGGTGACCAAACATGGAAAAGGTAATAGTATATTCTACAAGTACCTGCCCATACTGCAATAGGGTAAAAGATTACCTGGCATCAAAGGGCGTAAAATTTAAGGATATAGATATTGCAAAGGATAAAAAATACCTGGATGAAATGGTTAAAAAATCCGGGCAAATGGGAATTCCGGTAATAGATATCGATGGAAATATTATAATAGGGTTCGAAAAAGAAGAAATAGATAAGGCAGTGGAGGAAGTGTAAAAAAAATGGGCAAGACAGTGATATATTCTACAATTACCTGCCCCTACTGTAGGAGGGCAAAAGATTACCTGAACTCCAAAAATATTGAATTTGAAGAAATAGACGTAAGCAAAGACAAGCACAGGTTAAAAGAGATGATAGAAAAATCAGGCCAGATGGGAGTGCCGGTAATTGAAATTAATGGCAATATAATTGTTGGCTTTAACAAGAAAGAAATTGACCAGCATATAAAGGACATGGAAAGCAATAACTGACATGGAAAGAAAATTCAGGGAAGCAGATATCAAAAAAACTACTTTTAGTGACCGGTGGGTAAAATTTGCATTCGGCCCGCAAGGCAAGATAAAAACTGGAAGCTTAAACCTGGGAATAGTTGAGTTTGGAAATAATAAAACCTCTATGTCCCATAAGCATGATGTAGAGGAAGCTTTGTATGTTTTATCGGGAAAAGGCAAGATAAAAATTGGAGATAAAATTTATAACTTGGACCATAGTGAATTTACATATATTCCAAAAAATACAGAGCACTCTATTATTACTAGCGATTGCCCTCTAAAGATTTTGTTTATCTTTGGGGGAGAAATTGTAATTGACCATTAAACTTCATTATCCGGAAATTCCGCACAGTTTTCTATGGTTTTTTTTGGGATGAAGATATTAGCCAGGTTCTACATGTATTAAAATTTCGCCAATCCTTTTAATTTCTGCTTTAATTTTATCCTCGGTTTCAGAAATAATTCTATGAGCATCCCTAATTAGCATATCCTTATCCAGCCTGCAATGGAAGGCCACGTGGTAAATATTGCCCTTCCTTAATATAGAAAAATTGTGACAAGAGGACGAATCAATTTCGGCTGGAATCCTTTCTTTTACTTTCTTTATTAACCCTTCGGAATTTGAAGTAACGTCGTCCCAGTTTTCCTGTCCGCTTAAATCTTCCACATGAATATATATTCTCCTCAAATTATCAATTTTCTCCTTGAGTTTATTTTCTGTTTCCTTAGTCAGTTTTTCAATTTCTTTTAGTTTTAAAAAATGCTTTAAATTTACGTGGACCGACGCATCTATTTTGTTTCCAACATTATAGATATAAATATTATGGATCTCCCCTATATTTTCTTCCGCCATCAGTATTGCCTTAATATAATCTTCCAGATTTTCCGGAGACAGGTGAGGCTTTACCTCTATTATTATTTTAGAGTCCTTAAACTCTTTTTTTATATTCTGCTTTATTTTTCCTTTTATTTTTTCAACCTGAGCCAGATAAAAATTGTGGGGGATAGTTACATCCAGGTTAATAAATTTAAGGCCGCCAACTTCATGCACCCTTATATCATTTATATCCCTTATTTCTGAAATACCTCCCACTATCTTCAAAATCCTGTCAGTAATTTCTTTAGGAACATAGTCAAGCAGATTCCTGGCTATGCCAATTGATAATTTAATGCTTAATCCAATTACTACCAGAGCCACTATAATGGATGCTATTGGGTCTGCAATAAATATTCCGAATTCTGCGAAAACCAAACCTGCTATAACAATTATCGATGCTGCTATGTCACCGCTATAATTAATAAACTCAGCCTTAAAAGCATAAGAGTTCTCCTTCTTTATTAAAGCAGCTATAAAAACAACCCTAAAAATATTTAAAAGAACTGATACTCCTAGAATTGTAAACACCACCCAGTTTATATTAAGGCTGAAGTCCCGGTAAATCAATCTCTGTATCGACCTGTATATAATAAACAGGCAAAGCCCTGAGATAATAATGACTTCTATAAGACCTGAGAAATTTTCGTACTTTCCATGCCCATAAGTGTGGTCTCTATCTGCAGGCCTTGCAGCCATTCTTACCGCAAAAAATGTTATAAGCACAGTCACTAAATCCAGGCCATTGTTTAAAGCTTCTGAGAATACCCCAAGGCTATTTGAAAAATATGCAACTAATGCTTTAACTGTTACTAAAAAAATAGATATAAAAAGAGAAATAGTTGCTATCTTTCTTTTACTTATGCGGGCCATAAATTTTTTATTATTCATAACCATTTATTTTAATTTCTTATATTGCTTGTGTAAAATCAGATTAATTTAATCTTAATAGGGGAAATATTTTGATTAAAACCTACTTGTCATTTAACACTTTTAGGCCCACCTGTCTTGCTAATAAAGAAAGGGCACTATTATTTTTCTGTTATCCGGATATTCGGGGAATTTGCTTTTATACCACTTATGGTTTGAGATAGCCCTTGGAAGCAGGTTTGCAATTGTAAAAACAGCAAAAGCAAGGCCAGCCATTGACCAGGTCAATATTGCCCAGCCAACCCACTCCAGTATTTCTCCAAAATAATTTGGATTAGAAACATATTTAAAAAGCCCGCCCCGGGGTATTTTATACCCCATACTTTCAGGATCACGCAGCCCCCTTAGTATTGAATCAGAATGGGTATTGATTACAAGGCCTGAGAAAAAAACAGCAATTCCAAATATAAAGCGCAAATCATACAGCCATGATAGGGGATACTTGTCTGAAAAATAAAAAAGATACCTTCCATTAAGGTAAGAATTTATACTGTTAAAAATTACTGCAAATAAAATAAGTAATACCGGAAACCTTTTATAGCCCCCCTTCATCAAGAATGGATAGAAGAAGGTCCTGTGCAAATAATGTGACAGCCATATTCCCAGAAATACTATTGCAACAATATTACCGGTTTTATTTCCAGCCACAAATAATACAATCATAAGTGCCACTGCGGGAAACTCCATGGCTAGCCAGCCTACTTTTGCACTAGCACTAAAGCCCCACCCTCCCCTATAATGCCTCCCGTAAGGCGCCTTTATAAACAGCAAGACTGCAAATATTAGAATGCTGGAGATAAAGACAGCATAGAGAAGTAAATTATAGATAACTTTTTCTTGCATGGGGATATGCTTTTTTATGCATTTTACTATTTAAATATTCTAAAGTATAGTACTTTGAACAATAATTTTTAATATTTATAATATATAATGAATAGTAGTAAAAAGGAGAATATATGCAAAATTTTGAATTCCAAAACCGGACTAAAATAATATTCGGCCGAGGTACTGAAAAAAATGTAGGCAAAGAGGTAAAAAAATACTCGGACAAAATTCTGCTGCATTATGGCGGAGGAAGCATAAAAAAGTATGGGACATATGAAAATATTGTAAATTCCCTTAAAAAAGAAGGAGTTAGCATAGTTGAACTGGGAGGAGTAAAGCCTAATCCGGTATTAGGTATGGTAAATAAGGGAATCAAAACATGTAGAAGGGAAAATATTGATTTCATCCTTGCAGTAGGTGGAGGAAGCGTAATAGATTCTGCTAAAGCTATTGCAGTAGGAACCCCCCACCAGGGAGATGTATGGGACTTTTTCGATAAAAAGGCCGAACCTTCCACAGCCCTGGATATAGGAGTAGTTTTGACCATACCAGCAGCAGGAAGCGAATCAAGCGATGTTTCGGTTATTACCAATGAAGATGGCCTTATTAAAAAAGGATACCACAACCAGCTACTAAGGCCACGATTTGCTATCCTCAACCCGGAATTAACCTTTACCCTGCCACCCTTTCAGTCAGCAGCTGGGGCGGCAGATATCATGGCCCATGTAATGGAAAGGTATTTTACCCATACTAAAAATGTGGACCTTACTGACCGTTTATGTGAATCCGCACTAAAAACAGTAATAAACAATATACCAACCGTGCTCCAAGACCCCAAAAATTACCATGCAAGGGCTGAACTTATGTGGGCAAGCACATTGGCCCATAACGGACTCCTAGGCACAGGCAGGGAGGAAGACTGGGGCTCGCATAAGATAGGGCATGAACTCAGCGCCATATATGGCATAACCCATGGGGCTTCACTTTCAGTTGTTTTTCCCGCCTGGATGAAATACGGGTATAAGAAAAACATCCCAATTTTTTGTCAGTTTGCAAACAGGGTATTTAATATTGACCCTGATTTTTTCAGCCCGGATCAAACAGCATTAAAGGGCATATCTGAGCTTGTAAAGTTTTTCAGGTCTATTGACCTTCCTACAACACTGAAGGACTTAGAAATCCCTGACGACAGGTTTGGAGAGATGGCAGAAAAATGCACTATAACTGGCCCCAAGGGAAGCTTTATCAAAATGTATAAAGAAGATGTAATAAATATACTTAAATTAGCAAAAGAATAGTGAGAGGAGAACAATGAAAGAAATTTTTGAAAGAAGAAGCATAAGGAAATATACAGATGACCCTGTATCTGATGAAAATATTGAAAAACTACTCAAGGCAGCCATGGCTGCTCCAACTGCAGGCAACCAGCAGGAATGGGAATTTATAGTTATAAAAGACCGCCATACACTGAATTCCATCCCGAAGGTCCACCCATACGCCACCATGCTTAAAAAAGCTCCCTTAGCCATAGCAATATGCGCAGATAGGGACAGGGAAAGCCATGTAGGCTATTGGGTCCAGGACTGTGCAGCAGCAACCCAGAACATTTTATTGGAGGCTCAGCATTTAGGGCTGGGGGCTTGCTGGTTGGGCATTTATCCTAGGGAGAAAAGGGTAAAAGGCTTAAAAGAAATTCTTAGCCTGCCAGATAATGTTATGCCATTGTCATTGGTGGCTGTTGGCAATCCGGCCGATAAGAAAAAACCTGCTGACAGGTTTGATAAATCAAAAATACATATAAACAAATGGTAAGAAGGTGAAAAATGAAAAATAAATTATTAAAATTAATAGCAGTTGCAGTATCCCCTTTTATTATTTTACTGTTTACAGGCTGCCTTTTGGAAACAAGTGAAACACCCGTCACCGCTACTTCAGCAATTCAACAGCAAAATAGCATCTCTGTTTCAGGAACCGGAAATGTTTCCATAGCTCCAGATGAGGTTTCAGTAAGAATTACCATACTTACAGAGAAAAGCAGCAGCGAAGAAGCAGTAAACCAGAACAGCAATATAACAGATGAAGTTATTGATACCATAAAAGCTGAAAATTTAGAAAATTTAAAAATTGAAACTACTGGCTTTAACCTCCAACCCCTTTACGACAATAATGACGAGGATAAGCCACCAGAGATCTATGCATATAGAGCTACTAATACCATAAAGGCTACCACTACAGAGATAGAAAAGATAGGTGATATAATGGCTACAGCTATAGATTCTGGAGCAAATGATGTCGGCTCTCTTAGCTTTAACTTGAGCGAAGAAGCTAAAAGGGAAGCCAAGCAGAATGCATTAACCGAAGCTACCCAGGATGCCAGAGAAAAAGCTAACGCAATAGCTAACTCCCTAGGGCTGGAAATTGATAAAATTTACAATATAACTGAAAGCGGAGTTAGTTATCCGGGACCGTTTTATGTAGAAGAGGCTATGGCTGCAGCAGAAGCTCCTGAAGGAAGAGGGGTAGCTCCTCCTCCTGTCAGCCCAGGGGAATTAGAGATTTCAGCTAATGTAGAAATAACATTCACCTTTAACCACTAAATTTCATAAGGCTAATAGCGCTGCCCAAAAGCAGCGCTATATAACAATAAATGGATAGTAACTTTTTTTTGGGAGTTATCATTAATAAGTAATGGTAATCTTGCAGACACCGGTTAATTTAAAAAAATTACTGGGGTACAAATTAATTATTTTTAGATAACTGGTATTCTTCCAGGCGCCCAGCCTTATCCTCAACTGTTATGGTTAAGCTATCGCTGCTTTCCATGCTGATAGTATTGCTATAATTTATTTCAAACTTATCTGTATCAATATAACTTTCCTCTTCTATCAGTTCTCCATCCTTTGCCACTCTTATTGATTTAATTGGAAAAAATGATTTAACCAAAATGCTAAACTCAAAACTACTGCCAGCCAAATTCTTCTCCAAAGGCATTATCTGGATTTCAACAGGATGGTATGCATCAATTTTCCATTTTTCTTCTTCCCACACAAACTTATATTTAACTTCTTCTCCCTGATACTCCATTCCTTCAACTGTCCTGTCCATCCGCACGGTTAGAATTGCCCTCTGCCCGTAATAAGTTACCCTTTCAGGGACTACCCTGTTAATATTGGAAAGACTTTCTTTTAATATAAAGAAAATATCACTTTTAGCTCCGGCCTTGTATTCCTCTTCGGTACCCACCATTTCTTTTGTTTTACTTGAAAAGAAAGAATATTCTTCATCCTTCTTTGATGCTTCTATAAAATCCAGCAGGATACCGTTTAACTCTTTTTTAAGCTCATCTGTTTTTACTTCAGGTTCAATTTCTTCTGGTTCCTCTATTATTATTTGCTCTTCTACCCCGTTTTCTTCTGCTCCAGGGCTGTCCTTGGCCGGTGTTGTCTCTGTGCCTGTTTCTTCATATGCCTTACAACCGGAAAAAGAAATAATCAGGATAGGAATTACTATAAATATTATATTTTTTACTTTCATAATTTATATTACAAGTTTAAGGAAAAATAAATGTTAATTTTTTATCAAAATAGCCAGGAGAATTTATGGAAATTTATTATGGCTGTAAGAAATTTGTGTCTTAAGTTCTCTAGAAAATATAAGAAGGCTTTATTTTGCTATTTAAATAAATTTTTGCTTTCTTTGCATACAGGCCCTTTAAAGAACCTGTATGCATAAATTCATCTAATATCTTTTAAAGTCTCTATCAGGCTTGCTTCTTTTTGGCCTAGCTTCGTCAACCCTTAAGGTGCGGCCTCCAAAATCTGTACCATCTAAAGCTTCCTTTGCCTTTTCTGCTTCTTCATTAGATGACATTTCAACAAATCCAAAACCCTTATTTCCAATTATGGTAATCTCTTTGATATTACCATATTCAGAAAACAGTTCCTGCAGTTGTTCTTCAGTTGTGGAATAGTTGAAATTCCCTACATAAAGTTTGCTACCTTTCATATTTCCTTCCTTACATATTGATATCTCTCTAAGTTTTATAATATTTCTTAAAGAGGAAATGAAAAGCAACAACTTCACTCTTATCCAAAATATCATTAACCAAGAGAGTCTTAATTGTAGTTTTTTTTTACTAATTTTGTCAAATAATATTTTTAGCCGGAATATTCTTAAATAAAGAAACTATGGAATTTTATTAAATTTTTATTAAAGAAT
>JBNJCV010000052.1:0-12152 GCA_051744245.1 Actinomycetota bacterium | reverse complement strand
TGCCTCTGCTGTTCATAATGTAAAATAATTAAAGAATAATTATAGAAAATTATATTACCACAATTGCACTTTTAAAACAATTAAAAAATCCGGGGCCTGGATATAGACTCAAGCCCCGGATAATTCTGGCAGTTTATTCTAGTTTTCCGCCACAATTAGGACAGAATTTTTGGCTTTCTTTGACTTCTTGGCCACAAGAGGGACAATATTTTCCGCTTTCCTTTACCTCTTCTTTAGCAGGCCCTTTTTCAGCTGGTGCAGCTACACTTTTTCTTCTTACAACTAGTACTATAATTACCACCACTACAATTATTATTATTATAGGAATAACTATAGCCAAAATAATTAAGGTCAAGCCTAAAGCCAATCCGCCACCGTCTTCTTCCTCTTCAGTAGCAATAACTTCTTCTTCTCCAGCAGCTACAGGGGTTTCTTCCTCTGGGGCTTCTTCAGCCTCCACAACTGCTTTTCCTCCTGTTTCGGGAACTATTTCCTCCTCCATCGAAATATCCTCCCCTTTATCCATTGCTGCTTGAGCATTAGCTTTATATTCCTGGGCAAGCAAATGGCCCTGGCTTAAATTAAGGGCAGCGTCAAAATATTTAATTGCCTCAGAATAATGCTTCTGCCTGTACATGGCCAGGCCTGTAGCAAAATTCTCATCCACCATTCCCAGCTTGTTTTCAACCCCGTTTCTGTTTAACATTTCTTTTATGTCATTGCTGGGCCTTAAGAAATTTATATTTTCACCGGAAATAGCCATGGTAAGTATTCCGATTACTTCCCCTTCAGCATTCAACACCGGTCCTCCGCTATTTCCTGGGGCAGCTGTACCGTCAACTTGAAGGACTTCTGTACCTCCCACCATTTTCCTGGCACTGATTATGCCGGAAGTTATAGTGGGAGTCATGTTGCTTTCCTTGCTAATATCTGCATTCCAGGGATATCCGATAATAGTCAGAGTATCCTGTATTTCTACCATGGAAGAATCCCCGATAATTGAACTGGAAAGTGCCCTTCCTGTAGTGGGCTGTATTTTTAAAATTGCAATATCCCTCTGTTCCCATGGACTTAAATCAATAACCTCAGCTCTCTTGTAAGTATTGTCTGCATTGTCCGGGACTCCACCAGTAGCAGTATTAAACTGGACCCAGACTTCCCTGTCTAGCTCAGGGGTGTTCTCCCCTTCAACTTTATAATTATCATAGATCCAGTTCCAGTCTGCATCGGTGAGGTTATAGTAATCATCGGGATATGTATCGAATATGTAAGCGTCTAAAATTGCCCATTTTATATTTACATAGTCATCTTCTACCACATGAGCTGCAGTTACAATATGCCCAGTGTCAGGATTCACACAAAAACCGGTGCCCCCTAATGGCCCGTAGTAATACTGCTGCGACCATTGTTCAAAATTAGGGTCATAAATATAACCGTAGTACATGGTAGTAACAAAACAAATAGAAGGCTGGGTCAATATTACCTTATCCTTAGGTTCAAATTCATATTCTATATCTTCAGGCTGTGCAAATAAGGGAAAAGAAAAACTTAGAAAGAATATAAAGACGAAGAAAAATATTAATAATTTTAAAGATTTTCTCATTTTTTTCTCCTATTAAATTATTATAATTTAATTTTATAATTATATTTTTTAAAAATGTCAATAAAAATATAAATTAATTTATATAATATTTTTTCTGCATCTGTATTTATTTTTATTTATTTATCTATTAAAAAAATATAATATTGTTAAATTCTATAACTATGCCCAATATATGTCTATTATTATTTTAAAACCATAAAGATTTATCTCTAACCTTAATTTTACCCTAAATCTGCTAAAAAGTGCCGATTCCACCATTATTTCCATATGTAAATTTTAAGGAACAGGATAAGCTCCAATTTTTGGGTTGAACCTTTATTCTAATTCTAAGCCCCTAACGGCTTATTAAAAGTTTTTTAAGGTTAAACCTTAAAATATAATTAAGGGTTTATCCCAAGTTCTGGCTTGTTAGAAATAACCATTGCAACAGGATAAATTTAGATGTTTCAATTTTTCCCTGTTAAAATCTCCTTGTAATAGTCTACATATTGGGAAACTATCGCCTTGCTGCTAAAATCTTCTGCCCTCTTTCTTGCTGCAATTGACATCTTCTTTCTCAAAGCATTATCCTTTAAAATATTAATAGCAGCCTTACTCATACCCCCTATATCCCCAGGGTCAAAAGTATAGCCGCATTCACCATCAATAATAACTTCCCTCAGACCCCCGACAGATGTTCCTATTACGGGAACTGAGCAGCTTAAGGCTTCCAGGGAAGCCAGGCCAAAACTTTCACTTTTAGAAGGCTGTAGAAAAAGATCACTGATATTCAACAGGGGAATTATATTATCCTGCCTGCCCAAAAACCAGACATCATTACCTAAATTTAGCTCATTCATTATATTCCTAGCTTTTCCCAGGTCAGGCCCGTCCCCGACTAATAATAATTTGCATTTTAAATTATCTCTTACGTTTTTAAAAATTCTAATTATATTGCCTATATTTTTTACAGGCCTAAAATTTGAAATATGGATTAGCACTTTGTCATCCCTGTCAATAAAGCCAAGCCTTCTCTCACCCTTGTACTCCTTGTATCTTGAAGTATCCACAAAATTATAAATAACTCTCATATCTGCCTTAATGCCAAAAATCCCTTTAGTTTTTGTTTTAAGGTAATTTGAAACACAGGTTATACCATCACTTTTTTCTATGCTAAACTTTGTAATATTATAAAAAGAAGCATGGTTGCCCACTATTGTAATATCGGTACCATGAAGTGTTGTAATAATTTTCACTTCCCTTCCAACTATATTTTTGGCTAGGAAAGCTGAAGTTGCATGGGGAATAGCATAATGCACATGTAAAATATCAAGGTCTTCTTCATCAATAACCTCTGCCATTTTTGCGCTTAATGAAAGACTATAAGGAGGGTACTTAAACAAAGGGTATTCCAGCATCTCTACTTCATGAAAAAAAATATTTTTATAAAATTTATTTAACCTGAATGGAAGACCGTAGCTTATAAAATGGACAGTATGGCCAAGCTTTGCTAACTCAATCCCCAGCTCAGTAGCCACTGCCCCACTTCCCCCATAAGTAGGATAGCAAGTTATTCCTATTTTCATGCTTCTTTAAAAATAGACGTAATTAAAAAAATTTATCGGATCATTAACTTTTATAGCTTTTTCAATATAGTAAGGTTCTCCATATTGTACCATAATTTTTAAGCCATAACACTTGTCCCTGCTATGCAAAGCATCTAGAAAATATTTTGATGATATATGGGTTTCAGCATTTTTTTCAAATTCACTATATATCTGTGATTTATAGGCTTTTACTGCCTTTATTTTCTGGCTAAAATAATCAGAGATATCAACAATAAAGCTGGGCTCAAACTGGTAATGCAGCATGTAATGTATTACTATATTAGGTCTATGTTTTTTAAAGCCAGTTTTAAACTTTTCAAGGCCAGCAATAAAAATACTATCTTTCAGTAATTTATAAGCATTTTCATGGTCAGGGTGCCTATCTTTGAAATACGGCACCATTGCCAAATCAGGCTTATATTTCCTGATTATATTTATAACTTTTATCCTGCTTTCTACATCATTGATAATATTGCTATCCTCTAACTTCAGATTTTCACGTAAATCCAACTTTAAAAAATCTGAAGCCTTTTTGGTTTCTTCAGCCCTGGTTTTCAAGTTTCCATTAGTGGAAAGCTCGCCCCGGGTAAGGTCTATAATTCCAGTATGGTAGCCCATATCTTTTAGCTTTAATAATAATCCTCCACAACTCATGTCTGCATCATCTGGATGAGCACTAAAAGCCAATGCATCTATTTTCATATACTATCACCCTATTTCAATAAATTTATGCCCAAAATCAAAATCCTTTAAATTATAATAAATATTTTCAATTAATTTGAAATCATATTTATTTATATAACTTAATATGTTAATTTCCCTTTCCTGCATGCCACTATTAGGGAAAATATTTAAGTAAATCTTATCCATGCTATTTCTTATATAACTGTTTTTATTTTTATGTTCAGAATATAATTTACCTTTCAGTACTTTTATCTCTTTTTTTAAATTTCTCTTTATCCTGTCAAAAGCAGACGAGAAATCTATTTGGCTTTTAGATAAATCTTTTTCACAATCTTCTATATTATCCATTATCTGTGATTTTAAATTGTTTACGGCTATTTCAATTTTATTATCCAGTTCTTCCTTTATAAGGTCTTTTAAAATGTCTTGTTTTTCCCCAGTAATGTCACCATAATCTAAACCTAACTTGCTAAATGCCTTTTTAACTTTTTTTTCAATAAGTGTAGCTGACAGCCTGGGATAAATAATAGGCATATCTACCCCATAAATTGAATATACTTTCTTTAATTGGGCGAAATAGCTTATCTCTCCAGGACCACAAATATTAGCCAGGACTGGCAATATACTGTCCTGGAAAATTGGTCTTATAACTACATTTAAGCTTATTTTTTCTAAGTTTTCTTCCACAAAATCTAGGAGTGAGTCTTTATTAAACTCCCTCTGCCCTATTTTAAAATTCTTAGCATACTGGACTTTTTCCCTTTTGCCTTCCTGGCTTATGAAAATATTCAAGTCAGCATGTTTTACACCTAGTTGGGAGTGATAACCTTCCTTTTCTAATAGCCTCCCTGCATCCCTAATTGTTTTTCCAACATGGTTGAAATTATTCACATCATGCCTAATAATATCCACCGAAAGCTCTTTTAATTCCCTTATTGCAGGATCCACTACCACAATACCGTAATCTGCAAATAATTGGAGTATAAAATGTGAAAAAAGTCCGGATAAACTTACCTTATCTTCCATAATGTCAACCCGGCCCTGTAATAAACTGGTTACTCTTTCCTTAAAATCAGTATCATGTAAAAAAGCCCCTATTTCCGCATTGAAATCCAATATTTCTTTCTTGCTATAATACAGTTCTGAAAGCCTCTTATCTCCCTTCTGGGGTAATTTTATTCTCCTAATCTCTTTATCAAAGAGGCTTATAGAGGTGGCCTCCCTGGTATTGCTGTCATCGGAAGCATTCCAAAAACATGGTACTACCGGTATCTTTAATTCCCTTTCAATAAAGGAAGATAATTTAATTACAGACAATATCTTGTATATTATAAATAAAGGACCGGAATATATAATAGGTTGCTGGCCGCCAATTATAACTGCTGATTCAGGATCAACTAACTTGTCTATATTTTTAATAGTTTGGGAACTGCAATTAAATTTGCAATTATAGTTTTTTAAAATTCCTGCAACTTTTTCCCTCAGGCTATGATTGTAATTTTTGTCTAATATATCCAGTCTTTGTTTAAAGCTTTCAACTTTCCTGTAATCATAGTTAAAATGACTATTTAATTTGTTAAAATTAAAAATATAGTCATAAAAAAGGTTATTATAATAAAAATCCTTATTTTTTATACCTTCTACCCTTATTTCTACCATCCTTTTAAATATGAAAGAAATTATAATATACTTTTCTTATAATATAACATAATAACATTTAAAATATAGGAAAAAAAATGGGGATTTCGCAGGAAAAAATCAACAAACATTCCGCCTCCCCTTTAAATGCTGGAAAGATAAACAATGCTGATGCTACAGGATTAGGAGGCTCAGCAAAAGGGCAAAACCTTGTAAAGCTGAGTGCAAAATTAAACAAAGAAATAATCAAAGACATAAAATTTATAGCTTACGGTTCCCCATATTGTATAGCCGTAGCTGATTACCTTGCTTCAGCAGTAAAAGGAAGGAGTATCTATTATTCAGCTACTGTAGACAGGAATTATATCGAAAAATATTTTGGTAAATTTGCCAAAATAGAAGAGTACCTGCTATACTCCCCCCTAATTGCCTTACATAATTTAATTTCTAATTATGTGTCAAAAATAGAAAAGCCCATCCGCAGTTTAGAAGATAATACGGTTGCCGTTTCCATGAGCGGCGGTATTGACAGTTCAGTAACTGCAAAAATAATAAAAGAGTCAGGTTACAATCCCATAGGCCTTACCTTTAAAGTAATGGAAGATAGTTCTAGCCTAAAGGATATATCCCATGCAAAAATGGTGTGCTCGAAATTAGGCATTCCCCATTTTGCCATTAACTTAGTTAGCCAATTTAAGGAAGAAATTATAAATAAATTTTACCTTGAATATTTAAAGGGAAGGACCCCAAATCCCTGTGTTGACTGCAATAAACTAATTAAATTCGGGGTATTATTAGAAAAAGCGAAGCTGCTGGGAGCAAATTTCATAGCCAGTGGCCACTATTGCCGCAAAGAAAAACATAACTCATCCTATATTTTGAAAAAGGGAATTGATTCTACAAAAGACCAGAGCTATATGCTGTGGCGGTTAACCCAATTACAGCTTAAGCATGCACTTTTTCCGCTTGGAGGCTACCATAAAAAAGATATAAAAATAATTGGCAAAAAAGCATTTCCTTTCTTAAAAGATAGGCCTGAAAGCCAGGATGTATGTTTTATCAAAGACAAAAATTACCATGAACTTATAAAAGACGAAAACAATGTAGGCAAGGGAAAAATTTTAAATACAAAGGGTGAAGTTATAGGGAAGCATAAGGGTTATCCTTTCTATACCATTGGACAAAGGAAGGGTCTGGGAATTAGCCACACCAAACCATTGTATGTCAAGGAAATACACCCTGATAAAAATGTAATAATAGCTGCAGAAAAAGAAGAGCTCTATCAAAAAATAGTAAAAGTAAGCCAGTTGAATTTTATAACGGGCGCCCCTCCTTCAAAAAAATTTAAGGCTGTAGTAAAAATAAGGTATAACTCAGAACCTGCAGAGGCATATATTAAAGCTTGGGGAAATGAAGGAATAATTGAATTTAACCGTCCCCAGCTGTCAGTAACCCCAGGGCAATCTGCAGTATTTTACCACTCAGATACCTTGCTGGGTGGAGGAATTATAATTAAATAGAATGGCTTTTGTGTCTATTATTATCCTAATTCTAACTCTACTGAGCTTTGCCATAATCCATGAATATTGCAATATGAAGAGGCGAGCAGAGTTTCCGATTTTTCAGTCTTAAAAACAAACATACCCCGGTGATAGGCATACACAATACTGCTGTCTGGACCTTTAGTTGAGCTTCCGTAGGCGGCAAGGTCAAATCCCCTAATTGTATGGAAGTATTTTCTTCCCCTGGCAAAAAGAAAAGTGATATCCAGCTTATGTGATATTAGGTAGTATTTGGATGGGCTACTACTCTACCTACCCCACATCTGCCCTTGTTAGCTCTCCTTTCTTTGGGGTTTCTTCTATGCTTATTACTGGAACATTTTTTTCTTTTTCTAGTCTGTACTTTTTATAAGTTCATTTATCCCAGCCGTACAAACTCCTTTTATTAATTACAGTTATATACCCAAATCGATATATTCTTTCTGTTCTGGTGGAAGGCCCAAATCCGTAACCTCCAAAACTAGTTCCTCCGAATCAGTATCAACATCAAAAGTAGTATTAAAGTTTCTTTCAGTATTAGGCTGGATCCTGGCTAATGTACAAGCGTCAGCGCCCCCAGGAGATAACACAGAATATGCCTCCACGCATATTGTAAATGTCCTACCCTTATCGTCAACTACCCTGAGATCAAATATTTGTTTTTCCTCATCGCTATTGTTTGAAACCGTAAATGTAATATTAATAAATTTTCCTTCTTCAGCTTCTAAAGCATAAAGATTGTCTGGATTTACCAGTTGACTACCAAGATCTTCAACCTCAGTTACTTTCCATTTTATTCCATCTGTAGCAACCTCTTCGCCCACATCCCTTGCTTCTATTTCTGATATATCAACTGCTTCTTCTTGGGGTGCAGCTGAGCTCCTGCAACCAGCCAAAGCAAGCATTGTTAAAAAGAAAATTAAAAATATTAATATTATCTTTCGCATTTTACCTCCATTTATTTTTTAAACAATATCAGTTTATGTAAACCAATTTGTATTAAAGCTAACATTTTTAACTTAGCCTTTCAATTAATCAAAAATTAAGCAATTATTGTTTTGCTTCAAGTTCTTCTAAGATCTCCCTGTACTTGCTATGGATTAATCTCCTGTCATGTTCATAAAATTTTTTTACAAGATCTGCTTTTTCCTCACCGGAAAAATAATCCATACTCCTGACAAAAAAATCTTCCTCTTCATGTTCAATATGAACAGGAAAAAAGTTTACCAGCATCTCTAGACATTCATAAACATTGTCTACTTCATTTGTAAAACCCCTGAAATATTCTTCTCCGGCATTAACTAACCTGGTCACTAAGTTTCTCTCATAAATATGTTCTTTCTCAAGCTGGCTAAGCATTTCTGCGTCCTCTTTTTTTAAGTTTTTCTTTTTCATTTGTTTAAATAAATATCTTTCTTCCTTTCCATGGTGGCATTTATCGGCATATGTTTTTACAAAATCTATAGCCTTGTTTAAAATATTAAGCTCAACCGTAGCATGCTCTTCTATCCTGTTGAGTTCTTGTTCTAAGACATCCCTCATTCTTGATATTAAATCATGCTCGTCTATTAATATTTTTACAGGATCCATGCTTTAGCTCCTTATTTGCATTTATTTTTATTATATTAATTTCCAACTGAACAAAAAAGCATTCAAATTTTATTAATTCTGGGCTCCATTTATTTTAAGCCTTTATTTAAATACTATTTGCTTGTTAAAAATGTGATTCAATTCTACACTTATAAAAAAGGTAAAATTTACTGCTCATGAATAACTTAGAAAAATATAAGGATAAAAGAAACTTTAAAAAGACTGAAGAACCTGAACCTAAAGTAAAAAAAGGGAAGAAAGCAAGCCTTATCTATGTAATACAAAAACATAAGGCGTCCAATTTGCATTATGATTTGCGCCTAGAATTAAATGATGTGCTTAAATCCTGGGCCATACCAAAAGGTCCTTCTACCGATCCTTCCCAAAAGAAGCTTGCCTTGCCCACTGAAGATCATCCCCTGGACTATGCTGATTTTGAAGGAACAATCCCAGAAGGAGAATATGGAGCTGGGACTGTAATTGTGTGGGATAAGGGGACATATAAAAATCTTAAAGACAATATTTCATTAGAAGAAAGCTTGGATAAAGGAAAATTAGAAATTTTTATTAATGGAAAAAAGCTAAAAGGAGCTTATGTATTGCTAAGAACAGGTAAAAAAAGTGACAAAAACTCCCGCTGGCTATTTATAAAAATGAAAGATAAATATGCTGATGCCAGGCGTAATCCAATAGAAACCGAACCTAAGTCAGTTATCAGCAATAAAGAAATTGAAGATCTGTAAAATCTTGACCTATATTCTGCCATTTTCCTTCTTTGCCATCATTACTTTCAACTTTTTTGGGCAAGTATCTGTTCTAACCTAATACCCCTCTCATTTCTTTTTCTGGAAGCAGTCTTTTCCAACCGCTTCAAATAACCTGGCTTCATATTGACCATTTTCATGCAACTTTAGCAACCTACATGGATTTATTCAGCAATTACAAGCAGCCTTTTTATCCCTTACCATTTAAAGTTATCCCCTCTAATAAAAATCCTAAAATTTTATCTTCTTGTTAAAATGGTTAATCGATTTTACACTAGATTAGAGGGAAGGAATAAATAGCATGAATTACTTAAAAGATACCCTGGGTAAAAACAAATACGGTAAAATAAGCAAAGAATCCCAACCTGATTTTTTTAGTCCCATGCTGGCAACTTTAACCCATGATTATTTTAACCACAAAGATTGGGTATATGAAAGAAAACTAGATGGGGAAAGAGCAGTAACTTTTGTTAAAAACAAAGAAGTAAGATTAATGTCTAGAAACCAGAAAAAAATAAACTTCAGGTACCCCGAAATAGTAGATTACTTTAAAGGTATAAATTTTAACTTTGTAATAGACGGTGAAATAGTTGCACTTGCCAATAAATTATCAAGCTTTGAAAAATTGCAGGACAGAATGCATGTCTCTTCAGAAAAAGAAGCAAAAAAATCGAAGGTAAGAATTTTTTATTATATATTCGATATCATACATTGTCAGGGATTTAATTTAAGCAAGTTGGATTTGACCTCTAGAAAAAAAATTCTAAAGGATTTATTTAATTTTAAAAAACCCATAAGATACTTAATCCACAGGAGGGAAAATGGCCTAAAATATTATAAGCAAGCCTGCAAGAAAGGCTGGGAAGGCATTATAGCCAAAGACGGCAACAGCAATTATGTGTACAGCCGGTCAAAGAAATGGCTAAAATTTAAATGCATAAAGCAGCAGGAGTTTGTTATTGGAGGATATACAGACCCAAAAGGATCAAGAACTGGGTTTGGAGCCCTGCTTTTGGGTTATTACAAAGACAAGGATTTGAAATATGCAGGTGAAGTGGGCACAGGCTTTGACCATTCCACTTTAGAATTCCTAAAACCCAAGCTTAAAAAGTTAGAGATAGATGAACCCCCTTTTTCAGAAACTGAAAATATTGAAAATAAAGGAGTCCATTGGGTAAAGCCACAGCTGGTGTGTGAAGTTGGATTTACTGAGTGGACCCGATATGGCAAATTAAGACACCCCCGCTATAAAGGCCTGCGAAATGACAAACAGCCAGAGAAAGTGGCAAGGGAAGAATGAGTAAAAAAACTTATAATGTAAATAACAGAAAGATAATAATTTCAAATTTGGATAAAATTTTTTTTCCGGAGATTAATATATCCAAACAGGACATAATAGAATATTATTCTAAAATTTCTAGTATAATGATTCCGCATACCAGAGACAGGCTACTCAATATGCACAGGGCTCCAGATGGAGTGAAGGGGGAAAATTTTTACCAGCAGGAAATTTCGGATTATTTCCCAAAATGGATAGCCAGGGTAGAGGTCGAAAAAAGGGAAGGCGGAAAAATTACCCATGCATTATGCAACAACAAAGAGACTTTGATATATTTATCCGGGCAAGCAGTAATAACCTTCCATACCTGGCTCTCCCGGGCACAGCTACTTGAAAAGCCTGATAAGTTGATATTTGACTTAGATCCTCCTCCAAGTAAAGACTTTAACTCTGTAGTATATGGAGCCCTTAAATTAAAAGAATATTTTGACCAGAAATCTGTAAAATCCTATATTATGACTACCGGCTCAAAAGGCCTGCATGTTGTAGTCCCGCTAAAGCCGGAAAAAGAATTCAGTGAAGTCAGAAAAAAAGCTAAAAACATTGCAGCAAAGCTAGCAGAAAAGTATCCTCAAGAATTAACTACCAAACAACATAAAGATAAGAGAGGAGGCAGGCTGTTTTTGGATTATCTTAGAAATTCATACGGGCAAACCAGTGTATCCCCATACTCATTGAGGATAATGCCTAGAGCTCCTATAGCTACTCCCCTGGACTGGGATGAACTCAAAAATAAAAGCCTTGAATCACAAACCTATAATATTAAAAATATTTTTAAAAGATTGGGACAAAAAGAAGATCCCTGGAAAGACTTTTTTAAAAACCAATCTGACATTGAAATCTTCAATTAAGGAGGAACCATGCAAATTAAAAGTACAGCATTCGAAAACAATGGCAATATCCCTGCCAAATATACATGCGACGGTGAAAATGTTAATCCACCACTGGAATTTAGCGAAGTTCCCCAAAATGCGGAAAGTTTGGCGTTGGTCGCTGATGACCCTGATGCGCCTGGCAAAACCTGGGTTCATTGGACTATTTGGAATATCAATCCTAAAACTAAAAAAATACCAGAACATGCAAAATTGGAAAAAGCCATTGAGGGAATTACTGATTTTGGCAAACCCGGTTATGGGGGTCCATGTCCTCCCTCAGGAACACATCGGTATTTCTTTAAGCTATATGCTTTGGATACAGAATTAAACCTGGACCCTTCATCAGATGTTGGGCAGCTTCAGGAAGAAATTGAAGGCCATGTAATAGAAAAAGCAGAGCTGATAGGAAAGTATAGCAAGTCTTAAGGAGAATTAAATATGGAAAAAGGAGAAGAATTATCGTATGAAGATTTGCTTTACCTTATCAGCCAGGCAGAAGAAATAGACAAAAAAATTATAGAATTACTTAAAA
>JBNJCV010000051.1:0-12453 GCA_051744245.1 Actinomycetota bacterium | reverse complement strand
TATTTTAGCAGCTGCCTGTAAAAGTGAGGTAGATTGCATAATTACTGGAGATAAAGATCTACTTGTATTGAAAAAGTATAATGGTATATCAGTATTATCTCCCAGGGATTTCTGGAGTTTTGAAAAGTCCTTTAAATAGGGACTGGTAGCGCATAGGGGACTCGAACCCCTGTTTCAGCCGTGAGAGGGCTGTGTCCTAGACCACTAGACGAATGCGCCACGCAGTAAAGAATTTTAACTGTAATATTTTATTTTGTAAATACCCTAGTATATGATAAAATCTTAACTTCAAATATTTTTGGAATATTGAGATTAAATATACTATAATTTTAAAGTTATTTATTTTTTTATATTAGAAGATGAACAAAGAAGAACAAAATATTGAGAGCCCCCAGGAAATTATAGGAGCGTTGTCCAAAATTGGAGAAGCTATAACCTCAGACCTTTACCTGGAAGATATATTAAAACTAATAGTTACTGTGACTGCTGAGGTGATGGGCTCTAAATTATGTTCGATAATGCTTTTGGACCAGAAGAAAAAAGAACTGACTATGAAAGCAACCCAAAGCATAAGCAAGGAATATATAAACAAGCATCCCTTAAAATTAGGGGAGGGTATAGCAGGCAAGGTGGCTTTGGAAAATAAACCTAGGGTAGTACCCAATATACTCGAAGATAAAACTTATAAAAATAAGGAAATAGCCAGAAAAGAAGGACTTGTTTCACTGTTATGTATGCCCTTGCACGTAAAAGGGAAAGTAATTGGGGTGATTAATTCTTATACCGCCGAACCCTATGACTTCAGTGATTATGAAGTTAGTATACTCCAGACTGTTGCGGATCAGGCGGCAATAGTTATAGAAAATTACCGATTGGTAGTAGAAACAAAAGTTATAAAAGAGGAGCTTGAGACAAGGAAGGTACTGGAAAAAGCAAAAGGCATATTGATGAATGAATATGGTTTGGCGGAAGATAAAGCATTTAAGAAAATTCAAAAATTTGCCATGGACAAAAGGAAATCCATGAGGGAAGTATCCGAGGCAATAATAATGTCATATGAAATGAAAAAAGAATAAAAAGGGAGGAAAAAGTGCCATTAGTTCCAATGAAACAAATACTAGAGGAAGCCATAAAGGGTAATTATGGTGTGGGAGCTTATAATGTAAACAATATGGAACAGATACAGGGGATTATGCGGGCAGCCAAGGAGACTGGCTCCCCCCTTATAATACAAGCATCAAGGGGAGCACTTAAGTATACTAATATGGTATATATAAAGCATATGGCTGCAGCTGCAGTTGAAGATAATCCCGGCATACCCATAGCTTTGCACTTGGACCATGGTAACAGCTTGGAGACCTGCAAACAGGCAATAAGTCTGGGCTTTACCTCCGTTATGATAGACGGCTCACTAAAAGAAGATTCCAAAACCCCCACAAATTTTGAAGAGAATGTAGAGGTTACCAAAAAAGTTGTGGACTACGCCCATAAATTCGGGGTAACTGTAGAAGGAGAACTGGGAACTCTGGGGGGTATAGAAGATGGAGTAGGATCAGGTAAAGTCAAGCTAACTGATCCCGAGGAAGCAGTAAAGTTTATAAAAGCTACCGGGGTAGATGCCCTGGCCCTCGCAATTGGGACAAGCCATGGAGCATACAAGTTTAAAGCAGAGCCAAAGCTTGCTCTTGATATTGTAAGTGAAGTTTCTTCAAAACTTGGAAACTTTCCCTTGGTAATGCATGGTTCATCTTCTGTCCCCCAGAATCTAATAGAAGTTATAAACCAATATGGGGGAAAGCTGGAAAAAACCATGGGTGTACCAATGCCTTCTATCCAGGAGGCAATTAAGCGGGGCATAAGAAAAATAAATGTAGATACAGATGGAAGGCTTGCCATGACCGGGGCGGTAAGGAAAGTCTTATCTGAAAAACCCGATGTATTTGACCCTAGAAAGTATTTTGGGGCTGCAAGGGAAGCAGTATACGGTGTGATAAAGGGTAAAATGATAGATTTTGGGACTGCAGGACATGCTTCTGATTATAAGCCTATGTCCCTGGAAGATATGAAAAAATACTATAGCTAGAAGCCTGGTTTATGTAGAATACCTGCTAAAGGGGAGGAGACTCCCCGTTAGCAGGTTTATAAGTTTGTAAAAAACCTGGAGAATGTATATAATTAGTATTTGACAAATGCAATAAAGCTGCTATTATTGCTAGAAAATTAAATATTTACTATTTGTGCAAGGGAGTACAAGTAGGCGAAGGTAAAGTGGCCTTCTTAAAACATAGATGTTTTAAGAAGGTTTTTTTGTTTTTATAAAGCTATTGGAGAAAAATGGAATTTAATTTTAATAAAAAGACAAAAAAAGAAAAGTTTATGGAAAATAGGATTCCTTCAGGCTGCGCTGTATTTGGAATATTTAACCAGAGTGGATCAAAGTTTAATGGAAATGCAGTTTTGGAAGGAATCTCCATGATGCATGACAGGTCTAATGGTTTAGGGGGCGGTTTTGCCGCTTATGGCATTTATCCTGAACTGAAGGATGAGTGGGCTTTCCACTTTATATTCGAGGATTTAATAGCCAAGAAACAAAGTGAAGACATCATGGAAGATAATTTTGAAATTGTATATTCTGAAAAAATTCCTACCAACAATAAAGTGAAAGTCCAGGATCCCCCATTACTTTTTAGGTATTTTTTAAGGGTTAAGAGTAATTTAAAAGAATCGGAAGAAGATTTTGTAGTTAATTTTGTAATAAGTGTTAATAGCAATATAAGGGGGGCGTATATAATTTCGAGTGGTAAGAATATGGGCATATTTAAGGGTGTGGGCTTTCCTGAAGATATTGGCCAGTATTTCAAGATAGATGAATATGAAGGATATCTGTGGACTGCTCATGGAAGATTTCCCACTAACAGTGTGGGCTGGTGGGGAGGAGCCCACCCGTTCGGGCTTCTTAACTGGTCTGTTGTCCATAATGGGGAAATATCTTCTTATGGTACCAATAAGAGGTTTGTAAATGATTTTGGATATAAGTGTACTCTTTCTACTGATACAGAAGTAATTACTTATCTTTTTGATTTGTTAAACAGGAAACAAAAAATAGATATAAAATTAATCCATCTTATCCTGGCATCACCGTTATGGGAGGAAATAGAAAGAATGCCCACAGGTTTAAGGGTGCTGGCAAAGAATTTAAGGATGCTTTATGGGAGTAGTTTGGTCAACGGCCCGTTTAACATAATCGTAGGGCATAATAATTTTATGTATGCTTTAAATGATAGGATTAAGCTTAGACCAATGGTTGCTGCCAGGGATGGTGCATTCTTATATATCTCAAGCGAAGAAGCTGCTATTAGGAAAGTATGCAGCAGTCCTGAATTGCTTTGGCATCCGGATGGCGGGGAACCTGTATTTGGTATGTTAGATAAGCTTCAAAATGATAATAATCAACTGAAGGATTTAGCAGCTTTAAGTTAAGAGGAATAAAAAATGGCATTAAAACTAAACCAATCAGAATTTG
Source organism: Actinomycetota bacterium (assembly GCA_051744245.1). Classification (GTDB taxonomy): domain Bacteria; phylum Actinomycetota; class Humimicrobiia; order Humimicrobiales; family Humimicrobiaceae; genus M55B165. The sequence continues at coordinate 8,930 of JBNJCV010000051.1, read as the reverse complement.
AAATAGAAAGGGATTTACAAAAATGTATATCCTGTCAGGTATGTGTTAGGCAGTGTTCCAATGATGTCCACGAGTATGAGTCAGATAACGACACCATATATAGTGATAACTTAAATTGTGTAGGCTGCCATAGATGTGAGAGCTTATGCCCTACGGGGGCAATAAAAATAAAGCAAAGGGAGTCGGAGTTCAAAAAAAACTATAATTGGAGCTCCGCCCACCTAAAAAACATATACAAGCAGGCTGATACAGGTGGAGTAATTTTGACTGGGATGGGCGCAGATAAAAAATATCCTATATATTGGGACCATATACTATTTAATGCTTCACAGGTTACAAACCCCTCTATTGACCCTTTAAGGGAGCCAATGGAGATAAAGACTTTTATAGGAAGCAAGGCTGCTAAGCTGGATTACAGTATTGCCAAGGGTAAGAATGGAAACCTTAAGACAAAGCTTAAAAACAGTGCACCACCTCAATTGGAGCTGTCTACCCCTATATTGTTTTCGGCAATGTCTTTTGGGTCCATAAGCTATAATGCATGCAAATCCCTGGCAACTGCAGCTTATAATTTTGGGACTTTCTATAATACCGGAGAAGGCGGATTGCATAAAGATTTAGAAAAGTATGCAGATAATACCATAGTGCAGGTAGCCTCGGGGCGTTTTGGGGTAGATATTGATTATTTGAACAAGTCGGCGGCTATTGAGATAAAAATAGGCCAGGGAGCTAAGCCTGGAATAGGGGGCCATCTACCTGGCGAAAAAGTTACTGAAGAAGTTTCAAATACCAGAATGATACCTAAAGGCACTGATGCTATATCGCCTGCGCCCCACCACGATATCTATTCAATTGAAGATTTGTCCCAGTTAATATTTGCCTTAAAAGAAGCAACAGATTACACAAAGCCAGTTGGAGTGAAAATATCGGCAGTGCATAATGTGGCGCCTATTGCTAGCGGTGTTGTAAGGGCTGGAGCAGATTTTGTTTCTATTGATGGTCTTAGAGGGGGAACTGGGGCTGCCCCCCAGGCTATAAGGGATAATATTGGCATACCTATTGAGCTTGCCTTGGCTTCTGTAGATGCCAGGTTAAGGGAAGAAGGCATAAGGCATAAGGCTTCTGTAATTGCTGCCGGTAGCATCAGGTCAAGCTCTGATGTCATAAAGGCTATAGCCCTTGGTGCAGATGCGGTTTATATAGGGACGGCAGCCTTAGTTTCTATGGGATGCCACCTTTGCCAGAAATGCTATACAGGAAAATGTAACTGGGGTATTGCAACCCAGGACCCATACCTGACCAAAAGGCTGAACCCTGAGATTGGAACCCGGAGATTGATGAATTTGCTGAGGGGATGGTCACTGGAAATAAAGGAAATGTTGGGCGGAGCAGGTATAAATGCCATAGAAAGCTTGAGGGGCAACAGGGAGCATCTCAGGGGGATCGGGTTAGGCAATAGGGAACTTTCTATCCTTGGAATAAAACATGCAGGAGAGGCATGGTAATATGAAAAAGATATTTATTAAAGAAGAATACTGCATAGGGTGCAGGCTTTGTGAAATACATTGTCAGGTTAAGCACTCTAAAAGCAAGAAGATAATAAAGGCTTTCAAAGAAGAGCAGGGAGAGCTTATGCCTAGGATATTGGTTGAAGAGATCGGTCATAATTCTTTTGCCATACAGTGCAGGCATTGTGTGGACGCTCCTTGTGTTACTGCTTGTATTTCAGGGGCAATGAAAAAAAATGAGAATACTGGAGTTGTCACCTGTGACCAGGATAAGTGCGTAGGTTGCTGGAGCTGTATAATGGTTTGCCCCTATGGGGTTATAAAAAGGAATTTAACCGAAAAAAAGATCGCTTCAAAATGCGAACTCTGTGAGGATGAGGAAATTCCTATATGTGTTAAAAATTGTCCCAATGAAGCCTTAAAATTCGTGGATGTAAAAGAAAAGTCAGGTGATAGAAATGGTTAGTACCAGTTATTTAATTATTGGTAATTCTGCGGCAGGAATTAATGCGGCTGAAAATATAAGAAAAATAGATAAAAAGGGAAAAATTACTATTTTAACCCATGAAAAATATGCTAATTATTCAAAACCCTTAATCACTTATTATCTTGCTGGCAAGCTGGGGCTGGACAGAATTAATTTTAAGGATAAGGATTTTTATAAGAGTAATAATATAAGCCTGGTGCTTGGCTCTAGGGCAGAATGGATAGATTTTAAAAATAATGTTGTTGAAACTACCGGGGAGGATTATAGATACAAGAAATTATTAATTGCCACCGGAGGCCAGCCAGCACTTCCCGGAATAAATATTGAAGATGAAAATGGCAACACAGCTCCTTTAACCAGTAAAGCTCTACAAAGCATTTCCGGAATTTTTACCCTGACTACCCTGGAAGATGCCCTAAAGCTAAAAAAATATATTGAAGATAATGATATTAAAAATGCATCTATTCTGGGGGGAGGTTTAATCGGACTAAAGGCGGCCGAAGCTTTTCTTGAGCTTGGCCTGGATATTAACATAATAGAGCTATCAGATAGGATTCTGGCAGCCACTTTTGACAGGGAAGCTTCAGCTATGCTGGAATCAGAAATATCGGATAAAGGGAGCAGCATTTATACTAATAATACAATAAGGAAAATAGAGATAGGCAATGGCAGGGTAAAGAGAATAATTTTAAGGAATGGAAAAAAAATTGACTGCAGCCTGTTAGTTATTGCAGTTGGGGTTAGCCCAAACTTAAGCTTTTTTGATAATAGCCTCATAGATATTGAAAGAGGTATAAGGGTAAATGACCGTCTCCAAACTAATATAGAAAATGTATATGCTGCAGGAGATGTTATAGAAAGCAGGGATATACTGCTTAATAGCCATAGAAATATTGCTATATGGCCCCTGGCTGTGAGTCAGGGCTCTATTGCAGGAATGAACCTGGCGGGGGCAAACAGTAAATATGCCGGTAGCTTTTTTATGAACTCGGTTGAGATCCTGAAATTACCCTCAATATCAATGGGTCTTACCAATGTAGAGGATAATGGTGGTATAGAAGTTTTAAAAGAATACCGGCCAGATGATAATTATTACAGGAAAATTGTTATAAGGGATAAGAAAGTAGTAGGTGCAATACTTATAGGGGGGATAGAAAGGGCTGGCATATATTCAGGGCTGATAAAAAATAAAATAGATATCAGCAAGGAAAAAGATCTTATAGCAAGAGAGGATTTTGGGCTGATACAGCTGCCCAGCGGATACAAAAAACACCTAGTAGTGGGAGAAGGAATAGAAGTATGAAGCATACCATTAATGCTAAAAATTTAAGCTATAAACAATTAAACAGAAAAATAAAGGAAGTAATTTCTGGGAGTGCTACAAACAACAACAATTTTTCCCTGGATCTTAAGGATGTCCTCGGACATAGATATATCGGTGATGGGTTAAAGACAAAAGTAAAGATAAATGTTTATGGAACCCCAGGCAATGATCTTGCTGCTTTTATGGATGGTCCGGATATAGAAATATATGGAAATGGCCAGGATGCTGTAGGCAATACCATGAATTCAGGCAGAATTGTTATCCATGGAGACGCAGGGGATATCATTGGCTATTCTATACGGGGTGGTGAAATATATATTGAAAATGATGCTGGATACAGATGCGGAATACATATGAAATCTTACCGGGATAAGGTTCCGGCCATTATAATAGGGGGTACGGCAGGCAATTTTTTAGGAGAATATATGGCAGGGGGGATAATAATTGTTATGGGGATTTCAGATGGTAGAAACAGCCACCAAAATTTGCTTGGCCATAGGGATGTAGTGGGCAATTATGTTGGTACTGGTATGCATGGGGGCATAATTTACGTAAGGGGAGAAATAAGAGATTACAAGTTAGGAAAAGAAGTTAAAAAAATGCCCATAAATAAAGAAGACATAAAGATTTTAAATAAATATATTGCTAACTACAATAAATTTTTTGAAAAAAAAGCAAACATTAATTCAAGGGACTTCATTAAATTAATTCCTTACTCCCACCGGCCATACGGGAAGTTATATGCATATTAGCCGTTTGTGTTTTCCCCTTATTTACGGTTTAATAAATAAGGGGATAAAATGGCAGCAAGTATATATATAGGAACATCCGGCTACAGCTATAAGAACTGGGCAGGGGATTTTTATCCTGAAGATATTAAAAAGGATAAGTGGCTGCAGTTTTATTCCAGTAAGTTTGATACGGTGGAAATCAATAACACCTTTTATAACTTACCCCAGAAAAAGACTTTTAGAAACTGGGCTAAAAAAACCCCGGAAAATTTCTTGTTTTCTATAAAGGCCTCCAGGTACATAACTCATATGAAAAAGCTAAAGGACTGCAAACAGCCTTTAGATAACCTTTTAGAGGTATCTAGTGGTTTGGGTAAAAAGCTTGGTCCCATATTATTTCAGTTGCCTAAAAATCTAAAAAAAAATGCAGAGAAATTAAAAAATTTTGCGGGATTACTACCTAATGACATTTTATGTGCATTTGAATTCCGGGAAAAAAGCTGGTTTGACAATGAAATATATAGTATCCTTGAGGCTTCAGGATATGCAATTGTCATTTCCAGTTCACCCAGCTTTCCCTACCATGAAAAAATAACTGGAGAGTTTTGCTACATTAGGCTCCATGGAAGTGAAAAGCTTTATTCATCCAGTTATACTGATAAACAGTTAAAAAAATTTGCAAATATAGCCAAAAAGTGCAAGGAAAAAGGATTGGATAGCTATATTTATTTTAATAATGACGCAAAAGGCCACGCTTTCAGGAATGCCTTAACCCTTAAAGAATTATTATAATAATTGTCTTTACTAAGTTTTTAAAAAAAACTAAAATAATTACAAACTTTTAATTTAGCGGGGGAATCATTGCAGGATATCAATTTAAAAGTGGGGTTGTCCGGAACTGCCAGAACTCAAGTTAACCAGAATAATACTGCGGTTGCATATGGGAGCGGGAATGTAGACGTATTTGCAACTCCAGCCATGGTAGGTTTGATGGAAAAAGCAGCCATAGAAGCAGTGGACAGAAACCTTCCTGAAGGTTTTGCGTCTGTTGGTACCAGGGTAGATATAAAACATTTAGCAGCTACACCAATTGGTATGAGTGTTACTGCTAATGCAATACTGGTTGAGGCTGAGGGCCCTAAGCTGAAATTTAAGGTGGAAGCATATGATGGAAAAGAAAAAATTGGAGAAGGCATTCATTCAAGGTATGTTGTGAATTTAGATGATTTAAGAAGAAGGGCAAATGAGAAAAAAAGGTAATAAGATATAATGGATTTATTCTTAATATATAATTATGCTATCTTATTCATTATTTTTCTTATCTTGATTAATTTCATTATTAACAATTTTTTGTTTAAAAGGGCTGTAAAATTAGAGCTTCCCAGTTACATTAAAAAAGATCCTCCCCTGGTATCTATACTTATACCGGCCAGAAATGAAGAATCTAATATAAAAAGATGCGTAAATTCACTACTAAAGCAGGATTACTCTAATTTAGAAATAATTATTCTTGATGATAACTCTTCTGACAATACCTATAATATAATTAAAGACTTGGAAAAAAAAGACAAAAGAATAACAGCTATAAAGGGAAAATCCCTGAAAAAAGGTTGGTTTGGAAAAAATTACGCCTGTTACCAGCTTTCTAAATATGCGAATGGGAAATATCTGATTTTTATTGATGCTGACACCTTGCACTTTAAAAAATCAGTTTCCTCTGCCCTGGCAAGTGCTGTTAATTACAATTTGGATGCAGCTTCAATTTTTGCGCAGCAAATAACAGTATCTATCCATGAGAGGATGATGGTTCCCTTTGCAAATTTTATGATTTTATGTTTTTTACCTTTGGGGCTGATTATTAAAAGCAAGAATCCGTTATTTTGTACAGCTATTGGCCAGTTTATGTTGTTCAAAAAAGGGGTGTACAAAAAAATAGGGGGACACAGCTCTGTTAAGAAGGAAGTATTAGAAGATATCAAAATTTCAAAGAAAGTCAAGGACTCCGGATATAGGTTCATGATATTTGACGGATATAAGGGGGTATATTGCAGGATGTATAAAAGCTTTAAGGAAGTAATAGAGGGGTATACTAAAGTTTTGTTTGCGGCCTTTGGTTATAATATTTTAAATTACCTGACAGCAATTATCCTGGTGGCAGCTATATTCCTGTCTCCTTTCTTATTTATGCCTATGGCTTTTATTTTTGGTTGGCCCGGTATAATTATAGATGTGATTTCCCTGCAGGTAATTTTTATTTTAATTATAAGGATTATTTATGCTATTAGGTTTAAAACTAGGACTCTAGACATTTTTTTACATCCATTTGCAGTTGCCGATTTAATAATTATAGCCTTTCGCTCCTTATACAAATGCAAATTTGCCACAGGAATTTATTGGAAAAATAGAACTTATGATGTAAATGATGAACAGGATCTGAAAGTAATTGAGAAGTAATTACCTGGTTTTAGGAGTAAATAGGTCTTTTATTTTTTCTTCTTTTCTGAACTGAAAATTTTCCCAAATGGGTAAGGAATGGTTTATATATTTGGGTATCATTATTATAAGCAAAAAAATTCCAAATAATAAGTAAACAGGTGAATTGATAATAACCAAAAATGAACATGCAAATATTATGCCGCTAACAACTCCCCATATCATGTTTTTGGCAATAAAAAGGACCGAAACTATTCCCACCCCGAAAGCTATTATTGAAAATGGATTCATGGCTAGAAGGAAACCCAGCAGGGATGCTATTCCTTTCCCTCCTGAAAATTTCAGGAAAGGAGAATAATCATGCCCGGCTATTGCTGCACAGCCGGCAATAATGGCAGTAACTTCTGACCCGGTAAATTTTAATATTAAAAAAAAGGGCAAGAAGCCTTTTAAAATATCCAGTGTTGCCCCCATTCCACCCCAGAATTTTGAAACGCTGAATGCAAGATTCCATCCCCCTGGGTTTTGGTCTCCTATTTTGGTGAGGTCTTTTTTTTTGAATTTAGCAATTAAAAAACAGAAAGGGATGCTGCCAAAAAGATAACTTATTACCACAAATACTGTATTTCTTAACAGTTCAGGACTCATAATAAAAATATATAAATTTTTTCATTTTTTCTATAAGGTATTCTATAATATCATTATAAATAAAATTATTTAGAAAATGAACCCAATATTAAAAGCATTAATTATAACTTCTATTGCGGGGCTTTCTACAATTATAGGGAGTCTCCTGGGCCTCATTCCCAAAAAAATTAATGACAAATTTTTTAGCTTTTCCCTGGGCTTTACTGCAGGAGTAATGATAGGAATATCCTTTCTGGAGCTTTTGCCTACCGGGATTGAGGAAGTTGGTTTCCTTAAAGCCAATATTGCTTTTTTTATAGGGTTTATGGTTATGTTTGCAATTGACCATTTTGTGCCCCATGAATACAAGGGGCAAAAGGATGGCATAAAACCAGGGACAGATGAGAAACTGTTAAGGGCAGGATTGTTTGTGGCCCTGGGGATTGGTATCCATAATTTTCCCGAAGGGATGGCTACTTTCTATAGTTCATTGTTGGATATCCGGGTTGGAATTGCCATTGCCATAGCTATTGCTATACATAATATACCCGAAGGCTTGGCCGTCTCCACTCCTATATACAAGGCCACGGGAAACAAGAAAAAGGCATTCCTGTGGTCTTTTTTTTCTGGGCTGGCAGAGCCTGTTGGCGCGGGAATAACAGCATTATTTTTACTGCCTTTTCTAACCCCGCAGATTTTAGGCTACTTATTGGCGGGTATTGCTGGCATTATGGTGTTTATTTCTATTGATGAATTAATTCCAGTATCCAGGGATTATGGTTTTGACCATGCTCCTGTAGTTGGTTTTATAGCCGGAATGGTTATAATGTCCCTAAGCTTGCTGTTATTACAATAAAAAATAGAAAGGAATGATTTCATGGCTGATTGGGCAGTTGGAGAAGCAATGAAAGTCAGTGATAATAAGGATATGGCCATATTGGAAAATCCAGAGAATAAAGAGTATCTGGACCATATTTTGGTTGATAAATTCTGGCCGGATGTAAAAGAGAGCCTGGAGGATACTGGCTACGGGTATTGGCCCAAAGATATTCCCGGGACTGAATTTGAGTTCAGGCATGAGCTGACCAGATCTTTGACATTTATGGCTTTTGGCTATGAAAGGGCTATGTTCAGGGGAAAATTAGAGTGTTCAATGTCAGGGTGGATGCTGAAAAGCGAGTTCTTTATGGGGCTTGCCAGGGAAACCAGCCCTTCTGTAATCTTTGAGATACTTGGAAACCCCTGGTTTAAGGGTAATCCCCCCACTCTGGAAATATATGAGGATATACTTTCGGATTATTTTCATATCACCTTCTCTAATGGCCAGGGGGCCGGCTGGGGCCTGGGTGGCTTTGAAGCAGTACAGGAAAGAATTTGGGAAATTATCGATGGTAATATTGAGCTTTACGAGTTTACATTGGACGGTCATATTTTAAGGGAAGAATTAGAGGATTTCTTTTTACTTGCCCGTAGGATATATGAAGCTTACTGATTTTTTTAAAGCACATTCCTAGTAAAAGGTATTCTAAAGATATGGTACCAGGCATAGATGAAAAACAAATAAATTTATTTAGATCCCTTTTTAGAGGCAGAAGTGATGTATATGCAAAAAGGTGGCAGAAGGGTAAAAAATCAGGCTATATGCCGGCTTACAGGTTTAACTGGAATGAGTATTTAAGCCACAAAGCCCAAGGAGGTAATTTTAAAAATTTTAGCAATAAAAAAAAGCTGCCTTTGACCAAAGAAGTAATGAAAGAGCATCTGCAGGGAAAGCATTTGGTGGGGATTTATCCACTTTTGGAGGACAATACTTCTTATTT
>JBNJCV010000050.1:0-12605 GCA_051744245.1 Actinomycetota bacterium | reverse complement strand
AGAAAAACCCCAAAGCCAGGACATCTGCTTTATTGATAAAGATTACGGGGTTTTTTTAAGGGAAAGAATTAAGGATTTACCAAAAGGCTATATAGTGGATACAGGAGGTAAGGTGCTGGGCAAACATGAGGGAATCTGTTTTTATACAATTGGCCAGAGGAAAGGCCTGGGCTTGAATTCTAGCTCACCCCTTTATGTATCCAAAATAGATTACAGGGAGAACAAGGTAATAGCTGGACCCAGGGATGAACTAAGGAAAAAGGGATTATATGCAAAAAATTTAAATATGTTGGTTGAAGAAATTCCCCGGTTTTCTAATGCCAAGATCAGGTACAACCAGAATGAGGCAGAATGCAGGATTGTTAAAGATGGTGGGGGAATTAAAGTAATTTTTAAAGAAGCACAGGAAGCTATAACTCCGGGCCAATCAATTGTATTCTACAGGAATGATATCGTGCTTGGGGGAGGAAAAATCTATAGCACCATAAATTAACTAAAGCAGCAAAGCTGGCTATTTAATAGTTTCTATTATCTGGCTATATTTTACAGGCCCTTCCCGGATAAGGGCTGGAGGGTTAGTTGTTATGTCAATTATGGTAGATTCAAGGCCTTCTAGCCTCCCTTTATATTCAACCGCTAGATTTACTTTCTTTAGGATTTTTGATGGAACTTTTTTAAAAACATCAGGGGAGGTGCTGGTCCCGGAAATGGTAGCGCTGGTGGAGGTAATAGGGCCGGCGGCCTCAATTATTTCTCTTAAATAATTTAATCCTGCCAACCTGATGGCAATTTTTCCTTTTCCTGCTGTTATGAAAGGGGGCAGGTCTTTATTTTTCTCAAATATTATGGTAAGGGAAGACTTCTTTCTGCCGGCCCAGAATCTGTTAATTAATTTCTTGGCATTGGTGTCTATGGGGGAAACAAGGTCTTCCAGTTGGTTGAGGTTTGATATAAGGATTATAAAGGGTTTACCGGAAGCCCTTTCTTTTATTTTATATATTTTCAGGTAAGCACTGCTCTCATCATATTTACAGCTTAGCCCGTAAATGGTAGAAGTAGGAAGTAAGGCTATTTTTTTATCCAGAATTGATTTGGAAATAGTATCCTTAAGATTAATATCTATTTTTTCCAGGCTTTTTATGGTTATTTTTTCCATGCTGAGGATATTATAACAAGGATAGAATAAAATTTTTATTAATTAATAGTAATACTTGACAGAGAGTAATATCCAAATTATAGTAAGAATGGTGATAAAGTATGCCTAGAATAACTAAAAAAGGCCAGATTACAATTCCAAAACATATTAGGGACAGGTTCAACATAAAGCCCCATGATATTGGCAATTTCAAAGTAAAAGAGGGAAATATTATATTTACAGTAAAAAAGGGCACTATTTTAAATGCAAACCGGAAAAAAGTTAAGCAGCCCTTTAATGTAAAAAAAGTTAGGGAAAAGGTGGAAACAGGAATTGCAGAAAATGTAGTAGGAGAGTCTAAATGATATTCCTGGATACTAATATTTTCTTGAGGTATTTTGTAGATGATAATACAGAAATGAGCAAGAAGGTTGAAAAACTGTTTGAGAGAGTGGTAAATGGAAATGATAAATATATTACCAGCTCTTTTGTGATTGCAGAAATTATTTGGGTCCTTGATAAATTCTATAAGTGGAATAAAAAAGAAATATGTGAAAATATTGAGTTATTATTGAATACCCCCAATGTTCGAATTCAAGAAAAGGGCTTGCTAATGGATGCAATAAGTATTTTTAAGAAACAAAATATTGATTTCATAGATGCCTATAATTATTCTTTGATGGAAAAGAATGGGTTATCCTCAATTTATTCTTATGATAAAGATTTTGATAACTTTGATAACATAAAAAGGCTAGAGCCATAAATAAAGAGTCTTTTGCATAATAGATTGATCAGTGGCTTCTTACAATGTCTTTTAACTTCATTAGCCTCACTGTATTTGCCCGCTCGTTTTCTGCAAGCTTCATGGTTATGTATTTAGTAGTTTCTTCTAGCTCAGGAATCAGCTTGTATTCTAGAGCATTTACTCTTCTCCTGGTTTCTTCTATTTCACCTGCCATGAGCTGTACCGTTTTTTCTTTTTCGGCTAAATTGAGAAGGGCTTCCAGAAATTTTTCAAAATTAATTAAGGATTCGTCCATTTTTCCTGAAGTGTTTAGGTAGCCGTAAGGAATAATGCTTCCTTCCACTTCTCTCTGGTATATGGGCACCCTAACGCTCATAATATTTTTTTTAGTTACCGATAATGACAATTTCTTGGTGGGGAAAAGTAAGGATTCTTCTGCTTGGTGGGGACCCATTTTTGCTTTGGCAATAGCAAAGGCCTGGAGTATTGACTGGAATTCCCTTTCTATTTCTAGCCTGGCTTCTTTTACTTCATCAATTATTTGCATCAGTTGTCTCATAAGTTCATCCTGCTTATCCTTAAGCAGTTTATGGCCCCTTCTTGCCAGGTCCAGTCTCCGCCTTAAGCGGAGTAGCTCCATTCTTGTTGCGTTAACATTTGCCAGCATTTATTTTGCCACTTCCTTTTCTTCTTTTTTAAATCTCGGCAGATACTTATCAAGGTATTCATCCCTAATTCTCTTAAGCCTGTCCCTGGGAAACATGGAAAGAAGTTTCCAACCCAGATCCAGCGTTTCTTCAATGGTCCTGTTCTCGTACTCGCTCTGGGAAATGTATTTGGTCTCAAATTCATCCGCAAACTTATGATATACCTTGTCTATATCTGTCAGGGCAGCTTCACCTAAAATTACAGCAAGCTCCTGGACTTCCTTGCCTCGGGCATATGCTGCGTACAGCTGGTTAAATATATCAGCATGGTCTTCCCTTGTTTTGTCGGTGCCTATCCCCTTATCCTTTAATCTGGAAAGAGAAGGCAGAGCGTCTACCGGGGGTGCTATTTTCTTTTTATTAAGGGACCTGGACAGTATTATCTGGCCTTCTGTAATGTATCCTGTAAGGTCCGGTATGGGATGGGTTTTATCATCTTCAGGCATGGTAAGTATGGGGATTAGGGTGATGGAACCGTCTTTTCCTTTTATTTTCCCTGCTCTTTCATATATAGAAGCAAGATCTGTGTAAAGGTATCCTGGATAACCCCGCCTTCCGGGTATTTCTTTTCTTGATGCTGATACTTCCCTTAATGCTTCGCAATAGTTGGTCATGTCTGTAAGAATAACCAGAACGTGCATGTCTTTTTCAAATGCCAGGTATTCTGCACAGGTTAAGCCAACCCTTGGGGTTGCGAGCCTTTCAATTGCAGGGTCATCGGCCAGATTAAGAATTAACACTGATCTGGACAAAGCTCCGGTCTTCCTTAAATCCCCAATAAAGAACTCTGCTTCTTCAAAGGTTATGCCCATGGCTACAAAAACCACGGCAAATGATTCCTCTTCACCCAGGACCTTGGACTGTCTTGCTATTTGTGCTGCCATCTTGTTATGGGGCAACCCTGACCCTGAAAATATGGGGAGTTTTTGCCCCCTTACCAGAGTATTTAAGCCATCTATTACGGATATCCCGGTCTGGATAAATTCATTGGGATAATCCCTGGCGTATGGATTTATGGGATTGCCGTTTATGTCAAGCTTTTTTTCTGGTATTATTTTATCTTGTTCAGTCCTTGGTTTGCCAAGACCGGTAAATATTTTTCCCAGAATATCAGGGGAAAGATACATTTGAATACCCCTTCCCAGAAACCTCGTTTTTGTACCTTTCGTATCTATACCGGTGGTCCCTTCAAAAACTTGTACCAGTGCAGTATCATGCTCTACTTCCAGGACCTGGCCATTTCTAATCCGGCCATCGCTTAATTTAATTTCCACAAGTTCACCGTATTTAACCCCTTCTATCCCTTCTACCATCATAAGCGGGCCTGAAATATTGGAAATCCCTTTATATTCTTTTAACATCTTTTATTCCTCCAATAAAGACCTAATTTCTTTATCAATTTCTTCCTTTATGTCATCTATTTTACTTATTTCTTCCTCCTCCAGATACCGCATTCTCGCGATCTTGTCCAGTACTTTCATGTTCTCTATATTTTCTATGTCAATACCTCTGCTGATGTAGTCTGAGGACTGTTGGTGAAAATAATTAATGGTATTTAGCATTTTGTATTGCTTTTTAATAGAGGCTACAGTATCAATGTCATGAAATGCATTCTGGTGCAAGAAGTCTTCCCTGAGAATCCTTGCGGTAAGCATGGTCAGCCTGTCAGAGGCAGATAGGGCATCAAGACCTACAAGTCTTACCACTTCTTCAAGTTCTGACTCTTCTTCAAGTATTCTCATGGATTCTGCTTGAAGATCGTAAAAATCCTCTGCAACCTCTTGCTGTATATGGCTTTTTAGATTATCCGTATAAAGCGAGTAAGAGTTAAGCCAGGATATTGCCGGGAAATGCCTTCCATAGGCAAGTTCCGCTTCCAGGGACCAGAATACTTTTACCACCCGTAGGGTAGCCTGTACCACAGGGTCTGAGAGGTCTCCTCCGGGAGGAGAAACTGCTCCGATTACTGAGAGCGCGCCTATGCGGCTATCCTCATGGTCAAGACATTCTACCCTTCCAGCCCTTTCGTAAAATGAAGCAATTTTTGATCCCAGGTATGCCGGATATCCTTCTTCGCCAGGCATCTCTTCCAGGCGGCCTGATATTTCCCTCATTGCTTCTGCCCATCTGGAGGTGGAGTCAGCCATGAGTGCAACTGAGTAACCCATGTCCCTGAAGTATTCAGCCATGGTTATCCCTGTGTATACCGAAGCTTCCCTGGCTGCTACAGGCATATTGGAAGTATTGGCAATAAGTATAGTCCTTTTCATTAGCGGCTCCCCGGATTTGGGGTCTTTTAGTTCCGGGAACTCCAGCAGAACATCGGTCATTTCATTTCCACGCTCGCCGCAGCCAATATATACTATAATTTCAGCAGTTGCCCATTTTGCAAGCTGGTGCTGTATTACCGTCTTTCCTGAACCAAATGGGCCAGGGACACAAGCGGTTCCCCCTTTGGCAATGGGGAAGAAAGTATCTATTACTCTTTGCCCTGTGTAAAGCGGCTCTTCAGGGGAAAGTTTCCTGCAGAATGGCCTGGGTTTCCTAACCGGCCATTTTTGCAGCATGGTAACCTCTTCTTCTCCTTCATTTGTCTTTATTGTAGCTACAGTTTCTTCTATATTGTATTGGCCTTGATTTATCTGGGCTACCTTGCCACTTATCCCTTCTGGCACCATGATATAGTGCTTAATAAGGGGGGTTTCCTGTACAAAACCTAAAAAGTCCCCCTTATTTACCTCATCACCTTTTTTTGCTATGGGTTCAAATTTCCATTTCTTTTTTCTATCTAATGCAGGTATCTGTATGCCTCTGGGAATGAAGTTACCAGACTGTTCAGAGATCAGCTTAAGGGGCCTCTGGATTCCATCATATATTGTTTCTATTATTCCAGGCCCTAATTCAACAATTAAAGGTTGCCCGCTGTTGTATACGGGTTCCCCAACACCAACTCCTCCTGTTTCTTCATATACCTGTATGGAGGCCTGGTCTTCATGAAGCTCAATAATTTCGCCCATAAGCCTTTGTTCAGATACGAATACAACATCATACATCCTGGCTCCTGCCATGTTTTCCGCTACTACCAGGGGACCTGCTACTTTAATGATTCTGCCAATGTTATTATTCATAAATTTACTCCTATTTTTCTGGAATTACATCTATGCCGACAGCTTTTATTATTGCCTGTCTTAATCTTTTTATTGCATAATTATTTCTTTTGCCCAAGCCGGGAATTACCACAATTGAAGGCAGGAACTGATCTGAATAGCTTTTAATTAGCTGGTCCAGTTCCGCGGCAATATTTTCGGTTATAAAGATTATGCCGTAACCTTCCTTGGCCAACTTTTTTATCTTAGGTCCAGCCTGGCTGTATTCAGAGACTGGATACACGTCAGCTCCTATAGTCTTGAATATGAGCATTATATCTTTTTCACCAATTGCTGCGATTTTTGTCTTCATCTAATATTAATACCTCGTGCCTTATTTTATCCTTGTCCACACCGTAGTTAACTCCGGTGTAAATTATATTTAAGTTTTTTATTTCAATCTTTTTCTTTAAAAAATAGTCGAATACCTTTTCAAGATTGGATGTAGTGTATCTAACAGGCTCAAAAAACAGCCTGTAGAAAATGTCTTCATTTTTTTCAAAAATTGAGAAATCCCTCTCTTCTGCTAGGCTCCTGCCTCCATATTTAACTAGCGGACTATATCTAGTTTTTTCAATAGCTTCCAGGAATTCACTAAGCTGCTTTTTTTGGTATTTTTTTAAAAACTTCATTTCCAAGAAACCATTAGGGGATAGAAATCTGTCAAATCCATAACTGTCTCCACTTAATTTATACCTGTATATATTTTTTATATTATAAATATCAACTGAATGTTTTAAAAAAGCCTTTATCATGTTGGATTTGATATTAAATACTTGTCTGCATAAAGAATCAAGATAAGCTTTTTCAAGCTCCATATCCATCTCCCGGTGGCTAGCCTCCTGTTTTGAGAGGGTAGCTATTTTTTCCAGCGCTCTTGCTGTTACGGGATCGGTATCTACAAATCTGCGCGATTCAACTGTATTTACAAGAAAGCTATGGGTGTATTGTAGGGGAATGAATAAATTATCGAGGCTGTCCTCATAAGATAAGGATTTCAAGATAAGTTTTAAGTTATGTATATTCTCTGCCAGAAACAAAATATTTATAGTTTGGATGTGTTCTTTTTTTAATCTTTTTGTCAGATAAGTGGCAATATCTGCGAATTCCCGGCACAGAATTTCCTCAAAACTTTTTCCACTTTCCAGTTCATCTAAATATTTGCTGTAAAAGGTTTCTTTTAACAGTTTTAATAATTCTTCCCTATTGCGAGCATTAACCATCCTCTTAAGTTTAGGACCGTCAATAAAATATATTTCCCTGCTGGAAAGCTCACCTGCAGAAAACAGGTAATAATCATCATCTTTTATTTCATATTCTAGCATTTGCACTGTTTACTCCTTGCCAAATAAGAAATCTGCAATTTCCATCTTTATATCATCTATCTGGGTATCTACTAGGGTATCGGGAGACAGGTTATATTCTGCATTTCCGCTAATTATTTTAACTCCCTTGTCAAAATCCGGCTGTTTTTTTGATTCCTCCAGTTTTATGTTACCGGCAGCTTCCTTAATTATATCCGGGCTTATATTTTCATTGCTGCCTATGATATAGGATCCTTTGCTTATGTTTAAATCCTTAAGGCTCTTAGAAAGGAAATTCTTGTAATCGTCCTGATTTAAGGACCTTAGCCTCTCTTTTGCCTTTTCTATTATTTCTTCTACTATATTCAGCTTAATTAAAAGAAGCCTTTGGGTGATATCAGATTTAGCTTTGGTTATTTCCAGGTCATAGGTTTTTTGGTATTCCCTGTCTGCTTCTTTTCTGGCTTCTTCTAAAGCAGCCTTCTTTTTATTATTTGCCCCCGTTATAATTTCTTCTGCCTTTTTCTTGGCTTCATCAATTATTTTATCTTTTTCTTTTTCTGCGTTCTCTAGTATCTTTTGAGAAACATTGTCTAATTTTTCCATGTTTTCCCTTATTAAAATTGTATTGAATTTATGAGGAAAAAGGTTATAAGCAGTCCCAATACCGCATAGGTTTCAACCATAGCAGCAAATATTACACTCTTCATCCCCTGGTCTGCTCTTTTTGCCACCAGGTTTACTCCTGAGGCACAGACTTTGCCCTGGTGTATACCGGAGAGCAATCCGGTAAAAGCTATAGGTAAGGCTGCAAAGAACAGCTGGTAACCTTGCGCGGCATTGGATACATCTGCAATATTACCAATTATCAGGAAAGCGGCAACAAAACCATAAAATCCCTGAGTTCCGGGAAGCACTACCAGCAAGAATAAGCTTCCGAACTTACTGGGATCTTCTGAAAGAACCCCGGCTGCTGCCTTTCCTGGAAAACTAATGCCTATTGCAGAACCTATTCCAGCCATTGCTGCTGCAATGCCCGCAGCTGCAATTGCCCACATAATGCCTATTGATATTTCATTCATTTTTACTCTCCTTGTTATTCATCAACTATTGTTATGTATTTATTTTTATTTTTTAAAGGTTGGAAGGGCCTTCCACCGCCTACATAGAATTTTTGGAAGTATTCCACATATTGAAGCCTCAATGTATGGACAAAACCTCCAAGTACATTAATTCCAAGGTTAAATATATGGCCAAAAATTAGCACTATTACAGTTATTACAATCCCTACTACTGGAATGGTGCCGATCTGGAAAGCGATCTGGTTTATGGCCACTGCAATGCCGGCCGTAACCAGCCCTAATGCCATGAGCCTTATATATGAAAGGAAGTCTCCCAGGTAAGAGGTTAAGCCATTTACAATGGTTAAGTTCAGAAAGCCCATAAACAGCCTGAATCCCCAGCTTTTTTCATTCCTGGCTGAAAAAAGTATTATAATTATTGCTGAAGGTATTATTGGCCAGATAAGATACTTAGCCCAGCTTGATGGAAACAGTGGCTGTTCAATTATCTGCATGTCCACTGCCATACTTGAGGACAGCAACAGCATAATAAGGGGGGTAAGAATAGTAATCCAGGGAAGCCCTTCAAAGAAAGCTTCAGCCCAATCTTTGCGCCTTATGGCATCAAAAAATTTTATAAATAAGCCGAACATTACCTGCACTACCCCTACAGCAAGCGCCAGCCTGAAAAAATTCATGGCCCCTACATTTCCCTCAACGGGGTCTCCCAGTATAGCAAGATTCATGGTCATATGGCCAAACCCCAGATAGGAAGGAAGATCTCCAAACCAGCCGTTAAATACGATACCTGAAAACACGGTAAAAATACCGCCAAAAAACATTAACATGAGGAAGTTTTTTGCTGGCTTTATTTTAAATGAAAAAATTACAGCCAGTATCATGAGTATAATGCCGTATCCTGCATCAGTCAGGCAAAGCCCAAAAAAGAGGGCAAAAAACAGGGAGACAAAAGGAGTTGGGTCTATTTCAAAATACTTAGGGACTCCATAAAGGTTAACAATAATCTCAAATGGTTTAAACAGCCGCTTGTTTTTCAGGGCTGTAGGGATGGTTTCCCCTTTATCGGGTTCTATTTCAATTAATCTGGTTGAACTGAATTTATCTAATATGGAGTATAAATTATTTTGGTTTTCTTTTTCTATCCACGCAGTGTAAAAGGAAACTTCTTTGGTGGAGAAGCCGTAATTTATGGCATTTTCGATATCTATATTATTCTCAAGATAATTCAGGTAAACAACTAAATTCCTGTTATGCTTTTCGGAAATCTCCCTTATATCCTCCACAAGTTTTTCTTTTTGGCCCTGATGGAAATTAAGTGATTTAGTTAACCTGTCAATATTTTCTTTAATGGTTCCCCTGTAGTTAAAAAGCTCTGCTCCAGTAAAGGGCATGTCATTTAAGAACTGGTCTGCTTCTTTTTTAAAGTCATTGTGGTAGGCAAGTATTAGAAATATAATGTCCTTGTGCTCAGACAGTTTCTGGACGGAAATTTTTTTTTCTTCAAATTGCGGTTTAAGTTCTGTAAACTCTTTTTGCCTGCAGTGAACCCTGCCCAGTTTAACAGTATAGGTATCTGTAGATTTTAGGTCTTCTAATTTGCCCTGGTACGGTTGCCAACTTTTGAGTTCTTGCAACTGTTTTTTTATATTTGTAATTTCTGAATTTATTATGTTTATTTCTTCTTCTGTTTTTAGAACCTGTTCAATTATTTGTTCAAAATTATGGGAATCCAGTATATTCTGGTATTCCTTCCTGCTTATGGCAAGTTTTCCCGCCTCGGCGCCAGGTTTCTTTTCCTTTCTGTATTTTCCGAACAAATCAAGGGCTTTTTTAACGTCTGCTGTATATTGTTCGCTGGTTGAGGGAGCAGTGGGGATTGATTCGACTTTCTCTGTATATGGCTTAAGTTCTACTAATCCTACGTCCTGTAATTGGTTTAAAACTTCAGACTGTTCTAATTTATGGGTGACTATGAGAAACTTTTTAAGTGTTGCAACTCCCATTAACCTAAAACCTTTTTGATGATCTTTTCTATTGCTTCTGCCTGTTTGTTTTCAGCTGCCTTCTTTATGTTTTTTGCCTCTTTTTCGAAATCCTTATTCAACTCTGCAATTTCTTTTTTTGAGTCTTTTTTTGCCTTTTCTATTGAATCAGAAATGATTTTTTTGGCTTCCTGCTGTCCCTGTTTTTGGATTTCTTTTTCCTTGGAATAGGCTTCTTCTACAATCTGGGAAGATTGTTTTTTTGCTTTAGTAATAATATCTTCTGAGTCTTGTTCTGATTGTTTTATCTGGTTTATTATATTGTCTATAGACATTACTTATTTTTTAACTATATTGTGATATGAAAAATAATAACAGCAAACCATGTTATGTCAACAAAGCTTTACTGTCTTTATGTATTTTACAAAAAAAGTTGCAGTTGAGCAAAAATTTTTTTAAGATATGATTCCTTGATGGACAGAAATATTTGCGAATACAGTAAATATTTATATAATAGTTACGGTCTTTTGTATAATAAAAAGTTCAATAAAAAATATGTAGGAAGGTTGAAAGGCTTGGGCAAGGAAAAGAGACTGGTGAAGTTTTTAAAAAGTAAAGGCTTTATAGTCATAATTATGGTGGTAGTTTTTTTAGCAGCTGCCGTGCCCCTTTCCTATATTTACTACAACCGGTGGCTTGATATCCCCAATTTTGTTTCTCCTAAATCCAATTTTATGACTGTTTCCGGAAATGAAGCTAAGCCGGGAGAGGTACTAACTTATGAGATAAGCTTAAAAAACAGGGGAAGGGTGCCTGCAAGAAATATTTACATAGAAACTGCAATTCCCCAAAACACCAATCTCGTGGAAGGGGACTATAAGTATCTAAAGGATGTAGAGGATAGCCAGGCAACCTTCTTTATAGATAGCCTGGGGATAGGCGAGGAAATAAAGGTGTCTTACCAGGTTAAAATAAGGAGCCCCCTGGATGATGGAACCATTATCTCTAATGAGGGCTTTAGCCTGAAATACTCCCGGGAAAGGTTTCAGGATACGATAACCAAGTATTTTGAAGCAAACCTGGAAACTGAAGTAAAAAGCCAAATAGATTTTGCCGGCTCCTATTACAAGGTTACTGACCGGAATGGAGAATATATAAGGATGGGGGATATGCTTAATGTCGTTTTCTTTGTAAAAAACAAAGGCGATATGATAGCCAGGGAAATATTATTGGATAATCTAAAACCCCAAAATACAGAGTTTGTAAATAATAGTTTTGACTCCAACGGAGATGCATACCTTGACAGTATTGGAGACAAAGTGGTTGTGCGCATAGATGAGCTGGAGAATGATTCTGACTTGTTTTTCCGTTACTCTCTTCAGGTAAAATCAGGACTTGAAGACAAGGCCGTAATCCTGTTTGAGCCTACTATCAGGGCAAGCGAGGACCAGGAAGTATTTGAGGAAAAAGAATTTCTGGTAAGGTCTTTTCCTGATTTAGTTGATTTTAGCTTCCAAGCTGCTGACGAGAATGGGGGAGATCTCCTGCCTGGTGAAACTGTAAGGTATTCCGTCTCATTTAAAAATGATGGAGATGGTACAGCAGATGGGCTGTTGCTTGAAAATATAATACCTGCAAACACTTCTTTTATAGACGGCAGCTTTGGCGGAGGGAGCGTGGAGCAGTCAGGAAATACATTAAATGTAAGCCTTCCCCAGCTAAAGCCGGGGGAAGAATATAGTTGCTCCTATAGGGTTAGGCTTGCTGGAGGTTTAAGTCATGGGACAACCCTTACTGCGGCCAGCACTCTTATATATGACGGGGAGGAAATAGATTCTGGATCTATAACCCGTATGGTGGTTTCCAATTATAGCTACACAGTAGCAGTTATGGGAGACTCCCAGGTAGCAAAAACTGGCTGGGTGGGGATACTGAACAGCATGTTCGAGCAAAGGTATGTTTATGGGGATTTCAGATTCATAAAAAGCGGCAAGGGTGGAGAGACAGTGGTTATGGGTTATAACCGCATGATAAATTCTGGTATCCTGGATCAAAACCCATACATCTTTATAATTAATTACGGAACCAATGATGCAGACATATCTTTAGGCGGATACCGGACCTCTCCTGAAGCTTTCCGGTATTACCTGACTGCAATGGTCAGCACCATAAAGGCTAACACCAATGCTATGGTGGTGGTAATGTCTACAGGTCCCGAAAATGAAGCAAAGACCGCCGAGGGTGCTAATTCTAGCTTGCAGACCATTAATACCATTGCTGCCCAGGTTTGCGCGCAGAATGGCGCAGTGTTTGTTGACGTGTTCAACCCCATGCTCCAGACAGGAAATCCCAACCAGTTTTTATCTGATGGCATGCATTACAATGGCAATGGCGACCAGTTTGTAGCAAGTATTGCCTTTAACACCATATCAAGGTACTTAAACAGGTATGGTACAAAATAGAATATATTAGGTGTAAGCTAAATTTATAGATTCATAAAACAC
>JBNJCV010000049.1:0-12663 GCA_051744245.1 Actinomycetota bacterium | reverse complement strand
ATTCCATACATATTTGCAAAATCTTCTACTGTATAATGGCTATGCCCTTTTTGATATCATCTGCTAACTTCCCTAGAAAGATAAGCTTCACCTTTTATTGATTGCCATAATGTTATCTTCCCTTCATTACAATCCCTGCGGAATAGGGATAAGGAAAGAAGCGGGAACTAAAAATAAAGATATTTTAGTTTATTTCCTCATAAAAGCACCATGCTGAGTATAAGCAGAGGCATAGTTTAAAATATTGTTTGCGGTTTCAGTATTTTTTAACCAGAAATTATAGAGGTCTTAATACCCCAATTTCTGCATTCCCCATGATGCTTACATTAAGCTTTTCAACTATTGTTAGCTTGTTTTTTTGAATTTATCCCGCCATGCGGACAGCTAAGCTCAACCCCATTGATGCTGTAAGGCATGAATAAATTATTCTACTTCTTCAGCCTTCTCCTTTAACTCGTTTAAATATTCCTGCATCCTACCTTTAAGCATTGCTACCCTGTCTGTCAAATTAGTGCAAAGGCTGCCGCAGCCTTCTTCAAATTTTTCTGCCAGTATCTTGCGGGTTTTATCTCCTGCTCTGGGGGCAAATAATATTCCAAGTAAAAACCCCAACCCAAATATTAAAATGAAATTGCTAAATAACCCTGATTTTCTCATAAATATCACTCCTTCTTTGCTCTTCTTCTTTTTCTTGCCCTAATAATTGCCCAAATTATAACTCCAATTATAGCTATAAATACCAGCACCGGGCTTATAGCTATCAGCCCAGTAATTAGCCCATTAAGTACCCTTACTGCGCTCCTCACTCCTTGTTTTAAGGCATCCAGGAAACCCCAGTCCTGGGAAGTTTTAATAGTGGATGGCTCAGAAAGGTATACTTCAATGGTAGAAAAGTCAACCCTATCATCAATATAGTTCATCCTTCCCTTAATTACTTCAATTTCTTCCTGTACATAGCTTAATTCCCTCTGCACTTCAATGCTGTCTTCTACAGATTTTGACTGTTCCATTAAACCCAGAAGCACTTCCTCTTGCTTCTGGAGGTTTTTTAACCTGCTTTCCAAATCAATATATTCTTCGGTAACATCCTGGCCTGAAATATTAATGCTTTGGATAGTGCCTAAAGATTTTATCTCATCCAGCATAAAATCAAACTTTCCCGCTGGTACCCTTACAGTAATCCGACCGCTGGTAAGCTTTCCCTCTGAATCAGAATAACTCTCCGAATTGGTCACAAAACCGCCATTTTGCTCTGCCAGCCTTGAAACCTTAAACAACTTGTCTTCAAAAGTGGCGGTATCTATTTCCAGCTCTAGGTAGGCAGTTTTTATAACTTTTCTTTCCATTTCAGGAATATTGCTGTAATCTGCTTCTCCTGCCTCTGCCGTTGCCTCAGCAGGAGCTGCTTCATCCTCTGCCTCTGACATTGCTGCCTCTTCCGGGGCATATGATTTTTCAGCTTCCTCCATCTGGGGCGAAAGGGCTGAACAACCGGCAAATAACAAAGAAGCAATAACAGCTAAGGCAACTAAAAGAAGTAAGAATTTTTTTTGCATTTTATAACTCCCAATATATAAATTTTTACCATTTACCACTTTTAATATATTTATCTATAGACTCTGCTGCTTTCTTTCCCGCTCCCATGGCAAGTATTACAGTAGCTGCGCCAGTAACTATATCTCCTCCTGCAAAAACTCCCCGCTTGTTGGTTTTCCCTGTTTCAGGATCTGCCTCTATGTTTCCCCATTTATTTAATTTTAACTCAGGGGTAGCCTCAAGCAAAAGGGGATTAGGCCCCTGGCCTATAGCCATTATTACAACCTCAACATCCATCTCGTACTCAGAGCCTTCAATCGGTATTGGTCTTCTCCTTCCTGATTTATCCGGTTCACCAAGCTCCATTTTTATCACTTTCATCTTATCTACCCATCCATCTTTTCCGATAATTTCAACCGGATTGGTAAGCAGTTTAAACTCTATGCCCTCTTCCTTGGCATGCTCTATTTCTTCATTCCTTGCAGGCATTTCCTTTTCACTTCTCCTGTAAACGAGATAAACATGCTTGGCTCCCAGCCTCTTAGCAGTCCTTGCTGAATCCATGGCCACGTTTCCCCCGCCAACTACAGCTACCTTATCCGCTTTCTTTATGGGGGTATCGCTGCCAGGATAATTATAAGCTTTCATGAGGTTGGACCTGGTTAAATATTCATTTGCCGAATAAACTCCATTCAGGTTTTCGCCGGGTATATTCATAAAATAAGGGAGGCCGGCACCCGTGCCAATAAAAACAGCTTCATATCCCATTTCAAAAAGTTCATCTATAGTTAAAATTTTGCCTATTACCATGTCTGTCTTTATTTCAACCCCCAGGCTTTTTACAAAATCAATTTCTTCCTGCAATATCTTTTTGGGAAGCCTGAATTCAGGAATCCCGTAAACCAGCACTCCGCCTGCCTTATGCAGGGCTTCAAAGATAGTTACCTTATGGCCCAATTTAGCCAGCTCGCCTGCACAGGTAAGCCCGGCCGGCCCGGAACCTATAACTGCTATTTTATGGTTACGCTTTTTCTTGGATTTTTTCTTACCATGCTCCTCCTTTTTTAGCGCGTAATCTCCTAAAAACCGCTCCAGCCTTCCTATGGCCACAGGATCCGCCCTTTTTCCAAGAATGCATGCTTTCTCACACTGATCCTCCTGGGGACATACCCTGCCACATATAGCAGGGAGGGAATTTTTCTCCCTTATCTTATCCAGGGCTTTATCAAACTCTTTTTTGTCCATTAAATCTATAAAGCTCTTAATATCTATATCCACAGGGCACCCACCTATACATTTTGGGTTCTTGCACTGAAGGCACCGTTCAGCCTCTTTTAATGCATCCTGTTCTGAATAACCAAGTGCAACTTCATCAAAATTTTTAATCCTCTTTGGGGGATCTTGTTCAGGCATTTTTGTTCTGGGGGTTTTTTTAGCCATTAGATGGATCCTTTCTATCCCTTATTGCCTTTGCATCCACACTTTTTATTGTATATATCATATGCTTTTTTCTCTTCCTCACAATACATGTTCTGCCTTGCAAAAAGCAAACCAAAATTAACTTCATGGCCGTCAAATTCCGGGCCATCTACACATACAAATTTGGTCTCTCCCTTAACCTCAATCCTGCATACGCCGCACATGCCAGTTGCATCAACCATAATGGTATTTAAGGATACTATAGTCTTAATATTATAGGGCTCGGTTACCTTGCTTACTGCAGCCATCATTGGGGAAGGCCCTATAGCTATTACCCTGGAAATATTTGTTTTTTTACCCTGTTTTACGGTTATATTTTTTTTCAGGTAACTATCCAGGAATTCTGAAACAAAACCTTTAAATCCCTTGCTTCCGTCATCTGTGCACACATAAAGTTCATGGCTTATCTCTTCCATTTCTTTCTCAAAGATTAGATAATCTTTAGATTTTGAGCCAATTACAGAAATGACATGATTTCCTTTTTCCTTAAGCGCGCGTGCAATTGGCATTATGGGGGCAATTCCCACGCCTCCGCCTACCAATACCACTCTTCCAAAATTATCAATTTCGCTGGGGTTTCCCAGCGGGCCCACTACGTCTAAAATAGGGTCGCCTTTCCCTAGCCTTGAAAGCATGGCTGTGGTTTTCCCAACTTTCATTGACACCAGGGTGATTAAACCATTGTCCCTGTCAAAATCTGCGATAGTAAGCGGAATCCTTTCCCCTTCTTCATAAATCCTAACCACCACAAATTGCCCTGCTTTAGCTTTTTTTGCTACCAGGGGTGCCTTAACTCTAAACATATCAATGTCCTGGGCCAGTTCTTCTTTTTCTTCTATCCTATACAAATCTATCACCGACTCCTTTACCCTTTAATATATTTATCTAAATTTTTAGCAATTTCTACTATGGCCTTCTTAAATTTCTCATCACTTTCGCATGGTGAAAAATCCTCCAAATCAGAAGACCTCACCTTCTCGCTATAAGGCAATTTCCCCAGAATTTTAAAATCTTTCAGTTTTTCTTCTACCATCCTTGATTCTTTTACTGATTTTATTTTATTAACCACGATAAATAAAGACTTAATCCCCAGATCTTCGGACATTTTTTTTACCGAATAAGCCGTTTGAACACTCCTTAGCCCCGGTTCAACAACTATGATAAGCATGTCCATATTTTCACAAGTTCCCCGTCCCAGGTGCTCTATGCCTGCTTCCATATCCATTATAACTACTTCATCCCTGTTTAATACCAGGTGGCTAAATAACCTTTTAAGCAATACATTTTCAGGACAGTAGCATCCGCTCCCTCCAGCCTTTATGGTCCCAGCCACCAGAAGCCTGATTCCATCTACGTCAATTCCAAACTTTGCAGATATATCATCTACCTTAGGATTAAGCTTAAAAAAAGCCCCATACCCCCCTGGCTTAGCGCCAGTCCTTTCTTCAATTAATTCAGACATTTCGGTAAGCGGTATGATTCCTGAAGCTTTTTCCATGCTAACCCCCAGGGCTGTAGCAAGATTAGAGTCAGGATCTGCATCCACGGCAATTACCTTAAACTTTTTGGAATAATACTTTGCAAGGCAAGCAGCAAGGGTTGTCTTTCCAACTCCTCCCTTGCCAGAAATTGCTATTTTCATAACTATCCTCCCTTATTAATTACCATTTGCTACCGGCGCCGCCGGACGATCTTAAACTGCTTTCGCCATACCAGAAAGATGACCGGCCAAGCCTTGGTATTGCCACCAGTTTTTCATCTTCAAGCCCGCAATTTTTACAAATCCTTTTAACTAATTTTTTTACCCTTGCTTGAATAGGTAGCCTCCTTTATTATTTCCTGGTTTATGCTTAGCTTAAAAACTGCTTGCACTGGGGAATCATTATGTTTTCTAAAATATTTCCGGCTTCCAAGCCAGTAATTACAAATTCAAGCCCGTAACCCACTTCAATCCTGACTTCCTTTTCTTCTGTAGATGCAAGCATTAATATGCCATTATCTGTGCCTTGCTTTCCAATGCCCCAATCCTGGAAAAGCCCTACTGCATATTGCTCAATGGTAATCCCCTCAAGGCTTTCTATAATTACTACTGTTATTTCAGCTGAAGTTTCAGCTTCAATTTTTGCCAGTAAACTTTCCAGCTACGCAGAAGAGGTTAAATCCAATACCTCCACATAATCATTTACATAACCTGTATATTCTGGAAAACCCATTTCTTCAGTATAAATACTCAAAGTAAATACAAAAGAGAAAACTTTTCATCTCAACTGCAATCCTGTTTTCAGTTCCCTCCAGTTGGGTCATTAAATCCGAAATAGTATTGCTGGCCCTAAGCTCTGGGGTATCTTCAACCACCACTTTCAAGTCCCTAATTAGAGAAGTAATGCCCTTATTTGCAGACTCCAGTTCTTCATGGCTTTCAGCATTCTTAGTCCCTTCCCCTGCTCCGGCAATCTTTTCAAAAATATCTTTCTCAAGTTTCATATATGCTTCCACACTATTTACTAAATTGGGCACGATATCCAGCCTCCTTTGATAAACATTCTAGACCTGCGCCCATACATTATCAACTTCCAACTCTTTTGTCTCCATATTATTCCTGGAATCCACCACATAGCCCATAAAAATCAAGCTATAATTCTCCCTGTTAAGCAAAAAACACAGCCAAATACAAATTTCTTGCTTAAATTACACCTTTTTTTAAATTATTTACAAACCTTCACCACTGCAGGCCTGATTAAAAAATCCTTTAACATATATCCTTTTCTTAGTACCTGTAGTATGGTCCCTTCCTTTTCACCTTTTACAGACTCGGTAACAGCAGCTTCGCATAAATTTGGGTCAAACTCTTCCCCTTTTGGGTTTATAACTTTTACTCCTTCTTTTTTCAATACCTCCATCAGGCTATTATAAATCATTAAAATTCCATTATAGAAATCATCATCTTTACTCTTGCCAGCTTCAAGGGCTCTTTCAAAGTCGTCAATTACCGGCAAAAGCTTTTCAACTAAATCCTTGTTTGCCCTTTTTATATGTTCAATATTCTCCCGCAAAGTCCTTTTCCTGTGGTTGTCATAATCTGCTTGTAGCCTTCTTATTCTATCTAAATATTCATCCTCTAGCTTCTTGTACTGGTTCAGTTCTTTTCTAAGCAATTCTATTTCTTCCTGGAGCTCTTCTACCTCCATTTCCTTCTCTGTATCATTTTTTGTCATTGCTTCCTCTTCTTTTTTCTTTTTCTTGTTCACTATTTTTCACCCTCCTAGTCAGTTTCTTCCGCTGCTAATAACAGTTATATCTCTGGTGGATACTTCTTCATCGGTAAAGAAATACCCTGCACAATCAATTGGCGCAAAATGGAAATGGCATATTATCTCATCTCCACTGCCTGCCGATATATTCTGTATTTTTACCGCAATCTTTATTTTTTCACCTGGCCCGATATCTTCTATGGGGGACCCTATTTTCTCAGGCTCTACCAGTGAAGTAGTCTCATCGGTAGTTTCTTCAACTTCTGTATCCCCTGTGGAAAGGTCCGTTACTGTAGTTGTGGTTTTAGTTATTGTGGTCATTACCCTTTTCCCTTCACTTTTTTCTGTTCTCCTGGTGACTACTTCTTCTGTCACTGTCTTGGTAGTTTCATCCTCGCTGTACTCTGTTGTAACTGTTTTTTCAGTTATTCCATCCACCGTCCAGTAATCTGAAATATAAGTCTCTTCTATGGTTTCATTTGAATAATAATACGTACCGCTATCTGCATCCCATATATGGGCTTCCCAGAAAGGCCATAATTCCTCATCGGTATCCGGCTCAGGATCCAACTTTATCCAGACCATTATAGGCTGCAGATCCACGGTAACATTTCCAGTATTGGTAATTTCAAAATACTGGTAATACCATTCCCTCCTGCCTATAGTGTTAGCTGAGAATGGCGGTATTTTTTCAATAGCTATAGAGTACACTGGCTTGGGCAAAGCTAGTACATTGCTCGATATGACATTACCAGCCTTATCCAGGCACCATAATGTATAATAGTAGGATTTGCCTTTATCAATATCTGTATCAATATAAGCGGTCTCCCCGGAATCATTTATAGTTGCAATAACATCATGGGTGGGATATTCGGGATTTAGGCAAGGGTCTTCTACCCTTACTATCTTATATAGATAAAAATTTTCATCAATAGTAGGAGTCCAGTTTAGATGGTTCCCTGAATTATCATGGTATCCTGCCAAGTTAACCGGGGAGGGGCTTGAGGTATCCTTGGTTACCAGAACATTTTTAAACTTAGGCCTGCTAGCCTGTCCCCCTTGGGCTGCCGCCCACACTGCTATTTCGTTTTCCCCCTTCTCAAGCTCTACCTCATCAAAAGAAAATGCCCCATCGCTATCACTTGTTATCTCGCTTACCACCTTGCCGTTTACTTCCAGGTTAATATGAGAAGAGGGCAGGTATGTGCCATTGATATAAACAGTTGGGTTGTCTACTTTGGTATAATAAATTTCTGAAATTTCTTTTAACGTATCAGAATCGGTATAAACAGTATAATCTATAGATTCCGCTGTCTTTAAGACTACGTTAAAAACCGTAGGCACGCTTTTACTGCCTCTGGAATCCTTTGCAACCACTTTAATGCTGTTATTGCCTTCAACTATTCCCACTCCGCTGCTGGCCCTAAAATACCCTTTCTGGTCAACACCAAGGCTTTGAGCTTTCAATACTCCATTTACGAAGATATCAATCCTGTTACCGGGCATAGCATAACCTTCAATGAATAAAAGCTCTTCTGGGCCGGTGGAATACATAATTTCGCCTGACTCCTGCGATATAACTACAGGTGGCGGAACCTTTTTTTCTGCCAGACTTTCATAATCAATGCTTATTTCTGTACCAGCATTTTCTGTATCAGAAGATGGCCTGTCTTTTAAGAGGCTGGAGTCCTGCTGATAAGCGCAACCCAGGTTAAAGCTTGCTGTTATTATTACTATAAAAATTATCAAAAATAATGGCTTTAGTTTTTCCATAAGCATTAATTAAATTTTAATATCATATTTGAATAAAATTATATATTATATGAAGGTTTTTTCAAAAACTATCTTCCATTTATTATTTTCTTCCACTAAATATATATATTTCTTATACTCTTTTTGCTCCCCATTCTGGTAAGTTACCCTAAATTCAGCTACGACCTTGCTTAAATTGCCCTCGTAACCAAGGTAAACTGTTCTACGTATTTCAATATCCTTTACATCTTCTAAAATCTCATTAAATTCGCTGACATATTTTTCCCTGCTTATCTTGTTCTTATCCTTGTTTTGCAATAAATTACTATAAATATAGCCGGGATCCCTGTTTTCCATTGACTGCAAAAAATCCAATACTGCTTTTTCCGGCCCGGTTTTAAAAAAATAACCTATATCTAGCTTATTGTCGTATTCTCTACAGCCTGGAACTATAACTGTAATTAGAGCAATCATCAGGAATATGATTAAATACCTTTTCACTTTAATTGACGCCAAAAATATTCTTTATTGATTTAAATAATTTTTTATTCTTATCTGTAACTTTCTTGGCTTTCTTAAGGGAATATTTAAATTTTTCAAAATCCTTCATATCTTCCAGGCTACCTCTTATAGTTTGGATAACACTTTCCCCTATTACCTCTGTATTATACCCACCTTCCAAAACTATTCCCAATTTGCCACCTGAATACTTTTTACTCAGATATTTTATAGGCCTCATGAGCTTATAGTAAGATGTGCTTTCCAGAGCCATTGAAGATAAGGGGTCCAAAGAATGCGAGTCATATCCTGCACTCACAAGAATAAGGCCAGGCTTAAATTTTTCCAGCAGGGGAATTACAATTTCATGCATTGCCAATAGGTACTCTTCTTCTCCGGTCAATGGCGCAAATGGGAAGTTGAGGTTGTATTTTTCCCCTTTCCCCGCTCCTGTCTCATCATAGGACCCTGTGCCTGGATAATGAGGATATTGATGGAAAGAAATATAGAAAACAGTGGGAGATTTATAAAAAATGTCCTGGGTTCCGTTGCCATGGTGAACATCAAAATCAATAATGGCAACCTTCTTTATATCATAGTTTTTAATAGCGTGCACAGTAGCTACAGCAATATTATTAAAAATACAAAATCCGCTTCCGCTGGTAGAAAAAGCATGGTGGCCTGGAGGCCTCACTAAGGCAAAAAAAGTATTAACAGCTTCCTGTTTATTTAATATTAAGTCTATCCCCTTCACTGCCCCGCCAGCAGCAAGCAATGCACATTCATAAGTATGTTTTGATACCACAGTATCAGGATCCAGAAACATGTAATCTTTATTGCTTTTTGAATATTCATATATCTTCTTTACATAGTCAACCCTGTGTACATATTCGATTTGGTCTATCTCTGCTTTTTCGGGTCTTATAAATTTCAGTTTGTCCTTGCTATCCCATTTTTGTAAAGCATTAATGACAGCTGAAAGCCTTTCCGGGCTCTCTGGGTGCTGCAATCCCGTATCATGTTTTAAATAAAAATCATCATATATAATATGCATTTTATTTTTCCAGGTAACCGATAATAGCATTTCCAATATTCTCGCTTATCTTCAACTGGTATGAGGACTCCCCTAGCTTTTTCCTTTCTTTTCCATTAGTAATAAAGGCAGGCTCTACCATAACCGAGGTCATGACAGTTTCTTTTAATATGCGGTAGCTGGTGCCATGAATCCTGCAATCCAATATTCCCATGTTGCTTACCAGGTTATCCTGTATATGGTAAGCAATTTTTTTTCCGTCTACTGAATAGGAATGCAAGCCTTTAAAATAATAACAGCTGCTACCATTGGCCGCCTCCTCTGTGGACATAGCCAGACTTACACTTATAAGTAAATCCGATCCGCTATTATTGGCAAATTCTATCCTATCGGAAACAAAGAAGTTCTGATTCTGGCCATTTATGGTTAAAACAGTTTTTATGCCTTTTTTTTCCAGGTATTCTTTACAAAAATTCACAATGCTCCTGCATATATATATTTTCTCTTTGTAATACTTACTATTTTCATCCAGGTCATTTAAGTCTTCACCATAATCTAATATAACTTGCACAACCCCTTGTTTTTTTCTTGATTCAAACTTCCTATTAAAAGGGAAATTAGATGATTCTCTTGCCTCAATAATTCTTTTAAGCCTAGCCAGGTTTTGCATGGTTTCCTTACCTGCAATCCCATCAGGCGCCAGATTCATATTTTTCTGGAATTCAATTAAGGCTGCCTGCGTTTTTTCACAAAATATCCCATTTTCGTTTTCATGGTAAAAGCCCAAACTTTTCAACCAGTACTGCAATACCTTGACATCATCTCCCCTGAATGGCGGGTATTTTAAGTAAAGCAGCCTGTCACCCATTTTATAGCCTGCATCCACAAGCTCCTGCCAGGTTTCACTGTCAATAATACCATTGGCATCCAGGCCCCTATCTTGCTGGAATTCTTTTACTGCCCTTTCGGTAGCCTTGCCAAAAATCCCATCTATGCCAGTACCACCCAGGCTATATCCCAGTTGTTTTAGCCTTCTTTGGAGGTCAACAACATTTTTCCCCGAATTATTTCTTTTAAGAATCTGTAACATATCCATAATAAAAATTATAAAAGGCCCCTTAACTGCTTATCCAGTGAAGTAGCAGCAACCGCTCCATCTGATACCGCAGTTATAACCTGCCGCAAGGCCGTGCTCCTAACATCCCCTGCTGCATAAATACCTTTAAAAGAGGTGCGCATATACCGGTCTGTTATTATAAAGCCGTTATTATCTGAATCCACTAAATCTTTTACCAGTCCTGCGTTTGGTTTATAGCCCACGTATTCAAACACCCCATCAATGCTCATGGTATAAGACTTATCTTCCTTCTTATTTCTAACCTTTATTTTCTGCAACCTTTCTTTTCCTATAAATTCCTCAATTACTGAATCCCATAGGATTTTAATTTTATTGTTACCAAATGCCCTTTCCTGTAGGATATTTACTGCCCTCAACTCGTCCCTCCTATGGATTATATATACTTTTTTGGCAAATTTAGCCAAGAACAGCGCTTCTTCTATGGCAGTATCTCCTCCACCTACAACAGCAACCTCCTTGTCTTTATATAGAGCCCCATCACAAGTTGCACAAAAAGAGATCCCGCTTCCTATAAGCTCCTTTTCGCCTTTAACATGCAACATCTTGGGGCTTGCCCCAGTAGCAATAATTATAGATTTTACTTCATATAAATAATCTTTATCAAATACCTTGCATTTAAATATTTTTCCGTTATTTTTATCTACTGGTTCTACTGATTCAATATTGGTATATTCTTCTATCTTTATTCCCAATTTTTTACAGTGTTCCACAAAGTTTTTAACCAGGTCAAACCCGGATATTTTTTCTTTAAAACCCAGGTAATTCTCTATAAATTCTGTATTGGTTATCTGGCCCCCTGCCATGTATTTTTCAACAATTTTAAAGTCCACGCCAGCCCGCTTAGCATATAAAGCTGCTCCAAGTCCTGCAGGACCAGCCCCTATAATAAGCAAATCTTTTTCTACTTTTTTCATGAAAATATACCTCCAATAATTTAAACTGCATTTGTATTATTATAATTATTAAGGTAATTAAAATAAATGAATTATTTATGATAGGAAGTTATTATTTAAAAAAGGATAGGCTACTTATACCTCTTTGCCGCAGCCTTGATCCTCAATCCCAGTTCTTCCTCTGATTTAACCCCCGAGATATCCAAATCAAGATCCATAAGCAGCCTTATTGCACTTCTTACTATTACAGTGTTTGCAATTTTATGGCCGCCACTTTTCTTGCACTCTATTCCCAGATTCTCTAAAAAGGATACCATGCTTGAAGGCATTGTTATGGGGACTCTAAAGTAATCTTGCTTTTTTTCTACCATGTTATTACCTCTTACTATATTTCTGTTGTATTTTTACGTATATGAGTATATCTACTAAACGCCATATTGTCAAACTTACGGGTAAAGGTGCTTTAGCCAAAGACCATTTTCTATTTTTACCCAACAGTTTTATTTGCTATAATTATAAAACCATTATAACAAAAGGAGAAAAATTGGCATCACAAAAGGAAACCCTTCTAGGAGTAATTGAGGCAATCAGCAATAAATTAATTGATGCTGAAAAAATGCTTACAGACCTTGACTCCAAGATAGGCGATGCAGACTGCGGAATAGGAGTCAAAAGGGGCTTTAATGCAGTTTTAAAAGAGCTTCCAAACTTAGGGCAATTAAGCCTTGGGGACTCACTCAAAAAAGTAGGATTTACCTTAGCCTATACTATTGGTGGTACTTCAGGTGCAATGCTTGGCACTGGGTTCCTAGAGGTTGGAAAAAGTGTTGAAGATAAGCAGGAAGTTAATTCTAGCGATATTTCCCAAGGGCTGGAACAGGCTTTAAAGGTTATCCAAAGAAGGGGCGGAAATACTAAAGTTGGCGATAAAACTCTAGTTGATGCCTTGGCCCCGGCTGTAGAAGCCGTAAAAAATTCAGTTAATTCAGGGGAAAAAAATATAATTAATATAATCCAGAATGCTTATAATGCAGCCAAGAAAGGTTCTGATGATACCATAAATATAGCTGCTAAAAAAGGAAG
>JBNJCV010000048.1:0-14234 GCA_051744245.1 Actinomycetota bacterium | reverse complement strand
CACAGGATTATAAGTAAAGGAAACGCTCTCTCTTTTCTTTCCTATTGATAAGTTATAAATTACCGTAACTGCTAAAGTGTTAATCACCATTGCTGCACAGGGCTCTATATTTACCCTAATGCTATATTTCTTAAACAGGTCACTTCTTTTCCTTTCTAGTTCAGCCGGCAGAAGGCTTATCTTTTTACGCCTTTCTTCGGCCAGTTCCTTTGAGGGGCTGCGCTTTTTGAGGTTTTTTTTCATTTCTTTTTCCAATGCAGAATAATACTCTTCAAGATTTGATGCATCCCTTTTAAAGCGTCTGACCATACTTTCATAAAAAGTTTTAAGCTCTTCCATAAGGATTAACTCTGTATGCTGCTTTATACATTTTGTGATTTTTTCCAATTGCCCATCATTTAAAACATACCTTTTGGCCGGAATAAAATTATTTCCAGGGGCAAACATCAAATCTGCCATTCCGGGGATGCAAGCTCCCGTTTCCAGGTTAAAAACAAGGTTTATGAGGCCATGCTTTTGCTCATCGCTCTGGGCTGTATACCGGCAGGTTAAAAATATGTATGAAGTTTTAGTTTCTGCCTTATTTTCTATTTTTCCTACTGTATTAGAAAAAACAAAATGCTCATTTATCAGCCGGTCAAACCCCTCTTTTTTAAGATAGTCAGCCTGAAACTGGCAGGCCAGCAAAGGCGTTTCTCTGCAGGCTGTTTCTACCATTTTTTCCAGAATCAGGGAACCGTAATTGATAGAATATGCACCTTCTGTCTCCGGGCTTTTCCCGTTACCTATATGGATATGTTCGGAAGTACCCAAATCTTCTGAAAGGTTCCTGGGCATAAGTGCTTCAAATCCCTGCTTATTTTTTTCAAGCACCGCCCCCCTGCTTTCCAGGAACCTGTAGGCAAATTCTTCCAGTTCTATATTTGGTTTAGATTTCATAATTCTCACCGAAAAGCTTCTGGTCAAGCTCTTTTGACTTCTGGTAGCCGTTCTTAACCCTTTGTAACTTGTTAGCCAGTTTTACAAACTCTTTTTTTGTTTCCTGTTCCGAATTTGAATCCATCCAGATATCATAAACCATTTCCGAGAAGTCCTTTTCTTTTTCCAGCCTACCCAACATCATATCTATTTCCCCAATAACCATTTCAAACATATTGATTTTCCTGTCCAGTATCTCCAGGATATAATCCTCTACGCTCCCCTCAGCACAAAGGTTGTAAATCATAACCTCATTTTCCTGGCCAATACGGTGTAGCCGGCCGATACGCTGTTCTATCTTCATGGGGTTCCAGGGAAGGTCATAGTTTACCATCTGGTGGCAGAACTGGAGGTTTCTGCCTTCCCCACCTATTTCTGTGGTTAGCAATATGTCCTTTTCCTGTTTAAAACTTTCAATTTGCTCATCCTTGCTGCGGTTATCCATCTTGCCATGAAATAGTGAATATCCTATTCCCTTTCCAGCCAGAAATTCAGATAGGTGATCTAGGGTACCATGATACTTGACAAAGACAATCATTTTATCCTTAGAAGAGCTTATAAGCTTAAGGAGCATCCTGTCTTTGCTGGTAGCCTGAATAGAGCTGCAAAGATTGTTTATGTCATTAAGCCTTTCTTTATGTTCAGATTGCATATCCTGCTTTTTAAAAATCCGGGAAAAGGTTAAACTTAAGGCCCGTGGAGAAGAACCTGCTTCAGCTAAAAGATTTTTCAGCAGCAATTTATGGCTTGAGCCATTGGTTTTGGCCATCTCTTTTATAAGGACAGTAACATTCTGGTAGAGTTCAAGCTCCAGAGTGCTTGCCCTAACATTTATAGTCTGGGCAAACCTGGGTGGGATATCAATCTTTGCAAAAGCCCTGGTATTTCGTATCATTACCTGACCCAAAAGGTCTTTTAGGTGGCTTCTGTTTCTGGGGTCGGTGGGATCCCCCCGGGTCATAAATTCTTTTCTGAATGCCGAGGCCGTCTTCAGCTGGCCAGGCTTTAGAAGGGTAATGATATTGTAAAGTTCCATTAGATTGTTCTCAACAGGGGTGGCTGTAATCAGCAGCAAGAACCTTTTTTTCAAAGCATTAACCAGTTTCCAGTTCAATGTTCTCCGGTTCTTCAGGTGGTGGGCTTCATCCACTATGACCATGTCATATTCCCTTTTGGTAACCGCAGAAAAATTCTTCTTGGACTTGGCAATATTAATAGATGCCAAGATAAAGTCCTGTTTCCAGAAGGATTTATTCTTGGTCCGGAAACCGGGGTCATCGGTAGAGGGGAAGTTTAGCCCGAATTTACTCTTAAGCTCCTCCTTCCATTGGCTAACCAGTGGGGTGGGTGTTAGTATAAGAGCGGTCTTTATCATACCCCTTTGTATATATTCCTTAAGCACCATAAGGGCCTCTATAGTCTTTCCCAGCCCTACCTCGTCTGCCAGAAGGGCCCTACCCCGGAAGGTTTTTAGGATTTTTCTGGCGGTCTCTTCCTGGAACCATAATGAGCGGATATTTTGCAGGCTATTTAAACAGATAAGGCTTTCAAATCTCTCTTTAAAACGTATTTTATGCCCTTCTATGGCAAGCTGGTAGTTCTCCATAGAGGCAAGGTTTCCCTCTGACAGGATTTTTTTAAAGGCTTCTGAATTTAGCTGGATGTTTATGGGAATTTTGGGAAGGGGCCTTTTATCTGCGCCACCCTTGGTAGAATCTTTATTCTGTGCATAAGATTTTTCCCCCATTCCCTTTTTTTTGTTTTTATCACTGTCCTTTTTCTTGGAGATATTTTTAGACGCCAGCTTCTTTATTTCCAGCTGGTTTTGGCAATATTTGCGTTTGTCTATAAGAAATTCTTTTAAGGCTTTCTTTTCACTTGCCTTGCACTCAGGCATGTTTTTTAAAATTCCTTCTATAACCACTAGCGACTGCTTGTATCTACCATCATTCTCCAGCAGATGGAACAAAAGCGGTATTTCGTCAAATTTTATATATTTATGTTCATACAAGCCCAAAATACCATCAAGCTCTATATCTGGCCTTTTCATCTGGTACCCAAGGTAGCACATTTCCCTCAGGGCTTCTTCATTCTCTGGATCCAGCCGGAGAATTTTTTTCAGGCAGGCAAGCTGTTCCTCAAACTGGCCATCTTCATTATGCCATTGTGCCTCTTCAAAAAGAAATTCTATCTTTTCCCGGTGAAAAACCTTGGAAGGCCACTGCCGGCGTTCTTTCTGTTTAATTTTCCTCTTGGCCTTTCTCTTTTCCCTTTTTTTTCTGGACATATTCTTATCACATTAAATTATTTCCATAGTGACCTTTTGTGTACTGAAACATAATTCTTGCAAGATTTTAAGATGTTTTTTTAAGTTCTGGTGAATACCCATTAAAACCGGAGCAGCAATATTTATTGGATAAGATTTATTAAATTGCTCCAGAAAAGTTTGCATCAGTACACTATCTTTTAGAATTTTTACCTATAAAATACTGTAACTTCCCACTTATTTTTCTCAGTGTAATATAATCTACAAGATGTAACAAGAGTATTGCCAAAAAAAATTTAGTTGATTTTTCATAAAGCTTAAGCTAAATATTTACAGGACTCATATAAGGGCTAAGGTTAAATAATAGGGATGAAAGTAGCTGCCTGTTGCCTCACGTAAAAAAGTATCTGAAAGCCTATACGTTGGCTCACGTAAAAAAGTAATAAACCTAATAGCAGTAGAGGTTACAACAGATAAAACAGACATACTACCCCCAGAGGTATCCGTAAGGCCCATCACTTATTGTCACCATTCCTTTCTATGGTTTTCTTAAGTGAATTTAATTTTAACAGCTTATCCCTGCAATTTTGAAATTTTTCTTTTTAGCCCTGCTGGATTAAGCACATCATATTCTGCCTTTAATTTCTCCTTTATCTTATTATCAAGTCTTTACGGCCTGGCCTCCTGTATGGGTTAAGGGTAGTATCATATTTTTTAGTTACCCTGCTTCCAGCCCTTACCTTTTCTGCAAGCTTTACTACCGGCTTAAAAAAGTTTGTATAGTAACCAGATATAACTCATTTAGGATTTTTAACTCCTCGGTATCATGCCTGAGATATCCCACAGTCCTTCTAACCACCGAATAGTTTTTCTGCTTAAACAAAGCAGGAGTCGTTTTTTCTGTAAACCCTGGACCTGGCAAAGGTAATGTTATTTTCTTCACAGAATTTAAGAAGATGGGCGCTTGTAAACTTCAAGATAGGTACAGTCATCTTCAGGTCAGAAGACCCGGCAGGGTTTATAAAAGACCTGAGGAAAAGCGTACCCTCTATCTGAGTTTATAGATCAATTATCAAGAAGCCATTTCCATATTGGTATTAGGCTTATTTTTTTCCCTTTTATTTTTAATTCTTCTTCTGAGTCATATGTTATTATTTTTAAATTGCTGCAGTTTAGGTCAGCACTTGCCTTTAAAAGTGATCTCAGCTCTCTATGCCTGGTCTCGATATTTTCCAAGTCCATACAAACCTGGATAAGTCCTTTTATATTACGGCCCTCTTTAATTACAAAATCAACCTCCCCAGAGTAGTAATCATAAAAATATATTTCAGAGCCTTTTCTCTTTAAATGGGTAAAAACTATGTTTTCTAAAAGTTTCCCGGAATTTTTAGAAAACTGAAAAGATAATGAACCTATCATTCCTGTATCTACGACATATATTTTTTTTCTTGCCTTTACCCGCTGTTTCAGCTTAAAAGAAAAAGGGTATAGCTGAAAGACCAGATATGCCTCTTCCAGATAATTGATATAATTTTTTATTGTATGCACACTGTTTACGTCGAAGATATTTTTTAACTTCTGGTATGTTATATTTGTTCCGAAGTTGGAGATAAGATAAAGAGCTAATTCCTTCAAAGTTTTTACATATCTTATATTATATCTTTGAGTAATATCTTTAGAGATAATTTTATCATACAGGTCCCTTAGATACTGCTCTTTGAAAGTAATACTTGATATCTCCGGAAATCCTCCAAATTCTATATATTCATCTAAAGTCTTCTTGATATTTGATTTTTCTCCTGTGGTAAATAAATCCTTATCAGATATATCAATTTTTTTATAACTTAAGAATTCTTTGAATGAGAAAGGATAAAGTTCCACTAAAAAATGTCTTCCCGTTAGGGAAGAAGCCAGTTCCTTGCTTAGAAGATTGGAATTGCTGCCGGTGATTATAAGGTTATAACCGGATCGCTGCAAACGGTTTACAAATAATTCCCAGCCATCTATGTTTTGTATCTCATCTAGAAGTATATAGCGAAATCCAGGATTTATTTCATTTAATAATTCCAGTAAATCATTCAGGTCTTCCGATTTTACCCCATAAAGTCTTTCATCATCAAAGTTTATATATCCATATGTATTTTCCTGCAGTATCTTGTGGGCTAAAAATGATTTTCCACATCTTCTTACCCCAGCTATTACCTTTATCAGTTTATCTTTCAATGCAGCTTTTATTTCTGGTTCTATCTCACGGGTGACAATATGGGTATTAAAAATACTTTTAATCTCTTGTTTTTGATCCAAGATAACCTGTTTTAATCTATTTTTATCCATATTTTACTTTTATTGCATAATAATATAGTTTATTGTGCAGTATACTGCACAAATAGTACCATATTATTAATTAAAGTCAATAATATAAAGTAAGCTGCTCGTTATCAGTGATATTTTCAATTTCAGATACTCTATCATTGCTTTCCTTAACCCAAGACGATTTAGTATTGACATTACATTACTATAATGTGTATTTGGCTATGTATATTCACCGACAAATAGAAAATACATTAAATAGGTACATAGAAATATGCAATTGTATTTCTTCAATACAGTCAAAGTCTTTACCCATAGATATTATTTTTCTAATATTATTGGTAAGCATAACAGCTATATGTACAAGATTTCATTTACAGAATAAAATCATGCCAATTTTTGTTGCGAATACCCGCTTTCTTATTTAAGATCAGTGCTTTTTGGCCCAGTATTTATTGGGGCATAAAAACCCTGTAATTATTATATTTATATCTGAGGAGTCCAAAAGTGAGTTTTTATGAATTAAAAATGCATAAAAATATGATGCTATTGATGTATGTTCTTTTATTATAACAATGAATGGGGTGATAGAGAATGAGAACAACTCTGGAGATACCTGAAAAAGTAATAAAGGAATTGCTTGTTGTCACAGCAATCAAAAAGAAAAGCGAAGCGGTAAGGGTGGCTCTGGAAAAGTTCATTCGCCGCCGCAAGCTAGAAAGACTTCTTGAATTGAGTGAGAAGATCGAGATTGAAGATGTGACTGTGAGCTGCAATTTAACCAAATGGAAGGCACTTCCCTTTACCAGAATCAAGTCTTACAAAGATAATCTAACCTTGCTGTAAATACTTAAATATATTTATAACTGGAGGATGAAGATGGCACAAATACCCTTTGTTTTATTGAAGACTATATGGTAGTTAAGAAGATTCTTGACTATATGAATTTGAAATAAAAAGGCCGTCTCTTAAAGTAGCAGAGAACCGTGATAGGTTCGATGAATACATTATAGATGGCTATATAGACTGTAATTAACCATTACAAGGCAAAAAAATGAAGAATAAAAAAAGCTATATCCCAAATTCACCTGCCCACAACATCTCCAAAAACATTTTCCAGGGAATTATCTTTATACCTTCAACCTCCCGGGGATGCTTTTCCAGGCTTACAACTATCATATTCTTAACATTTCCTTCTTCTTTAATCGCTTTTAAGCTTTTAAGGTCGATATCATGGACCATTTTTTTAGCCTTTATTTCCAGGGCAATCTGCTTTTCCCCCAGTATAAAATCAACCTCATAGCCCGTGCTGGTTCTCCAGTAGGTTATTTCAAGCTCAGGGTTTCTATAGTGCTTATATGCCCTGAGCTCCATTAAAATAAAATGCTCAAAAGATTTTCCAAATTCAGGCGTTCCCTGTTTTGGCTGCCTTTTTGATAGGTAATTAGACAATCCCACATCAAATAAGTAGAATTTTTCAGCCATAATCATCCGCCTTTTTTTCGAACTCTTCCAGGAAGGGATTCTAAAACCCAGCATGGTACTCTCCAATATATCAAAATACGTCCTTACTGTTTTATTGCCCACTCCAGCTTCCCTGGCTATATTATTGTAATTTAGTAATTCTCCAGAAGTAACTGAAGCCACTTTTAAGAATTCGCTAAACTGGGGAATTTTTTGTATCTGGGCCTCTTGGGCTATTTCTTCCTTCAGGTAATCTGCTACATAAGACCTTATAAGCCCAATAGGGTTATCAGATAAAAAATGGGGAGGCAGCATCCCCGAAACCATTATTTTTTCCAGATTTACATCTCCCACTTCCATAAAAGAGAATGGCAAGAGATTATACCTTAATGCCCTTCCCGCCATAAGGTTGGCATGCCCTCGGCGTAATTTTCTCGCACTTGAGCCTGTTAGTAAAAAAGTAATGCCCTTATTTTCTATCATCCAGTGAACTTCATCCAGCAACATGGGCACTTTCTGGATCTCATCTATAACCACCAATTTCTTTGTATCCTTAAACCTTTCCCTGAGCAAAGATGGCCTTGAAGCATATTCTGCAAAAACATCGGTTTTGAGTAAATCTATTAATATAATTCCGCCGGGCTCGAAATTATGCTTAATCCAGAAACTTTTGCCTGTTTTCCTGGCACCCCAAAGAAAAGCAGAGTTATTGGTATCTATTTTTAATAATCTTTTAATATATTTTACCATACGGTAATTTTATCTAGATAATATAACTATGTAAAGAATAAATTATAAAATTTTTATAAGTAATATACAGGAGCAAATACTACCTCTGTGCCATTATATTGCAGCTTCCCCCAATAATCTTTGGTCAGAACCAATCCATAATCCGGCTTAAAATTGTTTATAAAACTAATATAGCTCTTAGAAATAACTGGTTTTTTAAATTCCGCAAATTTTACTTCTATTGGTATTGCCGAATCTCTTAGGAGCAAAACAAAATCTACTTCAGCCCCAACCTTAGTTCTCCAAAAATAAGGGTTGCCGCTATCTGTCAAACCTTCGCTTATCCTATTAAAAACTACTCCCTCGATAAGAGAACCTGCATCATTCCTAATATTAAGCCGGTTATAGTTTTTTATTAGATAATTTCTAAAGCCATTATCAATAAAATATATTTTTGGATTTTTAGAAAGTTCCTTCTGCTTGTTTTTAAAATAGGGTTTTAATTCTCTAATGATAAAAGTTGCCCGTAAAATATTTAAGTGTTTAATAAGCTTTTTGTAATTTAGGCCGCACTGGTTCCCTAAATTATTGTATACTACTATTCCCCCCATTTGGGCAGATAACATCTGTGAAAGCAAGAATAATTGTCTCTCTGTATCAAGCTCAATCAATCCTTTTATTTCACTTAGGATGTAACTGTTAAATATGTTTGAAATTATTTTTTCTTTTTCTATTTCAGTATTTGATAAAACTACAGATGGATATCCTCCCCATATGCAATACTCTTCAAATAAATTTAGAAACTCTTTCCTAAAAGTATCTTTTCCTTCTTTTATGGAAATGCCATTATAATTTTTAATATAGTTAATTAATTTTTCATTATTCTCAATATAGATTTTTTCAAGCCTCTTATTTTTATATTTCAAAAATTCCTTAAAACTGAAAGGGTACATATTAAAAGTCAGCAGCCTTCCCGTCATGTAACTTTTTACTTTGGAAGCTATTTCAAGGGATGATGAGCCTGTAATAATTATTTTTAATTTCTCCAGGGTATCATATACCAGTTTTAATTTCTGTCCCCCGTCTTTAGCATACTGGAACTCGTCAATCAATAGGTAGAATTGGTCTTGTTGGTTTGTCCTCCATGACTTAATAAAAGAAATGGGATTCTCTTCAAACTCTATCAATAATCTTCTATCCTCAAAAGTTATTATCCTAATATTTTCTTCATCAACCTCTAATTTATCTATCAGGTATCTGCGAATAATTTCTAAAAAAGTCGTTTTTCCAGATTGCCTAGGCCCAGTTATTGCAAGGTATTCTTTCCGCAGTATAAAAGGTTTTATTTTTTCTAATAAATCCCTGTTTACAATCATTTTTAAGCTCCAAGATTTAAGTTACCATAATTTACATTAATTACAATAATAGTATAACTAATATTGAAAATATTACAATATTGGTAATAATATTATTAATTTTATAGGTAGATTGGGGGTTTTATTGATGGATTCCCATTTTAGATTAAGGGGATTCCAAGAATATATTAGTTTTACTAGCGGTTAAATATTCTTATGGCCCTTATTTTCATTAATTATGTTTTCTACTGACTTGATAAAATATCCTGCATTTTGCAACCAGTGCTTGACTTTATGCTCATCAAATTTAACAAAATCCTCATAATCTCCACATTACCTGAATTCAAATATTTTATTGTAAAACCTCCCATTTTTTTTACTAATAATTCCAGGTTTTACAAATTCTTTATTAAAAAGGCTTCTTACACCGCCATGCTTAGATGAAGATAAATCAGCTTTTTGTTATCAAGCAAAGATTTTAGCTTCTTCAAGGGTTTGCCTTGCCCTTTGCCTCCGGTATTCAATAACCTCTTTTTCGGCT
Organism: Actinomycetota bacterium; assembly: GCA_051744245.1. Lineage (GTDB taxonomy): Bacteria > Actinomycetota > Humimicrobiia > Humimicrobiales > Humimicrobiaceae > M55B165. The sequence continues at coordinate 4,591 of JBNJCV010000048.1, read as the reverse complement.
AGACTACTATCCCTTCCTTATCAATACTCCAATGGATGGGCATGGATTCCGCAAGCGGAGAATCCCAGAAATCTTCAGGCTCTACCAGTATTCCAAAAATAACATCATATTTTAACTCTATTTCATAACTGAGACTAAATATTTTCTCTCTTATGCTGTCATCTACCTTTCCCTTCAGGATAACTAAAATATCAATATCTGATTCTCTATCAAAATCTTCCCTTGCCTTTGAACCATAGAGAACCAATTTAGCAAGCGGAAAATTTTTTAACAATATTTCTTTTAATTCATGCAGAGCTTCCTTTTCTTCTTCCCTTATATTGAGATTCTTTAAATCTTTCATTTTACAGTTTTCTTTTATTAAATTTTTTCAATATTTCTTTTTGATATTTAAATTATATTTATAAAACCAAACAGGGTAAAGGAAATTATAATAAACCAGCTAACTGTTTGGATACTTTTTAAGTGAGGCAACGAAAAGATTTTTAAACTTATAATTAAATTTCTATTGCCTTTTTACTAATTTCTTAGATAAGCATTAATCCTATTTAAGCTGCTTTCACCAGACAGCGGCCAAAAAGATTATTGACAGAATTAAGGTTATTGACAAAAATAGGGTAAAGGAATCAAGCTATATTCACAGACTTTGCCTGGCAGGTCCAATAAAAACTTGCCGCCCGGCAATTGTGAATATTTTCTGTATATAAGGTTAAATATAATATATGGCATGCTGGAGGAAATTAAAGGATAACTTTTGGAAGACTTTACCAAAAGCATGCTTTTTAGAAAGAAAGGGTTTAGATGCTTTACCGCTTTTACCGCTCTATTAACACAAACTTTGAATATTGCTTTTATATCGAAGCCAATAAAGATCTTGAGGAGAGGGATTATAATACCTTAAAGTGGCTGCTGGCTGAGACTTTCCAGCCAGATAAATTTTCTAAGAATTCATTCCTGGATAGGAAGAACAACAATATTGTAGAGATCGGCCCCAGGCTAAATTTTGAAACTGCCTATTCCACCAATGCAGTGGCTATATGCCATTCCTGCGGGCTGGACAAGGTAACCAGGCTGGAAAGGTCAAGAAGGTACCTCTTAAGCCCGGATACAGACACCGGCCATTTCATTGAAAGCCACCATGACCGCATGACAGAATGCGTATACCCTAAACCGCTAACTACCTTTGAGACCGGCATAAACCCTGAACCGGTATATGAAGTTCCCCTGATGGAAAAGGGAATGCAAGCCTTAAAAGAGGTCAACCAGCAACTGGGATTAGGCCTGGACAGCTGGGACCTTGATTTTTACTTTGACCTGTTTGTAAATAAGATAAACAGAAACCCCACTAATGTAGAATGCTTCCAGTTAAGCCAGGCAAACAGCGAGCACTCCAGGCACTGGTTTTTTAAAGGAAAACTTGTAATTGACGGGAAAAAAATGCCAGAAACCCTGCTGGAGCTGATAAAGCAGCCCCTAAAGGATAACCCTGCCAACAGCCTCATAGCCTTCAGTGATAATTCAGGAGCCATAAAAGGGTTTGACCTTAACACCATCATTTGCCAAAAGCCCGGATATTGTTCTCCTTTTAAAAACCAGGGAGTAACCTACAACCCTATTTTTACAGCTGAAACCCATAATTTCCCTTCAGGTATAGCTCCCTTCCCCGGGGCTGAGACCGGCACCGGCGGCAGGATAAGGGATGTCCAGGCCACGGGAAGGGGCGGGCTGGTGGTAGCAGGAACAGCTGGCTACTGCACGGGAAACCTGAATATTGATGGCTACAGCATCCCCGGCGAAGACAGAAGCTTTGGCTATCCTCCGAACCTGGCTTCTCCCCTGGACATAATGATAAAGGAAAGCAACGGAGCTTCTGATTACGGAAACAAGTTCGGAGAGCCTGTAATCCAGGGATTTGCCCGCACCTTTGGGCTCAAGTTGGCCGGTGGAGAAAGAAGGGAATGGGTAAAGCCCATCATGTTTACCGGAGGCGTGGGCCAGATAGACGGAAGGCACCTGGAAAAAGAAAAGCCAGCCAAGGGAATGCTCATACTACAGATTGGCGGCCCTGCCTACCGCATTGGCATGGGGGGCGGATCTGCTTCCAGCCTTATACAGGAAGAAGGAAGGCAGGAGCTTGATTTTAATGCCGTGCAGAGGGGCAATGCCCAGATGGAGCAAAAATTAAACCGGGTAATCAGGGCCTGTATAGAGATGGGCAAAGATAACCCTATCCTGAGTATACACGACCAGGGTGCAGGCGGGCCCTGCAATGTGCTTACTGAAATCGTAGAACCTGCCGGGGGCAGGATAGAGATACGCAATATCCAGGTGGGAGATAAGACCATGTCTGTTTTAGAAATCTGGGGAGGAGAATACCAGGAAAGAAATGCCTTCCTCATACACCCCAAGGACCTTAAATTAATACAATCATTGTGCCAGAGGGAAAAAGTAAACTGCGAAGTGTTAGGGGGAATTACCGGAGACGGAAGGATAGTGGTTAACGACCGGGAGAACAACAGCACCCCTGTTAACCTGGATCTTGATCAAATACTTAGCAATATACCCCAGAAAGTTTTTCACTTTAACCGGGTTAAAAAAGAAACCAAGACACTTTCCATACCTTCTGGCCTAGACCTTAAAAAAGCCATACAAGATATTTTTAAGCTTCCCTCTGTGTGCTCTAAAGGGTACCTAGTAAGAAAGGTTGACCGCAGCGTAACCGGCCTTATATCCCGCCAGCAGTGCTGCGGGCCCCTGCAGCTTCCCGTATCTGATGTAGCAGTTGTAGCCCAGAGCCACTTCTGCCTTACCGGCACGGCAATCTCCATAGGGGAACAACCCCTAAAGACCCTTGCCCATCCTGCAGCAGGGGCCAGGATGTCCCTGGGCGAAGCCCTTACCAATATGGTGTGGGCAAGAATTACCGGCTTTGAGGATATTAAATGTTCGGTTAACTGGATGTGGCCAGCCAAGCTGCCAGGAGAAGGCCCGGCTATCTACGACGCTGCTAAAGCTATAAGCCAAGCTATGTCCAGGCTTCAAATTGCAGCAGACGGGGGAAAGGACAGCGTGTCCATGGCTGCCAATGTGGGAAAAGAAACCGTAAAAGCCCCTAATGAGGTAGTGATCTCCTGCTACGGGCCGGTAGAAGATATAACCAGGGTTATTACACCGGATATAAAGAGGGCTGGAGAAAGCAAAATTTTAATAATAGACATATCCGGGGGCAAAAGGAGGCTGGGAGGCTCTGCATTTGCCCAGTCTTTAGGGCAGCTGGGAGATATGGTTCCGGATTTAGAAAACCCCGAAACTCTAAAATCAGCCTTTGAAGCCATACAGGAATTTATTGGCAAAAATTTAATCCTTTCCGGCCATGACATAAGCGACGGGGGTCTGGTGACAACTTTAGCCGAGATGATAATGCCTGCAAACTGCGGAGCAGAGATAAGCCTTAAAAAAGGCAGCAGCCTGGAAAAAGAGTTATTTGCTGAAGAGCTGGGCATGGTCATAGAATATCTTCCCCAAAATGAAGAGCAAATAACAGGGCTTCTAAAAAAGCAAAATATTCCATATAGCATACTGGGCCAAACTACAGAAAAAAAATCACTGGCAATCAACTATGGCGGGAAAAAGAGCTTAGAAATAGAAACCCCTACTCTCTTGCAGTGGTGGGAACAGACCAGTGACCGGCTGGAACAAGAACAAATGAATCCAGCCCATGCCCATGAGCAGGAAAAATCCCATAACCGTCCCGGGCCAGCTTACAGGCTTTCATTTAAGCCTCAGCCTACAGATCTTAATATAATGAAGGGGGGAAATAAGCCCAGGGTAGCCATTATCAGGGAGGAAGGCAGCAATGGTGACCGGGAGATGGCTTCCGCTTTTCATGCGGCAGGCTTTGAGTCCTGGGATGTTACCATCACCGATATAGCCAATGGTGATGTGTCACTAGATAAATTCAAGGGCGCGGCATTTGTGGGTGGGTTTTCCTATGCTGACGTGCTGGACAGCGCCAAGGGATGGGCAGGGGTAATTAAATTTAACCCCAGGCTAAGGGAAGCTTTTGACAGGTTTTACTTGCGGGATGACACCTTTTCCCTGGGAGTATGCAATGGATGCCAGCTTATGGCTCTGCTCGGATGGGTTCCCTGGAAGGGAATACCCGAAGAGAAGCAGCCCCGCTTTATATCCAACCCTTCAGGAAGGTTTGAATCCAGATGGGTTTCAGTAAAAATACTTAACAGCCCTTCTGTTATGCTCAAGGGCATGGAAGGTTCCATACTGGGAATTTGGGTTGCCCACGGCGAAGGCCACCTATACTGCCCGGATAAAAATATGCTGGAAGACTGCAGGAAAAAGTCACTTACCCCCATGGCATATGTGGAAGATAATGGGACTCTTACTGAAAAATACCCCTACAATCCCAACAGCTCCCCTGGAGGCATTACCGCCCTTTGCTCTCCAGATGGAAGGCACCTGGCCATGATGCCCCACCCTGAAAGGACATTTCTAACCTGGCAGTGGCCCTGGATGCCGAATGAATTAAAAGAAAAGCTTTCTGCTTCCCCCTGGCTGAAAATGTTCCAGAATG
>JBNJCV010000047.1:0-14458 GCA_051744245.1 Actinomycetota bacterium | reverse complement strand
TAATTTAGAAAAAAGCGGCTACAAGGTTAAAACTTTCCAGTATGGAAAAGACTTGCTAGAGGTATTTAACAAAAAGAAACCGGATCTTATTATTTTAGACCTTATGCTTCCGGATATGGACGGCCTGGATATATGCAGGAAGGTAAAGAAGGAAAGCAATGTTCCCATAATAATACTTAGCGCTAAAGGGGAGGAGCTGGATAAAGTATTGGGCTTAGAGCTTGGTGCTGATGATTACATGGTAAAGCCTTTTGGAGTAAAAGAGTTGGTAGCCAGGGTTAAAAGTGTGTTGCGGAGATTTAAGCCCAATGATTTTGAGGAGCACCTGAAAGAAGAATTTAAATTTGGCAGCATTAATTTGTTTATTGATGAAGGGAAACATCAAATATTTTTGGATAGCAGGCAAGTAAAACTCAATCCCAAGGAATTCAGGCTGGTATCAGTGATGCTTCAAAAATTAAATAGCCTAATGTCAAGGCAAGAGTTAATTAGAAATGTATGGGGAGAGGATTATTTCGGGGATACCAGAACCCTAGATGTGCATATTAGAAGAATTAGGGAAAAAATGTCCTATAAGGAATTTGGAAAAAGGTTTATCCAAACCGTGCACGGGTATGGGTATAAGATGGTAAATAAAGCATAGAAAAATCTTTTGAATTTAATCTTTTTTTAACATTTTTTTAATCTTTTATTAACAAAATCAAATCCTAATTTGTTAGAATTTATGCAGTGTTCATAAGAATAAAAAGAAAGGAGATTGAAATAGTGAAACCAAGTATCTTAAGGAAAAATAGGTTTTTATTATTTTTCACATTTGCAATAGCGGCAATAGTTGCTGTTACAATGCTTTTTGCGGGATGTGCACCTGAAGAAGTAACAACTGGAGAAAGCAGTGCTGATGAAGTTTCTGGGCAGGCAGGCAGTGAATTTGGGGGCCAAGGTTTAACCATTTCAGGCTCTACCACTCTTCTCCCAATTGCAGAATCAGCGTCTAAAGTATTCATGGATGAATTTGGAGGAGAAATAACTGTAAGCGGTGGAGGTTCTGGTACTGGTATTGCAGAATGCATAAATGGTACGAATGATATCGGCCAGGCTTCAAGGAAGATAAAGGATAAAGAGCTTGATATGGCAAAAGATGCAGGAATAGATATAGTGGAAGTGGTTGTAGCCTATGATGCTTTATCTATAGTAATAAGCGAGAATATCGAAGGCATTGATAATTTAACAATAGAACAGCTATCCGGCATATTCAGGGGTGATATTACAAACTGGAGTGAGGTAGGAGGCCCGGATGCTGAGATAGTGCTTGCTGGAAGGGATTCCAATTCAGGAACTTATGGCTATTTCTTGGAAAGGGTAGTGCAGCTGGATGAAACCCAGAATGAGTATGAATTTACACCAAAAGCTTTAGCTCTTGCTTCCAATGCGGAAGTTGTAGATACAGTTGTATCTACTGATAATGCTGTTGGCTATATTGGTCTGGGCTACCTTGAAGAGGCAGTTAGCAAGGATACCCAGGTAGTAACAGTGGAAGGGGTAGAGCCCTCAATAGAGACTACTATGGATGGAAGCTATCCCATTGCCAGGGGCCTTTATAATTATTACAGAGAAGGCGACTTAAATGAACTAGGCCATGATTACCTTGATTTTGTGCTAAATGAAGAAGGCCAGCAGATAGTATTGGATGTTGGATTTGTTCCAGTGCCAGAATAAATTAAAGTGTACATAAATTAAGGGGCTATTTTAATAGCCCCATTTTTTTAGAGAAAAATATGTTAAAATAATTTAGTTAAATAATAATATTGTTTTTATGAAAAAAACTCCCAAATTTAGAAAGTTTAAGAACTTTATTATAAGCAAAATAGTGTTAATTAGCGGCCTTTTTTCCATTATTGTTCTGGCTCTCATACTAGCTTTTTTGATTTATCATTCACTAAGATTTTTTGCAACTTATCCCTTTTTTAAATTTATTTTTGGTGACAGGTGGTTTCCACTAAATGAAAAATTTGGGTTTCTCCCGTTATTTGTAGGCTCGCTTGAAGTAGCTTTTGGGGCTATCATAATAGCTGTTCCCCTGGGTATTGGGGCAGCTATTTATATAGGAGAGCTAGCCCCACGGCCTGTCCGAGAAATAGTGAAGCCAATTATAGAGATATTGGCTACTTTTCCATCAGTGGTAATAGGTTTTATCGGATTAATGGCAGTAGGACCAATTATCAAGAAGATTTTTGATTTAAGTATTGGGCTTACAGCTTTAACTGGCTCAGTAATGCTTGCTTTCATGGCTCTTCCTACTATTATCTCCATTTCAGAAGATGCGATTGATGCTGTCCCAACCAAGTTTAAAAATGCTTCCCTGGCCTTGGGTGCAACTAATTGGGAGACTACTTACAAAACAGTGGTTCCTACAGCATCCTCTGGAATTTTTGCCGCGGTAATGCTTGGCCTGGGCAGGATTGTTGGGGAAACCATGGCAGTTCTTATGATAACCGGTAATTCTCCACGGATTGTTTTCTCCTGGCTCCAACCGGTCAGAACTATAACTGCAACTATTGCTTCAGAAATGGGAGAAACAGTTCAGGGTGGCTTGCATTATTCTGCCCTTTTTGCCATAGGTCTTTTACTATTCATTATAACTTTTTTAATTAATCTTATTGCAGACAGGTATATAAACAGGATAAAAATGAAATAGGTTGATTGTATAAGATGAATATGAGAAATAGATACAGGAAGCAAAAAATCTGGTACGGTATTCTTTTATCCATGACTGCAATTGTTATTGCTTTTGTATTTGGGATTGTTGCTTATTTAATAATCAAAGGTGGCTCTACTTTAAGTTGGGAATTTATTTTTACCCATCCAGATACAGGGATGAGATCCGGGGGAATATTCCCTGCAATATTGGGGACCCTGTATTTAGTTTTGGGTACAATAATTTTTTCTCTTCCTATTGGGGTATTGGCAGCCATCTATTTAAACGAATATGCCAAAAAAAACCGTCTTACCCGAATGATAAGGTTATCCATTGTAAATGTGGCAGGGGTGCCGTCAATAGTATTCGGCCTATTTGGACTAGGTTTTTTTGTAATCCTTTTAAATTTTGGGAAGTCCCTGCTTGCCGGCTCACTTACCCTTGCTTTATTAATTTTACCGGTAGTTATTACTTCTTCCGAGGAAGCATTGAAAGCTGTGCCTAATGAATTTAGGGAAGCCTCGCTTGCCCTGGGGGCAACAAAATGGCAGACAATAATCAAAGTAGTTTTGCCACAGGCCCTGCCTGGAATAATTACAGGAAGCGTTATAAGTGTAGGAAGGGCAGCAGGGGAAACTGCCCCTATATTATTTACGGTTGCAGTATACTCGATGAGGGGGCTGCCTAATTCAATTTTTAGTGAAGCAATGGTACTCCCTTATCATTTGTATGTTATTGCCACCCAAATTCCCAATGCTCCAGTGGATATGCAATGGGGGACAGCCTTAATGCTTATGATTTTGGTATTAATTTTTGCTGCTATTGGAAGTGGGATTAGAAGTTGGTCAAGAATGAAAAGAATTAAATAAATACACTAAAGACAGATTATGTTAAAATATTTTTGGAGGTAAGTTAATAATATGCGGAAAACCTTTCATGAACATTTACAGGAAGTAAGTGAAGATGTAATTACCATGGGCAGCTTGGTGCAGGATTCAGTATACAATACTATAGAAGCATTGCTTGAAATGAATATAGATTTGGCCCAGAAAGTAATAGATGACGATGTTAGGATAGATGAATATGATATTTCTATTGAAGAAAAAAGCATAGTGCTTCAAGCAGAGCACCAGCCGGTAGCCAAAGATTTAAGACTGCTTCACTCCATTAACATTATAATACTTCATCTTGAAAGGATAGGTGACCTTGGGGTAAATATATCCAGAATTGTTAAAAAATTAGCTAAGCAGGAGAAAAAAATCCATGACAGGGAAATACTTGACTTGTTGGTGGAAATGGGCAATCTGGTAAAAACAATCCTTAACAGGGCTATAGAATCTTTTAAAAATAAAGATTATAAGATGGCTGCAAAACTGGATAAAATTGATTCCTCTGTTGATGATATACAGAGAATGATTTTTAAAAAATTATATCTTACCCCTAGCGAAGATGAAGACCATGTCAGGTTTATAACCAATGTTTCCCTTGCCAGCAGGTATTTGGAAAGGATTGGGGACCAGGCAGTAAATATCGGCGAAAGGGTGCAGTTCCTTTTAACTGGTGAATACAAGATGTTCCATGAAGAGTTAAACCAGGATCTTTAACCTTTTACGGCTAAACCTGAAAGCCTCTGTATCTGCTCTTTTGTCCCAATGGCAATTATATTTTGTCCAGCTGAAAGTATGGTATTGGCATTGGGCTTGCTGTATGTTGTCTTTTCCCCGGCTTCAATAACAGAAATAATTAATGCTCCCAGGTCATATTCACGGCTGGCCGCATTAATTGTTTTCCCATCAAGTTTGCTTCCTTCCTTTATTTCTATCTCCAATAGCCTTACTTCTATGTTTTCTGTACCCATTATGGTGTCAAGGAAGTCTGTAACCAGTGGCTGAAGGGCCATTGCAGCCATTCTCCTACCGCCTAAAACTTGTGGAGATAGTACCCTGTCTGCCCCAGCTTTTTCTAGTTTGCTTATGGTCTCCTGGGCGGTAGCCCTGGACACCACAAAGATATAGGGATTGAGGGATTTTGCAGACAAGGTAATATAAACATTTTCGGAATCTGTATCCAAAGTAGCAAATAGGGCTTTAGATTCTTTTATACCCGCTTCTAGTAAAATATCATCATTGGAGGCGTCACCCTTTATGTATAACCAGTTATTTTGCTTGCAGATTTCAATGGGCTCATCTGCATTGTCGATAACGATAAAGTTTACCTTATTTCTCTGGAGCTCATTTGCAATTTCTAACCCTACCCTGCCTAAGCCACAAATAATATAGTGTTTTTTTAGTTTAGCAATCATTTTTGTAATCCTTCTCGCTTCCATCCGGCCTAATAAAAATTCAGATAATATGAAGTCAGCAATATTGATTAAAATATATGCTGCAATTCCAGTTCCTATTATAATAAAAAATATGGTAAATATAACGCCTGCGGTGGATAATTCTTTAATTACCCCATATCCAACAGTAGTTATAGTAATTGTAGTCATAAATAAAGCATCCAGCGGGGTCATATCTTCAATAACTATATACCCTAAAGAGCCCAGGAAGTATAAGACTATTAAAATTCCTATTGGTATGCCTATTCTTTTAAAGTATTGGAAGTTAGTTTTCATCTTCTTTATTATTCTGCTTTATAGTACTAATATTGTTAATAATATATAATTATACCAAAAAAGGAAAAGGAGTTTTTCTATGGTTAATGAAAATAGCAAAAAAACAACCGAAAACCTAAAGGATGCTTTTGCGGGTGAGTCCCAGGCAAACAGGAAATACCTTGCATTTGCTAAAAAAGCAGAAGAGGAGGGCCATCCCCAGGTTGCCAGGCTGTTTAGGGCGGCTGCTGATGCAGAAACAGTTCATGCCCATAACCACCTTAGGGCTATGGATGGCATAAAATCTACCAAAGAAAATCTGGAGACAGCAGTTAATGGGGAAACTTATGAATTTAAGGAAATGTATCCTGGCATGATTGAGGAGGCAAGAGAGGAAAATGAGAGCGAAGCAAGGGTAAGCTTTAGTTATGCAAATAGGGTAGAGAAAATCCATGCAGACCTTTACAAGAAATACCTTAATAATATTGGGAAAAATGCAGAAGAGGATATCTATGTATGCCAGGTATGTGGAAATACAGAGGAAGGAAATCCGCCGGAGAAATGTCCGGTTTGCGGGAACCCTAAGGAAATGTTTAAAAAAATAGATTAATATGAAATATATCCTGTTATTTTTGGTTTATAGTTTTTTTGGCGTAGGGGTAGAGGTGTTCTTTACCTCTATCCATGATTTTTTAAAATACCGGAATATTTCACTTAAGGGAAGGTCTTACTTGTGGATGTTTCCCATTTACGGCAGCCTGGGTTTGATAATAGAGCCCCTTTACAATTTAATTTCCGGCATTCCTTTTGTGTTCAGAGGCTTTATTTATATGGCAGTGATATTTGCAGGGGAATTTATCTATGGCTATTTGTTAAAATTACTGTTAAAGAAATGTCCATGGGAATATAAGTCAAGATGGGCAATTATGGGTGTGGTAAAAATAACTTATTTGCCTTTCTGGCTTGCCTTCGGGTATATTGCAGAATTAATCTATAGGGGCTTTGTCAACATTACTATTTATTAATTATGGAGCAAAAAAAGGGCACTCTTTTTATATGCGCAACACCTATCGGAAATCTTTCTGATGCCAGTTTCAGGCTGGTGGAAACTCTAAAAAATGCAGACCTGATAGCTGCAGAAGATACCAGGACTGCAGGAAAATTATTAAAAAAATACGGCATAAGGAATAAAAACCTGACCAGCTATCATGACTTTAGCCATAAAGAAAAAATTGAAAAAATTTGTAAAGCCTTAACCGGCGGCACAGATGTAGCTCTCATATCTGAGTCAGGAACCCCTGCCATACAGGATCCAGGATATAAGTTAATCAGGGAATGTATAAAAAGGGGTTTGCCTATAACTGTTATACCCGGACCAAATGCTGGACTGGCAGCATTGGTGTTATCAGGGTTTCCCACTGATAATTTTCTGTTTTTAGGATTTCTTCCAAAGGCAAGGGGAAAAAGAAAGAAAAAATTGGCCGAAGTAAAAAATCTTCCTTACACTTTAATAATTTATGAATCCCCTAACCGGCTGGAAAAGCTGTTGGCGGATATGCAGGAAGTAATAGGCAGCAGGAATATTTGCATGCTAAGGGAGATTACCAAGATGTACGAAGAGTCAATCAGGGGGAGCATAGAAAAAGTTCAGGAAAGAATAAAGGGCAAAAAAATAAAAGGTGAAATCGTAGTGGTGGCAGAAGGATTTAAAGAAGAGCTTATAACAAATTATACTGAAGAAGAACTAGCCCGGGAACTGGTCAAACTTATATCCCAGGGAATATCTAAAAAAACTGCCATTAAGATATTGCTCTCAAAATATGACATAAATAGGCAAAAATTGTATAATATCTCAACGAAAATTTAGGATAAAAAGGAAAGATATGGGAAAAGAAAAATTTTACTTAACAACAGCTATACCATATATGAATTCAAAGCTGCATTTAGGCCAGATTTATGAATTTATAATAGCTGATGTAGTAGCCAGGTTTAACCGGCTTAAAGGAAATGATGTTTATTTTCTAACTGGGTCAGATGAACACGGCCAAAAAATCTATAAAACTGCCAGGGAGAAGGGAATAGAAACCAGGGAATATGTTGATAAAATGGTTGCGGACATGAAGAGGCTGCTAAAGCTTTATAATATAACCAATGACGGTTTTATAAGGACTACCGATGAAAAGCATGAAAGAACAGTACAATCTATCCTTGCCAGGCTCAGGGACAATGGAGACCTTTATAAAAGCCATTATGAGGGCAATTACTGCGTACCTTGTGAGACTTTTCTTCTGGATTCCCAGCTGGTAGAAGGGAAATGCCCAGAGTGCCACAGGGAGACAGAGAGGATCAAGGAAGAAAATTATTTCTTCAAGCTCTCTAAATACCAGGATAGGTTAATAGAACATCTGGAAAAAAATCCTGGTTTTGTTTTTCCTGAAACCAGGAGGAACGAAGTCCTGGGGTTGCTCAAGCAGGGGCTGAAGGATATAAGTATATCCAGGACTACGGTTACCTGGGGAGTACCGGTGCCTTTTGATTCCAAGCATTATTGCTATGTATGGGTGGATGCACTGATAAACTATATTTCTGCCCTGGGCTATAGCCAGGATGATAGCCTGTTTAAGCAGTACTGGCCTGCCAACCAGCACCATATAGGAAAGGACATATTAAAGTTCCATGCTGTAATATGGCCGGCTTTACTAATGTCTTTGGGAGTAGAGTTGCCTGAACAGATTGCTGTCCATGGATGGGTGCTTCTGGGAAAAGAAAAGCTTTCCAAGTCAAAGGGGATTACCCTGGACCCGGATGACCTTGCAGGAGAATACGGGGTAGATGCAATAAGGTATTTTGTAACCAGGGAAATATCATTTGGAAATGATGGGACTTTTACTTATGAATCCCTGGTAAAAAGGTATAATGGCGACCTTTCCAATGATATAGGCAATTTAGTTTCAAGGACCATGACCATGATTAAAAAATTCAGGGATGGCATTGTGCCAGAGAGGTCATCCAATAACGATAGCTTTGCTAAAAGGTGGGAAGCCTTAAAATCTGGAGCCATAATAGATTTAGAGGATTTTAAATTTTCTGAATACCTGTCAAAGATTTGGGAATTTATAAACATGGCCAACAAATATATTGAAGACTCAGAACCATGGAATTTAGCTAAAAGCAGCAAAAGTCCGGATGCAGAAAAATTAGATGCTATCTTGTATGAGCTGGTAGAATCTATAAGGCTATCCAGTGTCATGGTTTATCCTATCATGCCGGGGATAAGCCAAAAAATATTAAGCCAGTTTGGAATAGGTGGCAATGGCAAAGATTTTCTATTAGATGAACATGGAAAATGGGGCTATTATAGCGGCGGCACAAAAATTAGGGAGAAAGAAATACTATTCCCAAGGATTAAAGAAAAGTAACTATGTTTTTAGTGGATACCCATGCCCATCTTGATATGCTTAAGGAGACCCCGCTGGAGGAAGCGGTAAAAACTGCAAAAAACTGGGGAGTCGATTATATTATTAATGTTGGATCTAGTCTTGATGGAAGTAGGAAATCAAAGGAACTTGCAGAAACTTTTGATAATGTATTTGCCTCTATTGGCATGCACCCCCATTATGCCAGGGATTTTAAAAGTCATGAAGAAGCTATTAAGTCTTTAATAGAAAGCAATGCTAAAAAAGTGGTGGCAGTTGGGGAAACAGGCCTGGATTATTACAGGAACCAGAGCCGGAGAGAAGATCAAAAGAAAGCTTTCCAGTCACAAATTGAAATTGCTCTAGAGTATAATTTACCGGTAATAGTGCATGACAGGGAAGCTCATAAGGATACCTTAGAAATACTTGAACAATATGCGGGACAAAACAACTTCAGGGCTGTGCTGCATTGCTTTTCGGGTAACAGGGATTTTGCTAGGCAAATTTTAGATTTAGGTTTATATATCTCCTTTACCGGGGTATTAACTTTTCCCAATGCAGAAAAAACGGTAGAGGCGGCAGATTTTATTCCTATGGAAAAAATATTTGTGGAAACTGATGCACCTTTTCTAGCCCCCCAGGCTAAAAGGGGAAAAGAAAACCAGCCTGCTTATGTAACATATATTGCTCAAAAACTGGCTGAGATAAAGCAGATGAGCTTTGAAGAGGTTTCAGAAATTACAACTAAAAATGCAATAGAATTTTTTGGTTTAAAATAATGGGCCCATATATTAGCACCCCAAAAGAAACCCTAAAAATTATTGAAGAAAACAATATAAGGCTTAAAAAGAATTTTGGCCAGAACTTTTTGGTAGATACGAATATTGGAGAAAAAATAATAGGCCTTGCAAATATAAAAGGGTGTAGAGTACTTGAAGTTGGTTGTGGCATCGGAAACCTTACCCAGCTACTAATAAGGGAATCTAAAAAGGTAATATGCATTGAATTAGATTATAAACTTAGCCAGGTTTTTAAGAAATTATTTTCTGCTCATATAGGGGATAAAATAATACTTATAGAAGGTGATGCCCTAAAATTTGACTATAAGGAAATTGAAGAAAAATATGGAGTTAGCAAGATAGTTTCAAACCTCCCTTATAAAATAGCAGCTCCCCTCCTTTTAAAGGTTTTTCGGGAAGCTAAAGATATAAATGAAGGCTATGTTACTATTCAGAAGGATATCGCAGACAGGATACAGGCAGAACCTAAAACCAAAGATTATGGTGCGTATACAGTAAAAGCCAATGTTTTAGCGGATTACAATATAGAGTTTATAGTTTCCAGGAATTGTTTTATCCCTAAGCCTAATGTAGATTCAGCAGTGGTAAAAATTTTAAAAAATCTTAAATTAGATGGAAAGAATGTAAAGGGGTTCTTTAGCTTTGTTGACGGTTGTTTTGCCCACAGGAGAAAGAAATTGTTAAACTCATTAAAGAATAATAAAGCTTTTGGGGGCAAGATAGGATTAGTTCAGGATATTTTAAAAGAAATGGGGAAAAGCAAGAGCATCAGAGGAGAAGAACTAACTATAAAAGAGTATATTTACCTGTATGAAAACTTAATTTCTTATATCTAACCATTGTGTTATCATTAAGGGGAATATGGAAGTTAAAAACTGCTTAAAAGTAAAATCAGCAAGCAAAATAAATTTGTATTTGAGCGTGTCCAAAAATGGTAGGGATGATGGCTACCATGATATAAAGTCAATTATGCAAAGCCTAAGCCTTTCTGATGAGCTGTATTTTGAAGTAATAAAGAGGAAAAAAGCTAACCCGGCTAGCATAACTATTACCTCTGATAATGTCGACATACCTTTAGATGAGAGGAATTTGGTTTATAAAGCAGCTAGGTTGATTTTAGAGGAATATAATTTGGCTAGTCATTATACAGTTAAGATTAATATAAAGAAGTCGATACCGGTTTCTGCAGGTCTGGCTGGAGGCAGCACCAATGCAGCAGCTACTCTAGTAGCCTTAAATGAATTGCTGGGCTTAAAACTTACCAAGAAGAAGCTTATAAATATCGCCAGCAGGATAGGATCAGATGTTCCATTCTGCATTTCAGGCGGAACAGCGCTTGCGGAAGGTAGGGGGGAAATAATCTCTGAGCTACCAAATTTACCTTTTTACTGGGTAGTACTTGCAAAAAATGGTAAAAAATTTGGCACCAAAGAGGTTTATGAAAAGTTTGATAATGCAGGTAAAGAGAAAAGGTCTATACATGATAGACTGGTTGAAGATATATATAATAAAAATTTTGATAATTTCCTAAGAAGACTTTTTAATGACTTGGAAGAGGTTGGCTTATTAGAAGATGAAACTATATTAAAGATTAAGCAGACAGCTAATAAGTTGGGGGCAATAGCTTCCCAGATGACGGGAAGCGGACCCACGGTGTTTGCTGTTTGTGATAATTTAAAGCTAGCTAGAGATATATATAATTCGCTAAAGTCTATTGCTAGTAGTGTTTTTTTAACCCATACGAAATCAACAGGCCAGAGTTTTGTAGGTATTTGAATTTTAAAAAGATCTAAGATAAAATTTATTCGTTTTATATTGGGGAGTGGCCAAGAGGCAAGGCAGCGGGTTTTGGTCCCGTGACCGGAGGTTCGAATCCTCCCTCCCCAGCCAAATTAACTATTTCTTTATCAAAACTTTTTCTACCAATTTTCCACTAATATATTTATGAATAAGACTTGATATCAAAGTCTGGTATGGAATACCTTCTTCAAGAGCCTTTCGTTGAATGGATTCCAGATCTTTTTGAGATATACGTAAATTTATTCTTTTATCTTTTCGGAATGTCGCTTTTGCATATTCTACATGTCTTTTTATTTGTGAATCCATTTCAGGAATTTCAACAAATTCATCTTTTTCGTAATCATCTAATATTTCTTTTTCTTCACTATCCAATTTATTTTTCATCCTGTACCTCCAAATATTTTTTGGTCGCCTTTCTGCTAGGAATAACAGTCTTTAGAAATATTTCATTTTCCGTTTCAATAAAAGGAACAAGATATATATAACTATTTATCTCTAATACATATATTCTTTGTCCCGGGTATTTCTTTTGATTTTTATGTTTTAATATTGTAATTAGCTTACCATGCTCTATATAATAAATAACATCTTCAAAAGAAATACCTCTTTCTTTTTTAAGTTTCTCATTCTTATCATTATTCCAAGCATGATATTTCATATATTAATAATAGTACATTGTGTGCTTTATGTCTATAATAGTTTAAAGAACAATCTTATAATAACTTGTAAATTATATAAAATTTGGTTCGAAATTTCGTTACTTGGGGCAGCCAATCCGAACGAAGGCCCTCCGGCTCTCCACTAACAAAGGAACCAGCTATTGTTAAAACATTAATATTTTGATAAAGTTCAATCTTCTACTAATTATTCAAATTAGCCGACTTTAAATTTAAAACTTCATATATACCTGATTAAATGCTATTAAAGTTGCGAGGGCACAAATTTAATACCTAAATAAAATAGGGTAATAAAACCGGAACAGTAACATTCTGGATGTGCAAAAACAGAGGAAATCAGAAAGAGAAAAATATGGATCATAGCCTGGAACAAAAAAATAAACTCCTTAAGAAAAGCAAATCATACATAAAAACATTATGTTTAGATATTCCGGAAAGATGTGTGGGAAGTAATGGCAATTTAGCTGCTACAGACTTTTTTGAAAAAAAGCTCCTGTCTTTTAAATGGAAAGCACAATCATATGAATTTAAAGCGACCGACTGGTCTGATGGTGGCGCGGAGCTAACAGTTGATGGAACAAGATTTAATGTTTTGGTGAGTCCATACTCACTTGGTTGTTCGACTAAGGCCAAGGTTCTAGGTGCAAATTGTATTTCAGATCTGGAAAATAACGATTATAAGGAAAAGATAATTTTATTGTATGGAGACATTGCAAAAGAACAAATAATGCCAAAAAATTTTGTTTTCTATAATACGAAAGAGCATAAAAAAATAGTAAAACTACTGGAAAATAGCGGTGCAAAAGCTATTATCTGTGCAACCGGAAGAAATTCCGCTCTAGCCGGGGGCGTATATCCTTTCCCACTTATTGAGGATGGTGACTTTGATGTCCCGTCTGTTTATACGGCAGAAGAAGAAGGCAAAAGGCTTTTACAGTTTATCGGAAAACAGGCAAAAATTAAGTCAATCTCAAATCGCATACCAAGCAAAGGTTATAATATTATCGGGCAAAAGGGAGACAGTAGTGATAAAAGAATAGTTATAACAGCCCATATTGATGCAAAAAAGGGAACTCCCGGTGCAATGGATAATGGGACTGGCGTAACAATATTATTGCTATTAGCAGAATTACTTAAGGATTTTAAAGGAAAAACACAGCTTGAGCTGGTTGCTTTAAATGGTGAAGATTATTATTCTGTTCCTGGCCAGATGAATTATATTGAGGTCAACCAAGGGAAATTTGAAGAAATTATGTTAAATATAAATATAGATGGTGCCGGATACAAAGAGGGAAAATCCGCAATTTCATTTTTTAATATTTCTAACGATATGAAATCGAAAGCACTAAGAATTATGGATAATTATTCTGAGATAACTGAAGGAAAACAATGGGTACAGGGGGATCATGGTCTTTTTATCCAGAATGGAGTACCAGCAATTGCAGTTACATCCCAATGGTTTATTGAAAATATGGATAATCAGAATATAACCCATACGTCTGAGGATAACCCTGAAATTATCAATTTTTATAGGATTGTTGAACTTACAGAGTTAATCTCGGAACTTGTTTATTCTTATTAGCTCTTTTAAAAATTGGTTCGAAATTTCGCAACCCGGGCCAGCCATTCAGTGCAGCCACTAAGGTGACCAACGTCCTTGAATCAAAAACAAGTTTTTAATAATACTCAAAAAATATTTGGATTACAGTATTAAACTTTAAAGCTATTTATAGGGTTTTCTAAGGATTTTTTATTAAATTAATTTATAAGATTTTAAGCAGATTAGTTAAAATATTATGAACCTAACCTATAAGTCGAGTTATAGGTTAAAATGCATAGAAGGTGTATTTTAGTCTATGATGAGATATAAATTTAGATTTGTTTGCTGATAATAATTATCTCTTAACCATTACGGTCAATGCTTTTGGAACAACTTTGACATCTACTGGCGCTGTCCCTATCAATTCCCCATCCGCTTGAACCAACATTTTGTGTTTGGAATAAATATGCGCTTCTTTTATTTTATAATATTCTTCCCTTAAGAATGAATTTGATTTCCCAATTGACAATAAGAAAATAAATTTTATTATTTTCCACCAACTCTTCCTGCTGATAACAACCAAGTCAAGAAGGCCATCTGTTGTGCTAGCCTTGTTTGCTATTTGATACTCCCCGCCATAGCCTTTAGAATTTGAAACTGTTACGAAATAGCCCACAGAATGAAATTTATGCTCAACATGGATATTATGCCATTTATATGTTAAGAGTTGTTTAATTCCAGAAAACAGATATGCAAAGTTCCCCAACCTTTTCTTGACTTCTAGATTGACTCCTTCTATTAACTTTGGTACAAATCCGACATCCACCATCATAGAAAAATATCTAGCTTCCTCATTTGTTTTTGCATAACCCAGGTCAATCTTTACTCTCTTGCCGTGTGTGATTAATTCTGAAGCTTCTTTCGTATTAAATGG
>JBNJCV010000046.1:0-14686 GCA_051744245.1 Actinomycetota bacterium | reverse complement strand
TGGCCTATGGTACCGATATTTACGTGCGGTTTTGTTCTTTCAAATTTTTCTTTAGCCATTTTTATAAATCCTTTCCGTCTTGGAATAATTCTTAAAATTATATATTTAAAGCATTATACAGCTATGCTTGTCCCTTTCATCTTATTTATAATTTCATCAGCAATCTCTGATGGTATAGGCTTGTATTTCAAAAACTGCATGGTAAAAGTAGCTCTTCCCTGAGTTTTAGACCTAAGGTCCGTAGCATAACCAAACATAGTAGCCAGCGGTACTTCTGCCTTTATAATTCTCATCTTATTCCTCATGGAAACTTCTACCACTTTTCCCCTCCGGGAATTAATATCACCTATAACATCTCCCATGAACTCATCCGGTACCACCACTTCTACATCCATTACTGGTTCCAACATCACCGGGGAACACTTTTTCATGGCTAGCCTAAATGCTTTTGAAGCCGCAATTTTATAAGCTAGGTCAGAAGAATCCACCTCATGGTATGATCCATCAAGTAAAACAGCCTTTACATCTACCACCGGAAATCCTGCAAGTTCTCCGCTTTGCATTGCGTCTTTAATGCCTGCCTCGATGGGCTTTATAAATTCATTGGGGATTGCCCCGCCTTTTATTTTACTTTCAAACTCAAATCCCTTGCCGTATTCATTAGGGGAGAATTTGATTATTGCATGTCCATATTGTCCACGGCCGCCACTCTGCCTTACATATTTGCCTTCAATTTGGGCTTCCTTGGTAATGGTTTCCCGGTAGGAAACTTGCGGTCTACCCACATTTGCGTCAACCCCATGCTCTCTTAGCAATCTGT
The DNA here is from genome assembly GCA_051744245.1 of Actinomycetota bacterium. Classification (GTDB taxonomy): domain Bacteria; phylum Actinomycetota; class Humimicrobiia; order Humimicrobiales; family Humimicrobiaceae; genus M55B165. The sequence goes on along the minus strand of JBNJCV010000046.1, from coordinate 13,866 downwards.
CTACAATAACTTCCAGGTGCAGCTCACCCATACCCGATATAATGGTCTGCCCTGTTTCATGGTCAATTTTTACCTTAAAAGTAGGGTCTTCCTCGGACAATTTTTTTAAAGCTTTTGCCAATTTTTCCTGGTCAACTTTTGTTTTTGGCTCTATAGCAATAGATAGGACAGGTTCCGGGAAAGAAATTGATTTATACTTTATTGGATGGTTTGCATCACATATGGTATCGCCGGTTTTTACATTCTTTAGTCCAACCACAGCAACTATATCTCCACAGTAAACCTCATCCCTTTCTTCCCTGCGATTAGCATGCATCTGCATTAATTTTCCAATTCTCTCCTGCCTGCCATTATCAGGGTTTAAGACTTTTAATCCTGTTTTTAGCGTTCCCGAATATATCCTCACATAACAAAGTTTCCCTACAAAGGTATCGGTCATAATTTTAAACACCAATCCCGAAAATGGCTCGCTGTCATCAGTTTTCCTCTTTATTTCCTCTTCCGTATCAGGATTAACGCCTATAGGTTCAGGTACCTCCAGGGGAGAAGGTAAGTAATCAATTACTGCATCCAGCAGAGGCTGTACCCCCTTATTTTTAAAAGCTGCCCCACAAAGTACAGGAACTCCCTGCATGTTTAAGGTTATATCCCTTATGGCAACGATTAGCTCCTCTTCTGTTATTTCTTCATTCTCTACATATTTGGTTAATATATCATCATTAAAATTAGAAATATTCTCTATCAGTTCCTGCCTGTATTTATTGGCTTCTGATTCCAGTTCAGGTGGAATATCTTCATATTCAAATTTAATACCCATTTCATCTTTATATACAATTGCCCTCATGCTTATAAGATCTATTATTCCCGAAAAATTATCTTCTTTCCCAATAGGGATCTGGATGGGTAGTGGATTAGCATTTAACCTATTTTTCATCATTTCAATAACATAATAATAATCTGCCCCGGTCCTATCCATTTTATTGACAAAGGAAATCCTGGGCACGTTATATTTAACTGCCTGCCTCCATACTGTTTCTGACTGGGGCTCTACACCACCAACTGCACAAAATATAGCAATCATGCCGTCAAGCACCCTGAGGGATCTCTCAACTTCAACTGTAAAGTCTACATGCCCTGGAGTATCAATAATATTTATCCTATTATCTTTCCAGAAGCAGGTAGTAGCAGCTGAAGTTATAGTTATGCCCCTCTCCTGTTCCTGGACCATCCAGTCCATAACAGCAGCACCGTCATGCACTTCACCTATCTTATATGTTTTTCCGGTATAATAGAGAATACGCTCAGTAGTAGTAGTTTTACCAGCATCAATATGTGCGGTAATCCCTATATTTCTTGTATTTTTTAAAGATACTTGTCTAGTCATAAATAATCACCTAAATTACCATCTATAGTGTGCAAAAGCTTTATTGGCTTCTGCCATCCTGTGTAGGTCCTCCTTCTTTTTAACACTACTTCCGGTATTGCTTGCACCATCTAATATTTCAGCAGCTAGCCTTTCAGCCATGCTCTTTTCTTTCCTATTCCTTGCAAAATCTACAATCCATCTAATAGCCAAGGTCAAAGCTCTCTCCTGTGAAACCTCCATGGGAACCTGATAAGTAGCTCCGCCTACTCTCCTGGACTTTACTTCCAATACCGGCTTTACATTCTCCAGGCACTTATCAAGTATTTCCAGGGGGCTTTCTTTAGTCTTATCTTCTAAAATTTTTAAGCTTCCATATACTATTTTCTCTGCAATACTCTTTTTCCCTTTTTGCAAAATTTTATTTGTAAGCTTCAGTATAACCTTGCTCTTGTATACAGGATCTACATCCTTATTATTAATTCTTTTTCCATTTATAGTTAATTTTCTAGCCATCTAAAACTCCTTAAACCTATTTTGGTTTTTTTGCTCCATATCTTGACCTGGACGATTTTCTTCCTTCTACTCCTGCTGTATCCAGGGTTCCCCTAACCACTTTATACCTTACTCCAGGTAAATCTTTTACTCTACCGCCTCTTACCAGCACAATAGAGTGTTCCTGCAAGTTATGCCCTATGCCTGGGATATAAGCGGTAACTTCCATGCCATTAGTAAGCCTTACTCTGGCAACCTTCCTAAGCGCAGAATTAGGCTTTTTGGGAGTAGTGGTATATACCCTGACACATACTCCTCTTCTAAGAGGATTATTCTGCAATGCAGGAGTTTTCCTCTTTTTTGTTATTTTCTTTCTTCCTTTTCTTACTAACTGATTAATTGTAGGCATAAAACCTTATCCTTTATTAATAATTTTTAAAATAATAATAGTTGATTTATGGCCTCCATTTTGGAGACACGAGAAAAAAATTTATCACTATAGAATTAAAATGTCAATAATTAATTTCCCAAAACCCCCAAAACAGAGCTATTTATATATTTATCTCTAAATTTTCAGTATCTTCTTCTCCTGTTTCCTGTAATATTTCAATTTCCTCCTCTTCTTCTTCCTTGTATCCGGGATAAACAAGCTCTATGCTCCTGTACCTATCCATTCCAGTTCCTGCAGGGATTGACTTTCCAAGAATTACATTTTCTTTTAATCCATGTAAATAGTCAACTTTGTTCTCCAAAGAGGCATCAGTTAGAACCCTGGTGGTTTCCTGGAAAGAAGCTGCCGCCAGGAAGCTGTCAGTGGCAAGAGATGCCTTGGTGATTCCCATCAAATTCTGGGAAGCTGTGGCTGGCTCTTTCATGTCAGCTACCAATTTTTTGTTAACCCGGTTAAAGTTAAGCCTGTCAACTAACTGGCCTGGTAGAAAATCACTATCCCCAGGGTTGATGATAGTAATTTTTTTAAGCATTTGCCTGGTAATAATTTCAATATGCTTGTCATTGATATCCACACCCTGGGATTTATATACATTCTGTATTTCTTTTACCAAGTATTGCTCACATTCCTTCATTCCACTAATCCTTAAAATATCATGTGGATTCTTGGGTCCTTCGGTTAATTGCTCGCCTATCTCAACCTCGGAGCCATTTTCAACCCTTAATTTTGCCCTGGTAGGTACCTGGTAGCTTTTTTCCTTTTTGCCGTCTTTGCTCTTTATGGTTATCAGTCTAAATCTGGAATCTATATCTTCAATTTCAGCCAGTCCACCAATTTCTGCAATAAATGACTGTTCTTTAGGCTTCCTTGCTTCAAACAGCTCTACTACCCTAGGCAAGCCGCTGGTGATATCAATTCCTTCAAAAGTTTTTTCATGCTTATGCACATGTGTTTTCCTTTTGGCAGTCATAACTATCTTGGCAAACACCTCACCAGCATCTACATTAATATTCTTATTTAAAACCAGTATCTCACCTTTAGGTATAATTACGTCTACGAGGTCGCCCTTCTCCATTTTAACCTTAAATATAATTTTGTGGGGAATATGTTCTATATTAACCTCCATTGTTTCCTTACCTTTTTCTGTAAAGTCCTCTTTCTTAAGGTTAAGCTCAGAAAGCAGCTTCTCAGATAAAATCAGTTTTCCCTTTACCGGTGACTTAATCTGCCTCTGAATTACTGTCGAAGCAACACCGCCTGTGTGGAATGTACGCATGGTAAGCTGGGTTCCAGGTTCCCCAATTGACTGAGCAGCTATTATTCCAACTGCTTCCCCAATTTCAACAATTTTGCCTGTAGCCAGGTCTCTTCCATAACATTTCTGGCAAACTCCCTGCTCACACTCACAAGTTAAAGGAGAACGTACTTTTATGCTTTCTATATTAGCATGTATTAACTTCCTTAAATGGGTATCGGTGAGCTCTTCGCCTACTTTAATTATATTTTTTCCTGTATTGGGATTATCTGCATCTTCCAGGCAAATTCTTCCCACCAAGTTTGTATTAGGTTCACCTTCAAGGGTTAAAACATACAGTGATATGCCATCTTCTGTGCCACAGTCTTCCATCCTGATCATAGTATCCTGGGCAACATCAACCAGCCTCCTGGTAAGGTAACCCGAATCTGCGGTCCTTAGTGCAGTATCAGCCAGCCCCTGTCTAGCACCATGGGTGGATATAAAATACTCCAGTACAGTAAGCCCTTCCCTGAAGTTCGACTTAATTGGCCGGTCAATTATATCACCTCGTGCATTAGCAACTAGGCCCCTCATTCCTGCCAGCTGCCTAAGTTGCTTTATATTTCCCCTTGCACCAGAGGTAGCCATCATATAAACAGGATTAAACCTATCAAAATTTTCCTCCATTGCATCAGCAACTTTTTCATTGGCTTGCGACCAGGTTTGGATAACTCTCTGATGCCTTTCGAATTCAGTAATTAAACCCTGTTTGTAGTAATCCTCTATTTTTTCTATTTTTTCCTCCACCTTCTTAAGAATTTTTGCTTTGGCTGGTGGAGTAGTAATATCATCAATACCTATAGTCAGACCAGACCTGGTTGAATATTTAAATCCTATTTCTTTTATGCTATCCAGTATTTTACTAACTACTTCATTTGGATACTTGTTAATAACATCTGCAATTATGGATATTAAGTCTTTTTTATCAACTTCATTATTGATGAATCTGTAGTCATCAGGAAAAACGCTATTTAATATAAGTCTGCCTGCAGTTGTTTTTACCCTTTTTTGTCCTTTTTTTAACATAATAGGAGTATGCAAGGTAATAAATCCATAATCGTAATCAAGCAGTGCGGATTCTATATCAGTATAAAATTTCTTTGCTTCTTTCTGGTTGTCCCTTTCTGAAGTCAGGTAATATACCCCTAATACCATATCCTGAGTAGGGGTAACTATCGGTTCACCACTAGCTGGAGACAGTAAATTCTTGGATGAAAGCATAAGCACTATAGCTTCAGCTCTAGCCTCATCAGATAATGGGACATGTACTGCCATTTGGTCACCATCAAAGTCTGCATTAAACGGTGGGCAAATCAAAGGATGTATCTGTACAGCCTTTCCCTCAACCAATGTGGGCATAAAAGCCTGTATCCCCAGTCTATGGAGGGTCGGAGCCCTATTAAGCAGCACTGGATGGTTCTGTATAACATCTTCTAATACATCCCAAACCTCGTCGGTCCCCTTATCCACCATAATTTTGGCATTCTTAATATTTTGTGCAAAACCTTCATCAACCAGCCTCTTCATTACAAACGGCTTAAATAGTTCAAGGGCAATTTCCTTCGGTAATCCGCACTGGGTTATTTCCAGTTTAGGGTTTACCACTATTACCGAACGGCCGGAATAATCAACCCTCTTGCCCAGAAGATTTTGTCTAAACCTTCCTTGCTTCCCCTTAAGCATATCACTCAAAGATTTTAAAGGCCTGTTTCCAGCTCCAAGAACTGCTCTGCCCCTTCTACCATTATCAAATAAAGCGTCCACTGATTCCTGAAGCATTCTTTTTTCATTATTTATAATTATTTCCGGCGCCCCAAGCTCTAAAAGCTTCTTTAGCCGGTTATTCCTGTTTATAACTCTCCTGTATAAGTCATTCAAGTCAGAAGTTGCAAACCTGCCCCCATCCAGCTGCACCATTGGCCTTAAATCCGGGGGGATAACCGGTAAGATATCCAGCACCATGTATTCAGGCTTGTTTTCCGACTCAATAAAAGATGAAATAATCCTAAGCCTCTTTATGGCCCTATTCCTTTTCTGACCCTTTGAATTTTTTATAATTTCTTTTAAGTTTTCACATTCTTTTTTGCTGTCTATGTTTTTAAGCAAATCTTTAATTGCTTCTGCACCCATTCCCCCGTCAAAATAGTCGCTATAAATTTCCTTCATTTTCTTAAACAGGGCTTCATCAGAAACTAGCATTTTCAGCTCAAGATTAAAGAAAAAGGTATGGGCCCTCTCAATCAAATCAATTTCTTCTTTATATATTTCTTCTTCTTCTTCCAGAAGCTTTTCAGTTTCCTTTTTGACCTTCTTAATCTTTTTTTCAATTCCTTCCAAAGTTTCTATATTTTCATCTACTTCTTTTATATCTTCTACTGTTTCTATGGTTCCATATTTTTCTTCAATTTCATTCCTGTTTGTATTAAGCTCTTCAATTCTTAAATTATGGAGCTCCTCAGCCTGTTTTATAGCTCCCTGATGGAGCTTTTCAATTTTTTCCTTTTCTTTATCAATTCTTTCTTTATCCATCCGGGTTATGATATAAGAGTCAAAATACAAAACTTTTTCCAGGTCTTTAGGACTCAAATCCAGCACATACCCCATCCTACTGGGGACACCCTTAAAAAACCATATATGGGATACCGGACAGGCAAGCTGGATATGGCCCATCCTTTCCCTTCTAACACTGGATCTGGTAACTTCTACTCCGCACCTCTCACAAATTATGCCTTTAAAACGCACTCTTTTGTATTTACCGCAGTAGCATTCCCAGTCTTTTGTAGGCCCGAAAATTCTTTCACAGAACAGCCCGTCCTTTTCTGGCTTTAAAGTTCTATAATTAATTGTCTCAGGTTTCTTAACCTCGCCATTAGACCATGACCTTATTTTCTCAGGTGGAGCGAGCCCAATTTTTATTGCATCAAAATTATTAACATCTATATTTATAGCCATCTATAGATTCCTCCTAAAAATAAATTTATCCTTTCTTAATTTCTTCTTCTTCTTTTTTCTCTTCTGTAAAGTCAATACCCAAATCTTTTACTGTTTGCATAATCTCATCTTCTTCTGCAGAAACATCCACTTCTTTTCCTTCCTCTGATATAACTTCTACATCCAAAGCCAAGCTCTGCATTTCCTTTACCAATACTTTAAATGATTCAGGGATTCCGGGTTTTTCAATGTTTTCTCCCTTAACTATAGATTCATAAGTTTTAACCCTACCTACAACATCATCTGATTTTATGGTCAGCATTTCCTGCAGTGCATATGCTGCTCCATACGCTTCTAGAGCCCATACTTCCATCTCGCCAAACCTCTGGCCGCCAAATTGAGCTTTTCCGCCTAAAGGCTGCTGGGTAACCAGTGAATAAGGACCTGTTGACCTGGCATGAATTTTATCATCTACCAGATGTAGAAGTTTAAGCACATACGCATAACCAACAGCAATGCTGTCCGATAACTTTTCTCCACTTCTTCCGTCATAAAGGGCTGTCTTGCCATTGCTTGGCAAGCCCGCTTTCTTTAAAAGCTCGTATATCTTTTCTTCATTAGTACCTTCAAAAATAGGAGTGGAACAATATATAGAACCGTCTTCAGCTCTGCTTATATCTTTTTCATCCCAACCTCTTTTAGCAGCCCATCCTAGATGGGTTTCAAGAACCTGTCCTACGTTCATCCTGGAAGGAACACCCAATGGATTAAATATTATATCTACAGGGGTTCCATCCTCAAGATAAGGCATATCTTCTTCTGGCAGTATGATAGATATTACCCCCTTATTGCCATGCCTTCCGGCTAGCTTATCCCCAATCGATATTTTCCTTTTCTTTGCAATAAATACTCTTACCAGCTCGTTTACGCCAGGAGGCAGATCATTACCTGCAGCTCTAGAAAATGTCTGGACATCAATAACCTTTCCATATTCACCGTGTGGAACTTTCAATGAGCTGTCTCTCACTTCCCTTGCTTTTTCACCAAATATAGCCCTAAGTAATTTTTCCTCGGCTGTAAGTTCAGTTTCGCCCTTGGGAGTAATTTTACCCACCAGTATATCTCCAGGTTTTACCTCGGCACCTATCCTGATAATTCCTTTTTCATCCAAATTTGCCAGAACTTCTTCCCCAATATTGGGAATGTCTCTGGTAATTTCCTCGGGTCCTAGCTTGGTTTGCCTTGCCTCCAGCTCCTGCTTGGAGATATGGATAGAAGATAGCATATCTTCTTTTACTAGTTTTTCAGAAATTATTATGGCATCCTCATAATTGTATCCCTCCCAAGACATGAAAGCTAAAAGCAAGTTCTTGCCTAATGCTAGCTCTCCATGGCTGGTAGAAGGTCCATCCGCTATAACTTCACCTTTGCTTATTTTATCCCCTTCTTTTACTAAGGGTCTCTGGTTTATGCAGGTACCCTGGTTGGATCTCTGGAACTTGTAAAGGGAATGGTTTACAATTTTTCCACCCTTGTATTTTACCCTTATATGTTCTGCATCAATTTCCTGGATAACTCCCTCATCTTGGGCAATTATGAGTTGACCGCTATCTTCGGCCACCTTTCCCTCCATTCCGGTGCCCACCAGGGGAGGTTCCGGAGTTATTAAGGGAACTGCCTGTCTCTGCATATTTGATCCCATTAGAGCCCTGTTGGCATCGTCATGTTCCAAGAAAGGTATAAGTGATGCAGCAGCACTAAATAACTGTTTAGGTGAAATATCCATATAATCAATGAGCTCTGGCTCTACAGTTAAAACTTCTCCGGCAGATCTACAAAGCACTTTTTCTTCTGTGAAACGTTCTTTGCTGTCCAGCGCTGCAGTAGCCTGGGCAATAACAAAATTTTCTTCTTTATCAGCAGAAAGGTATTCAACCTTATTAGTAACTTTACCGTTAACAACTTTCCTATAAGGAGTTTCGATAAAGCCGTAGTCATTTAATCTGGCATATGTTGCTAGGGAACCAATCAGACCGATATTTGGGCCTTCAGGGGTTTCAATCGGGCACATCCTTCCATAATGAGAAGAATGCACATCTCTTACCTCGAAACCTGCCCTCTCCCTACTTAAACCACCCGGGCCTAATGCTGAAAGCCTCCTTTTATGGGTGATTTCTGATAGTGGGTTAGTCTGGTCTAGAAACTGCGAAAGCTGACCGCTTCCAAAAAATTCTTTAAGGCTTGCAACCAGTGGCCTTATATTTATTAGGGATTTTGGGGTGATAGATTCAACATCCTGGGTAGTCATTCTTTCTTTTACCACCCTTTCCATTCTGGAAAGGCCAATCCTTACCTGGTTCTGGACTAGTTCCCCTACATTCCTGATCCTCCTGTTTCCAAAATGGTCTATGTCATCAATTTCTCCAATTCCACTCATCAGCTGGATTAGGTACTTTATAACCAAAAATATGTCCTTGCTGTGTAATATAAATTTTTCCTCAGGATCTATATTCATTTTTATGTCAATTTTTTTGAGCCTTGCTTCTATATTCTCATCCAGCTCTTCCTCTAGCTTCTGGTTTAATTTATACCTTCCTACTTTTCCAAAATCATACCTTTTGGGGTTAAAAAACAAAGTATTTATTAAATTAGTAGCGCTCTCCACTGTAGGAGGCTCTCCAGGCCTTAATTTCTTATAAATCTCAATCAAAGCTTCTTCTTCAGTTTCAGTTGAATCTTTTTCCAGGGTTTTCTTTATACAATCTTCCTTATCATAAGGGCTAAATAAATTAAGAAGGCTCTCATTATTTCCGAAGCCTAAGGATTTTAAGAAAATTGATAATAAAAATTTTCTCCTTCTATCAATCCTTACATAAGCTATACCTTTTTTATTTGTTTCAATCTCAATCCAGGATCCCCTGGTAGGGATAACCTTGCACATAAATAATTCTTTTTCGGTTTTTTTATCAATGTCCGTATCATAAAAAACTCCAGGGGACCTAACCAGTTGTGAAACTATAACCCTTTCGGTACCGTTTACTATAAAGGTTCCCCTGTCAGTCATCATGGGAAAATCACCCATGAAAACTTCCTGTTCCTTCATTTCCCCAGTTTCCTTGTTTATAAATCTTGTCACCACTTTAAGCGGTGCAGTATAAGACATGTCCTGCTGTTTGCATTCATCATCTGAAAATTCGATATCACTAAAGCTATAGCTAGCAAACTCCAGGGACATATTTCCAGTAAAATCTTCGATAGGAGAAATGCCTTTTAATACCTCCATTAAGCCCTTGTTTTTAAACCATTCAAAGGATTTCCTTTGAATATCGAGCAGGTGAGGCATCTCCATCAGATTAGGAATTTTGCCAAAATTATACCTTTGGATTTTTTTATTATCTTGCATTAATTAAATCTCCCCTTTAATCAATAGTATTTTAAAACTGCAATTAGGGTTTAAATTATAAATTTGCATAAGAAAACTTCTATCTGTCATTATTATTTTTATTATTGCAGCGTAACGGTCTGTAAAAAAACTGACAAACTAGTATTGTATCAAACAAAGCAATATTGTCAATAAGATATATATTTACCCTTATGCAATTAGTATCTCAGCTATTTATATTATTTCTACTTCAGCGCCAGCTTCTTCTAGTTTTTTCTTTAGTTCTTCTGCTTCTTCCTTAGAAACTTTTTCCCTTACTGCATTTGGTGCTTTATCCACCAGTTCTTTTGCTTCCTTTAGCCCAAGATCTGTAACGCTCCTTACAACTTTTATTACCTGTATCTTCTTTGCGCCGGCAGATTTTAATTGTACATCAAATTCGGTTTTTTCTTCTGCTTCTTCTCCTGCTGCCGCTCCTCCAGCTGCTGGTGCAGCTGCCATAGCCTGGGCGCTTACTCCAAACTTTTCTTCCAATGCGCTAACCAATTCAGATAATTCCAAAACGCTCATCTTTTCAATAGCCGCCAGAATATCTTCTATGTCTGGACTTCCCTTAGTTTGTTTAGACTTTGTTTCTTTTTTTGCCACTTCTTCTTTTCCCTTCTTCTTGCTTTTGCTTTTATTTTCGGTTTTTTTAGTAGCTTTTCCTTTAGTAGCTTTTGCCTTACTTTTCTTGCTGGTAGTTTTCTTTTTCTCTGCCATCTTATCCTCCCTAATTCTTATTTTTTTCTTTCTCTTCTTTTATTCCATTTAAAACCATAACTAAATTCCTGGGCAACCCGCCTAGAAGCAACACTAATTTTATAATAGGCGACTTCATGGAAACTGCTAAATTAGTTAAAAGTGTTTCTTCGTCTGGAAGACTGGCCAGTTTTTTAACCTTATCCTGTCCAATAAAATTGTTTTCCAGTATCCCAGCTTTTATGTCCAGTGTTTCTTTTTCCTCTGAAAATTTATCAATTGCTTTAGCAATGGAAACTATATCTTCCTTGCTAAAAACAATGCTTGTGGGGCCTACAAAAATTTCTTTTAAATCAATATCAGAAAAAACATCCTTTGCTGCCAGTAGCGCAAGGGTGTTTTTCATTATTCTTAAGGATCCCCCTGACTCTGCCAGCTTATCTCTTATAATTACAGAATCTTCTGCAGTAAGACCGGTATGGTCAGTAAAAATTATTCCAGTATTTTCTTCTAATATCTTTCTTAAAACTTCAACTTTTTCTTTTTTATCTTCTTTAACCACCGTAAACCCCCATATATAATTGCTTAAAAATAAATCGGCCCATACAAAGAAGGCCGATAACTTTTACTTAATATCAACCTCGGTAGGAAATTAAGTTACTGCCGTAACGCCTACTTTCTATGGCTCTTTTTGCTTATAATTTAGCTATGCTACTTGCTCTACCTCCATAGCCTTGTTTGGATCTATCTTAACCGAAGGGCTCATAGTTGCAGACACATAAACCCCCCTGATATATCTTCCCTTTGCGGAGGCTGGTTTTGCTTTCATTAATGTGCCCATTAATGCTAGATAATTTTCTAGCAGCCTTTCAATTCCAAATGATACCTTTCCCAGCACGCAATGGACAACACCATTCTTGTCAGTCCTGTATTCAAGTTTGCCCCTCTTGGAGTCTTTGACTGCTTTTTCCAAATCAAAGGTTACTGTACCTGACTTCGGGTTGGGCATAAGTTTTCTTGGACCCAAAATTTTTCCCAGTTTCCCAACAACTTTCATCATGTCAGGGGTGGCTATACACACATCAAAATCCAGCCAACCTTTTTCTATCTTTTCTGCAAACTCTTTTCCACCTACATAATCAGCTCCTGCATCAATTGCTTCTTCTGCTTTTTCACCTTCGGCAAAAACCAAAACCTTAGGTACCTTTCCTGTACCATTAGGCAATACAATAGTGCCCCTTACTATTTGGTCAGCCTTCCTTGGATTAACCCCCAAGTTAATGGATATGTCTACAGTCTCGTCAAAATTCGCATAGTGGTTTTCTACAACCCACTTAATTGCTTCCCTCGGGGTTTTTGGCTTTTTATCTAAATTTTCAACTTTCTTGCTATATTTTTTTCCTCTATTCAACCTTACCACCTTTATTATTACTTAACTACGTTTACACCCATGCTCTTAGCTGTCCCCTCTATAACCTTCACAGCACTCTCCAGTGTCCTTGCGTTTAAGTCTTTTAATTTAACTTTAGCTATCTCTTCAAGCTGTTGCCTGTTTATTTCGCCAACTTTTTCCTTGTTAGGCTCTCCTGAGCCCTTTTCCAGGTTTATAGCTTTTTTTATAAGAACAGAAGCAGGAGGGGTTTTTGTAATAAAACTAAAACTCCTGTCATTGTAAACAGTAAGTATTACCGGGATTATAGTTCCCTGGTCCTTAGCTGTTTTTTCATTAAATGCCTTGCAAAACTCCATTATGTTAACGCCGTGCTGTCCTAAAGCAGGCCCTACTGGAGGAGCAGGGTTAGCCTGTCCTGCTGGTATTTGCAATTTTACTTGTGCTTTAACTTTTTTTGCCATTCTTACCTCAACTTAACATACAAATTTGTAATTATACACATTAAAAAACATATTACAAATATTTTTATATTTTCGATACCTGGTCAAAATCTAATTCCACCGGGGTCTGCCTTCCAAAAATTGATACTAGAACTTTCAACTTACCCTGATCTAAATTTATTTCACTTATGGTCCCGTCAAAATTACTAAAAGGCCCTGAAGTTACCTTCACAGGCTGGCCTACCTCAAAATCAGTTTTAGGTTTAGGCTTTTCTGAAACTTCCCTTTTCATAATCCTGTTGACTTCACTGTCGCTTAACGGAGTGGGCTTGTTTTCAGTCCCCACAAACCCGGTAACTCCGGGAGTGTTCCTAACCACATACCAGGAATCATCATCCAGGTACATCTTAACCAGCAGATAGCCGGGGAATACCCTCTTGGTGGATACTTGCTTTTTACCCTTCTGGATTTCCATAACATCTTCCTGAGGTATATATATATCAAATATCCTGTCCTGCATATTCATGGACTCTACCCTGTGCTCCAGGTTTGCCTTTATTTTTTTTTCATAACCCGCATATGAGTTTATAACATACCATCTTGGTCTCATTTATTACCACCATGTTTAAACATTTATCAGTGCCTCAACTATCTGGAGGAATACAAAGTCAAATAACCCCAGCAAAGCTGAGAAGAAAATTATAGTAACTATAACCACAACTGTATAAGTAAGTAATGTCTTCCTGGAAGGCCATGAAACTTTTTTAAGTTCCCTTATTACATCCCTTATAAACTTAACTACTTTACCCGGGATGTTTTTTATAAACTGCTTCCAGTCAATTTTTTTCTTGGGAGGCGCCTTGGGAGCTTTCCGCTCCTTCATTGCCTTCTCCATCATTTTCTTCGGCTTATATTTCCTTGATACTTTTCTTTTTGCCATTATTCCTTATATAGTTAATTAACAATATTCCCTGGCAGGGCTGGAGGGACTCGAACCCCCAACACCCGGTTTTGGAGACCGGTGCTCTACCAATTGGAGCTACAGCCCTATCTGGTCTCCTTATGGACCGTGTGCTTCTTGCACCATTTACAATATTTTTTTATCTCTATCCTATCCGGGTTGTTTTTCTTATTCTTAAAGCTAGTGTAATTTCTTCTTTTACACTCTGTGCAACCCAATGTAATTATTTGCCTCAATTAAACCACCTTGATTTCTTACTTAAAGTGCAGTCAACTAACCTATCACTATATTATTAAATTGTCAATAAATTATTTACTCTATTATCTTTGTAATACTGCCGGCGCCAATAGTCCTGCCACCTTCACGGATAGCAAACCTTAAGCCCTCTTCCATGGCAATAGGAGCTATAAGC
>JBNJCV010000045.1:0-14692 GCA_051744245.1 Actinomycetota bacterium | reverse complement strand
ATAATTTGTCTAATAAATAGAAAAAGTTTGAAAAAATTAGTATACTAAATATTTCGGAATAGGCAAAATATTATAATTATATTAAATATTTTATTATACAGGGGGAAGACATGAAGGATGAGAGGATTAAAAAACTGGCCCATAACTTGTTAAGTTATTCCTGTGAGATTAAAGAAGGTCAGAGGGTAATGCTGGAATGTGTAGGAGAGAGTGCTTACCCACTCCTAAAGGAATTAGTAAAAGAGGTCTATATTTTAGGGGCTGAACCGTTTATAAGTCTTAATAATAACAGTATTAAAAGGGAAATGTTAAAAAAATGCTCCAAGAGGCAATTGGATTTTATGGCAAAATGTGACCTGGAGGAGATGAAAGGCATGGATGCTTTTGTGGGAATAAGGGCAAGCGATAATGTGTCAGAGCTGGGGGATGTGGAAAGTAAAAAAATAAATGCCTACATGAAGTACTATGTTGATATAATCAATGAAGAGAGGGTAAACAATACTAACTGGGTTATTTTAAAATATCCCAACAATTCTATGTCCCAACTGGCAGGAGTAAGCGTGGAATCTTTTGAAGACTTTTATTTTAAGGTATGCAATCTTGATTACAGCAAGATGTCCAAAGCAATGGATAAGTTGGTTGAAATTATGGCCAATACTGACAAGGTAAGGATAACTGGGCCCGGCACAGAGGTAAGTTTTTCCATTAAAGGCATACCAGTACTGAAATGTGCTGGAAAACACAATATTCCTGATGGAGAGGTTTTTACCGCCCCGGTGAAAGATTCTGTAAACGGTATCCTTTCCTATAATTGTCCTGCCGTATTTCAGGGGGTAACTTATGATAATATCCGCCTGGAGTTTAAAGATGGCAAAATAATAAAGGCTTCTTCAAGTAAAACCAAAAGGATTAATGAAGTTTTTGATACAGATGAGGGTGCCAGATATATAGGTGAATTTGCCATGGGAGTTAACCCCCATATTTTAGGTCCCATGAAGGATCCGCTATTTGATGAAAAAATAATGGGAAGTTTCCACTTTACGCCCGGGAAATGTTACAAGGATGCTTACAATGGTAATGTATCAGCCATACATTGGGATCTTGTTTGCATACAAACCCCGGAACATGGCGGGGGAAAAATTTATTTTGATGATGTCCTGGTTAGGGAAAATGGAAAATTTGTATTGGAAAAGCTGGAAAGCTTGAACCCTGAAAATTTAAAATAGCTATTTTTTTAATTTTATCTTTCCCACTACAAAAAGTATAAGTAGGATAATTGCTGCAGGGAAAAAGAATAGGACACATATGACCAATACAATGGCCCATATAGAAGGCTCTAGCTTTATCCAATAATCATTTTTATCATTCATGGTTTTCCTTCTTTTTTTTATTCTATAATAAAAAAATAAATTTAGAATAGCTAATTTTGCAATTTTTGAAACTATAAAAATATTGTTGCGTCTAACACACAAAATTAAGGTAAAGGGGAAAAATGGCAAAATTAAACAAAGAAGATATCAAAAAGATAATACCCCATAGGGAGCCATTTTTAATGGTTGATGAAATAGTTGAAGTTATGCCCGGTAAAAATATAACCGGGATTAAGCATGTGAGGGAAGATGAATATTATTTTAAAGGGCATTTTCCCGGTAACCCCATAATGCCAGGAGTGCTAATGGTGGAAGCAATTGCGCAGGTTGGTGCAGTTTCCCTGCTGATGCTTCCTGAAAATAAAGGGAAGCTGGCATTATTTGCGGGAATAGACAAGGTAAGGTTTAAGAAATTAGTAAAGCCGGGTGACGATCTTGAAATGCAGGTAGAAATGCTGCAGTTTAGGAGGAACATAGGCAAGGCAAAGGGTGTGGCAAAAGTTGGCTCTAACATTGCATGCAGCGCAGAAATTATGTTTGCAATACAGTAACGGAAAGGTTTATGGGTAAGATAGCACTGATGTTTCCAGGCCAGGGCTCACAATATGGGCAGATGGGACTGGATTTTTTAGAAAAAAATAAGCAGTATAAAAAATACTTTGATATGTGCACCCAGCAAATGGGGGAAGAAGCGGCAGGCTTATTAAGGGAAGGCGAAAAGCTTGGCAATACCAGATATAGCCAACCCCTTATATACACTTTAAGTTCTGCGGTCTGTGATTATTTAGATGATACTAGCTCTATAAGGTTAAAAGCGTCTGCGGTGGTAGGACACAGCCTGGGAGAATATACTGCCCTATATGGAGCAGGAGCATATAGCTTTGCCCAGGGTTTGGAGCTTGTGGACTTCAGGGCCAAAATCATGGCAGAGGAAAACAGGGCTGCAAATGGAATGATGGCAGCCGTGCTTAGCAGGGATATTGGTAAAATAAAAGATATTGTCCAAAAAAATAATGTCTATATTGCAAATTATAATGATTATTCTCAGTATGTTATAAGTGGCCAGGAGAAGAATGTTAAAAGTGCAATTAAAGAACTTAGATCTAACGGGATAAGAAAGGCCATTCCGCTGAAGGTAAATATTGCCTCCCATTGCCCGCTCATGGAAGGAGTAGCAGGAAGGCTAGCCAATTATCTATTGAAAAATGTTAAAATGAAGGGAACCGCGATTCCTTTTTATTCTTCAACCAAGGGCAAGTTTGTGGATAAGGAGGATATTAAAGCGGCATTGACCCAGCAGCTGGTAATGCCTATAAAGTGGCTGGATACAGTTCTTTTTTTATTGCAGTCAGGGTATGAGGTATTTATTGAAATAGGACCGAAAACAGTATTGGCTAATCTGGTGAAGAGAATTTCAAAACATGCTGGCAGGAAAGCCAGGGTATTTAACACAGATAGCATGGAAGATATTAAGTTTTTACAAAATTATTTAAAGGGGGAAAATAATCCCAATGAAACTTAAAGGGAAAGTGAGCATTGTAACTGGCGGCGCCAGAGGAATAGGCAAAAAAATTACCGAATATTTATTGAAAGAAGGCTCTACCGTTTATTTTTTTGATATAGATGATGAAAATGGGAAGAAAACCCAGGAAGAGTTCTCGGACCAATTTGGGAAAGAAAATGTCTATTATTTTAATGTAGACATTACCAATGAAAACGACGTAAAAAATTCAATGGCAAAGATAGTAGATGAGAAGGGTGCCGTGGATATCCTGGTTAATAATGCAGGAATAACCAGGGATAACCTGGTGTTAAGGATGAGCCTTGAGGACTGGAAAAAAGTAATAGAGATAAACTTAACTGGCGCTTTTATATGTACAAAGAATGTAATAAAAAGCATGATCAAAAGCAGGCAGGGGAAAATAATCAATATTTCCTCTATCGTGGGCTTGCATGGCAATGCGGGTCAGAGCAATTATTCAGCAGCCAAGGCTGGCTTGGTCGGACTAACTAAATCTGTTGCCAAGGAGCTTGCTGGGAGGAATATTCAGGTGAATGCTATAGCCCCAGGCTACATCAATACTGAAATGACCAGAAAACTGCCAGGAAAGGTTAAAGAAAAATTGATAGACCTGATACCAAGCGGAAGGCTTGGGGCTGTGGAAGATATAGCAAAAGTAGTAGTATTCTTGGCTGGTGAAGAGTCTAATTATATAACTGGATTTGTGGTAAATGTTGACGGGGGAATGGGTATTTAATTAAGAATAGAAAGAGGACTAAATATGAAGAATACCAGAGTAGTAATTACAGGTATGGGAATAATGAGTTCTTTAGGGTTAAGTATTGCTGGATTCTGGGAAAATTTAAAAAATGGAAAATCGGGTATTAGTGAGATAGAAGGATTTGATTTAGAAAACATTAAATCAAAAATAGCTGCCCAGGTTAAAAATTTTAATCCTTCAGACTTTATGGATAAAAAGCTGTCAAAAAGAATGGACAGGTTTGCACAATTTGCTGTAGCTGCAGCATCTACAGCCATGGAGGACAGCAACTTGCAGATAGATACCAATAATGGTTATGAGATAGGAGTATATATTGGCAGCGGGGTTGGAGGCTTAAAAACACTTGAGGACCAGCATATAAGGTTGCTAGAGAAAGGGCCACACAGGGTAAGCCCGTTTCTTATCCCCATGATTATAAGTAATATGGCAGCTGCCCAGGTTTCTATCATGAGCGGGGCTAAGGGTCCTGTAAGTACTACTACTACAGCCTGTGCAGCCGGCTCAAATGCCATAGGAGATGCTTTTAAGATAATACAGAGGGGGGATGCTAAAGTAATGTTATGTGGAGGAAGCGAAGCACCCATAACCCCATTGGGCATGGCAGGATTTTCCAATATGCATGCGCTTTCCACTAGGAATGATGAACCTAAAAAGGCATCCAGGCCTTTTGACCGGGACCGGGATGGCTTTGTAATGGGAGAAGGTTGCGGCATTCTAGTGCTGGAGGATTTAGAGCATGCCATAAGCAGAGGGGCAAAAATTTATGCAGAAATGTTTGGATATGGCCTATCTGGGGAAGCTTACCATATGACAGCATTGGAGAAGTCAGGAGAAAATGTGGCAAGGTGCATAAAAAATTGCCTGGATGAAGGAAATATCGGTTTAGGCAAGGTTGATTATGTAAATGCCCATGGCACTTCAACTCCATTAAATGATGTTGTGGAAAGCAATTCCATAAAAAAGCTTTTTGGAAAACAGGCAGAAAAAATAAATATTAGTTCTACAAAATCAATGACTGGTCATTGTCTTGGGGGAGCTGGAGCCATAGAAGCTGTAGCTTCTGTTCTGGCAATAATTAATGATACTATTCCTCCGACCATTAATTTGGATAATCTTGATAAAGAATGCAAGGGGCTTAATTATACCCCTAAAGAAAGCGTAAGCAGAAAGGTAAATGTAGCCATTTCTAATTCTATGGGTTTTGGCGGACATAATGTTTGTTTGGGTTTTAAAAAATGGAAAAAATAACTTGTAAAAATTGTAATAAAAAAATAGATAGGGAAAAATTTGTATTAAATTATAAAGTTTGTCCCCATTGCAGCTACCACGGCTATATGAGTGCCAGGGAAAGGCTGCAAATAACAATAGATAAAGATAGTTTTGCAGAAATTGGGGGGAAAATAGATTCTAGGGATTTCCTGGGTTTCTATGACCTTAAAAAATATGAAGATAGATTGGAAGAGGCAAAGTTTAAGTCAGGCTTAAGCGAAGCAATACTGACTGGAGAAGCAAAAATTGGCGGTTACCCTATTTCTATTGGAGTTATGGATTTTAAATTTATGGGTGGAAGCATGGGTAGTGTAGTCGGAGAAAGAATAAAATTACTTGTAAATAACAGTATAGGAAAAAATATACCTCTTTTAATTTTTTGTGCTTCCGGAGGAGCCAGGATGCAGGAAGGCATAGTATCCCTTATGCAGATGGCAAAAACAGTTTCTGCTGTAAATAGGCTAAAAGAAAAAAAGATCCCCTATTTTTCAATTATTACCAATCCCACCACTGGGGGAGTAAGTGCCAGTTTTGCTACCGTGGCAGATATCATTATAGCGGAGCCGGGCGCACTTTTCTGTTTTGCCGGTCCCAGGGTAGTTGCTCAGACCATAAAAAAGGAATTGCCCCAAGATTTTGGTTTATCTGAGAGGAACCTAAAAAATGGCCAGGTTGATATGATAGTAGAGAGAAAAGATATGACCCAAAAATTAACAAAATTACTTAATTTTTTTAAAGCAAATGGATCTGAATAAGATAAAAAATATACCAAAACACTATTTTAAAGAAATCCTGAAATCTTTTTCCAGGCTGGAAAAGTTAAAAAAGTTAAACCTGTTTTCAGGCATACATTTTAAAGAGGCCGAGAAAAAATTGGCCGAAAAGGTTGAAAACTATAAAAAAGTTGAAAAAGAAGCTATAAAGGCATGGAAAATAGTGCAGCTTTCCAGGCATGATAAAAGGCCCCAGACATCTGATTATATAGAAGGTATCTTTGATGAGTTTATTGAGCTTTCTGGAGACAGGCTGAGCGCGGATGACCAGTCTATAACAGCAGGCCTTGGAAAGATAAATGGCCGCACTGTAGCAGCAGTGGGCCATACTAAGGGGAAAAATATAAAAGAAAGAATAAAGTACAATTTTGGGATGAGCTCACCCCAGGGATTCCGCAAGTCTCAGAGAATTATGGAGCTTGCAGACAGATTTGGTTTTCCTGTAATTACTTTTATTGATACTGGAGGTGCTTATCCAGGCATAGAGGCAGAAGATGGCGGGCAGGCGGGTGCAATCTCCAATAGCATATTACGCATGTTTAAATTAAAGGTTCCTGTAATATCGGTACTCATTGGTGAAGGGGGAAGCGGTGGAGCATTAGCGCTGGCTATAGGAAATTATATAATTATGCTTAAGAATTCAACCTATTCAGTCATATCTCCCGAAGGCTGTGCTGCAATATTGTGGAAAGATCCTTCGGGGACCAAATTGGCAGCCAGAGCTCTAAAACTTACCTCAAAAGAATTACATAGGCTTGGTATTATTGACAGGATTGTAAATGAACCTATGGGCGGTGCTCACACCAGACCGGACAGAATGGTAAAAATAACTAAGAAAAATATTGAAGTTGCCCTGAGAAGGCTGGAGAATGTTCCGGGCGATAAGTTAAAAGCAGACCGTGCAGAAAAATTTGAAAAGATAGGGTATTTTGGTAGCTAACTTCCGATAAATAATATAACCGGGGATTCAGGAAGTATATATTCATCCGCCTCAGGAAACTGTCCTAGTACCAACCCTTTCTGGACAGAATATGGAGCTTCAACTTCCCTAATTTCATACCTGATACCCAAAGAACTTAGAGTATTTGTTGCTTCCTCCAGGCTTTTCTGCATAAGGTTGGGGACAGTTAACATTTCTTGCGTTGTTGATATATAAATATTAATGGTATTGCCTTTATCAATTTCTGATCCAGGAGGGGGATAAGTTTCTACAACTGTGCCCGGCAAGTAACTATTATCATGCTTTTTTCCGGTTATTATTTCCAGTCCCAGGGACTGCAGGTGAGATTTAGCATATAGGTAATCTGTTCCTATAATATTGGGAATAGTTATTATTTCTTTTCCTAAACTTACTGTTAAATTAACCTTGCTAGATAGAGGCACTTCTTTGTAGGGTGTTGGACTCTGGCTGGTTACCGTATTTTTTTTAAAGATATCGGAATGTTCTTCTTTTATTTCTCCTATTTTTAATCCAGAATCTTCTATAATAGCTTTAGCCTCTCCCAGCCCCAGCCCAACAGTATTCGGGATACCTACATCTATATTTTCAGGACCCTTGCTAACTGTAGCCTTTATTTCTGTATCGGCAGAAATATCTGTTCCCGGCTCAGGATCCTGGTCAATTATGGCACCTTCGGGGACCACATTGCTAAACTCCTCTCCGCTATTAGACAATTTCAAACCGAAATAGCCCAATATCTGTGAAGCTTGGCTGTATTCCATATTTTCTATAGGGGGGACGGTAACCTGCTGGCTTAAATTATTTAGTTGGTAATAGTTTACAGAATAAAATAATGTAAGAGATAGAAGAGCCAGAATAACTGCAAAGCTAATTATATTTAGAATATTTATTCCTTTAAAAACAGGCTTTAAAAGCTGATTTTTTGGAAACTTCTTCTTTTTTTTAGGTTTATCAATTGATAGTTTTTTATGTTCAAGATAGTTTTTAAGGTCCTTCTTTAATTCAGAAATAACATGATACCTGTTATCTGCATCTTTTTCTAAACAGTGCAGGATTATTTTTTCAATATCAGGAGTAACTAAGTCTACCAGTGAAGAAGGCTTTACAGGTGGCTCATTTATATGCTTTAAACTTATCTCTATTGAGCTTTCGCCCCTGAAAGGCACGTCAGCCGTAATCATCTCATAGAGTACTATACCCAGAGAGTATATATCTGTCCTGTGGTCTATTTTATTACCGCTGGCCTGTTCCGGCGATATATACTTAGCGGTACCTATTATGTTTATGGTTTTTGTAACATCATCCACTACTGATTTTGCTATGCCAAAATCAGTAACTTTTACTGAGTTTCCGTTAGTAACTAAAATGTTCTGGGGCTTTATATCCCTATGGATTAAGTTGTTTTTGTGGGCAGCTTCTAATGCATTACAAATTTCTATAGCGTATTTAGCGGCAAGCCTGGGGGCAATTATGCCTCTTCTTTCTATTATATCCTTCAAGTTTGACCCCTCAATATATTCCATGCAAATAAAATATGAATCTTTATATTTTCCCCAGTCATAAATTTGCACTATGTTTGGGTGGTTAAGCTTGGCAAGAATTTGTGCTTCCTGTTTAAATCTTGCTACAAATGACTTATCGCTTGCGTAATTTTGGGAAAGGATTTTTATGGCAACTTTTCTTTCTAATTTAAGGTCCCGGCCAAGGTATATCTCAGCCATACCGCCACTGGCAATTTTTTTAATTATTTTGTATCTGCCGGATACTAAATTGTTTGGCATAATAGGGCCTGCTTTTAAATCTTTATAACAATCAAAGTTATATTATCATGTCCCCCTTTTTGCTTTGCATATTTTATAAGCTTATCTGCAATTTGTTTTGGCGGCATTTTTATATCTACTAATTTATTTATCAGCCTATCCTGAAGCATTGAATTTAACCCGTCTGAACATAAGATTATTACATCATCTTTTTTGACAGGTATTTCAAACACATCAATCCTTATATTTTCGCTGGTTCCTATTACATTAGTTAATATATTTTTTTGGGGGTGGCTAAATGTTTGTTCATAGCTAATCTTGCCATTTTCATACATCTCCCAAACCACGGTATGGTCCTCGGTTTTCAGTTTTAGCTTGCTGTCCCTTTTTAAATATAGCCTGCTGTCGCCCACATGGCCAATATATGCATTATCACCCTTGATATAGCAAGCGGTAAGGGTGGTTCCCATACCCGTGTATCTGGCATCTGATATGGAAGCCCTAAAAACCTTGGTATTGGCTTTTTCTATGCTCCACCTTATGTAATCTTTAATTTTGTCTCTCTGGTTATTTTTATCCAGGTGCCGGTTAAATGTATCCCTGAAGGTCTCGGTGGCCATTTTGCTTGCGATTTCTCCTGCCTGATGTCCACCCATGCCATCTGCTACTATAAAGAGGTTTGTGCTGGCGTGATAGTAGTCTTCGTTATTATGTCTTACATTTCCTATATCTGTAGAACCGTAAAATTTCATATTCTTTAATTAGTAAAAAAACAAATAATGACTTCTTTGCTTTAATATTATAGTATAATGTTTAATATTATAAGAGTTTTGAGAACTATTATAAAGATTGAATAAGTGAATCTTAAATATCCAAAAACACTAAAATCAAAACTATTCCTGTTTTTTACTATTCTGCTGGTAATACTTATCGGAAACAGCATATGGGCTGCAGTAAATTTTTCAGGATTGCAGGAATCAATAGAAAATATAATGCTGGAAAATTACAAGAGCATAGTAGCTGGCCAGCAAATGATGATAGCCATAGAAAGACAGGATAGTGCTACATTGACTTATATGTTTGAGCGGAGCGGGGAAGCGGTTACTGCCTTTAAGGATAATGAAGTTATCTTTTATAAGCACCTGTCACGCACAGAGGATAATATCACCGAAGAAGGGGAAATTGAAATAATAGAAAGTATTAATACCTCTTACAGGGAATATGTCCAATCTTTTTATAATTTAGCCCAGAGCGGGGGAGAGATAAATTTTAATAATAGTTATTATAACCAGCTGTTTCCGCTGTTTGAAAGCATCAAAGAAGACCTGAGACAGCTTCTAGCTATTAACCAAGTATCTATGGTAGGCCTCCAGAAAGAAGCTGAAGCCACTGCAAATAAAGCTACTTATTCAATATTGGGCGTTTCGGTTGCCACCATTATAATTGGTATTCTAATTGCTATTTACCTGTCAAGAAAAATAATAAATCCAATAAATATTCTGATAAAGAAATTAAAATCTATTTCTGAAAAGGATTATTCGCAGAAATTAAATATTAGTGGAAATGATGAAATTGCAGAGCTTTCCAGGGTATTTAACACTATGACAGAAAAGCTAAAATTTTTTGAAAAGCTAAATATTGAAAATATAATGAAGGAAAAATACAAGGCTGAAGCAATTGTAGAAAGCATTAATGATGGCATCATAGTAACTGATGTTGATAATAACATTATATTGTTAAACAAGGCAGCTGAAAGGATATTTAATATAAAGGAAAGGGAAGCTACTGGCAAGCACTTCTTGGAATCAATTAATAATGAAGAAATTTTTAAGGTAATTGATAAAGTAAAAGAAGAACCGGATAACAGGGAAAGCAAGAAATATACAGATTTTTCCATAGAAAAGAATGGAAAAAGCAAGCATTACCGGGTTAATGTCACCCCCATAAGGGGGCTGAAAAAAGAGCATATCGGAATTATTACCCTGGTACAGGATATTACCAAGCTTAAAAAGATAGATAAGATGAAATCTGATTTTGTCTCAAAAGTGTCCCATGAGTTTAGAACCCCTTTAACTTCAATTTCTATGGCAGTAGGTTTGTTGCTGGACAAAGTGCCGGGGAAAATTAACAAAGAACAGAAAGAGTTGCTGGAAGCAATAAAGCAAGATGAAACCAGGTTGACTAAATTAGTAGAAGAATTACTGGACTTATCCAGGATAGAGTCAGGGAAAATACAGATGAACCTAAATCCTGCCAATATTGTAGATATTACTGCTAAGGCTGTTAAGCCATTGGAGATACAGGCAGATAAAAAAAATGTAAAAGTTAAAATAGATAAGGGTAAAAAAATGTCCAAAGTCCAGGCTGATTTTAATAAGATAGCCTGGGTAATAACAAACCTTGTTGCTAATGCTATCAGATACTCTCCTTCTGACGGTAGCGGACTAGTGGAAATAAAGTTTAAGGAAGTGGGAAGAAAAGTAATAACTTCTGTATCTGATAACGGGAAGGGGATTTCAGAAGATTTCCAGAAAGTGATTTTTGAAAAGTTTGTCCAGGTTAAGGATAAGGAGCAGGCTGAAGCAGGGGGGGCAGGCTTGGGGCTGGCTATAAGCAAAGAAATAATAAATGCACATGGTGGAGATATCTGGGTTAAAAGCAAATTAAATAAGGGAAGTACATTTTATTTTACTTTAAATAAAGCTAGAAAAGGTAAAAAATGAAAAAGATATTAATAATTGAAGATGATAAAAATATTGTGCTGTCATTAAAAATGTATCTGGAGAAATTAAAATATGAAGTAGTAGTGGCCTCAGACGGTTTACAGGGCATTGAGCAGGCACAGGAAAAGGTACCAGACCTGATAATGCTGGACATTATTTTGCCAAAGATGGATGGATACATGGTATGCGAAGCCCTAAAAAAGGAAACTAATACCAAAAATATTCCCATTGTTTTCATCAGCGCAAAGACTGGTGAGAAGGATATTGATAAGGCATTTGAAGTTGGGGGCGATGATTTTATTGTAAAACCGTTTAACCATGAAAAGATAAAAAAAGTATTAGGAAATTTTTTAAAGGAGGGAAAATGAGCAAGAAGATATTAATTGTTGATGATGAACAGAATATTAGAAAAACTTTAAAACAATGCCTGGCAAATGAAGGTTACGATATAGATATTGCAGTTAATGGGGAAGAAGCCCTTAAGAAAATAAAGGATGATAATTTTGACTTAGTTTTGCTTGATATAAAAATGCCGGGTATGAATGGAATGGAAGTCCTAAACAAACTCAGGGAGAGGAAAGACAGTACAAATGTAGTAATGATGACTGCTTACGGTACTGTGGAAAGGGCTGTTGAGGCCATGAAATTAGGGGCCATTGATTTTTTAAGCAAGCCTTTTACCCCTGAAGAAATAAGGAATTTAGTTAAAAAGATATTTGGCAGGGCAGAGCTTGAAGAAAACAAATTAAAAAGTTTTGAGGATTTAATAGAGTTTTCTAAAAGATGTATCATAAACAAGGATTATGGAAAAGCAAAAAAGTTTCTAAAAAAATCATTATTAGAAGATGTTGATTCCCCAGAACCATATAACCTTTTAGGAGCTATTAACGAAAGCAATAACCATTTTAAAAAAGCAACTAAATATTATAGGGCGGCATTGGACATGGATCCTTCCTATGAGCCTGCACAGAGAAATTTAGAAAGAATAACAGAATTTAAATATTCTAAAAAGGGAATGGATTTGGGGGAAGAGGATGAACAAGGGGAAACCTAAGGATGAATATATTATAATAGTTGGCTGTGGACGCCTGGGATCGCACATTGCAAATTTATTTTCTAAAAAGAAAAAAAGCGTAGTTGTTATAGACAAGGAATCAAATGCATTCAGAAGGCTTGGGGTTGATTTTAGCGGCTTCACTATTGAAGCAGATGCAATTGAGGAAGATGTGTTGATTGAGGCAAAAATTGACCAGGCAGATATTTTAATTGCAGTTACTGATGATGATAATGCTAATATAATGGTGGCACAAATAGCTAAGATAATTTTTAATGTTCCTAAGGTAATAGCCAGGATATTTGACGTAACTATGAAAAAACTTTATGAAGGGTTAGACATAAATATTATCTCGCCTACTATTCTGTCTGCAAAAAAATTTATTGATATTGTCGAAGAAGGAGCGGAGGAATAGTTATGAATATTATTATTGTGGGTGGGGGAAAGAAAATACATTTTTTGACCAAATCTTTTATTTCCAAAGGGCACAATGTCACAGTAATAAATGATGATAGGGAATTCTGCAGAAAGCTTGCAAAAAGATATAGTGCAAAAATTGTTAACGGGAATGGTACCAAGCCCTATATTTTAGAGGATGCGGAGGTAACCGCTGCAGATCTGGTTATAACCTTAACTCCTAAAGACCAGGATAATTTAGTAATTTGCCAGCTAGCTTCAAAATTGTTTGGGGTAGAAAAAACCTTGGCTCTGGTAAATGATCCTGAAAATATTGAAGTATTTGATAAATTGGGTGTAGATACTACTATAAGCACGCCAGGCATAATATCTTCATTAATTGAACAGAAGGTTTTTGTAGACCAGATAACCAACTTAATACCTTTAGAAGAAGGCAAGGTGGCAGTAGTTGAACTGGAGATACACGAGGATTATCCTGCGGTAGGTAAAAGTTTAAAAGAAATCAAGATTCCTGACCAGGCAATAATTAGCTGTATAGTAAGGGAAGGCAATCCAATAATTCCCAGCGGAGATACTTTAATTAAAGCAAAAGATAGGGTTATAATATTGACTTTGCCGGATATCCAATCTGAAGTTCTAAAGATCCTGGTAGGAAGGTTAGAGTAGGCATGTTGCTAGCCCAGCAATTAAAAGAAAGCTACAGATTGATACTAGGCTATATTGGCACCATTCTTTTAGGGTTGGCTGTAGCCTTGCTTATTCCGCTTTTATCCTTGATTGCTTTTCCCGGTGAAATTATCTACCTAAAAAACTTTTTAATACCTTCTGGTATAGCAGCAGTACTGGGACTTTTATTAAGGCAGAATTTAAAATACAGAAAAGAAGCCTCCTTATCATTAAAGCAGGGGGGAGTTATTGTAGTGGCGTCATGGTTTTTGGTAATGCTGATATCTGCTATTCCTTTTTTTCTGCTGGGTACCATGGAACCCTTACATTCGATATTTGAATCAGTTAGCGGTTGGACTACTACGGGCCTTACGGTTGTAGATGTAGGGAATGCACCTAACATATATTTGCTGTGGAGAAGCTTAATGCAGTTTTTAGGGGGTGCTGGATTAGCAGTAATCATGCTTTCTGCTATTATTGGGCCTCATGGCTTTGGCCTTTACAATGCAGAAGGAAGATCTGATAAGCTCCTTCCCAATGTGGTAAAATCAACCAAGCTTATCATGACCATTTATTTTGGATATTTTTCAGCAGGGGCGGTTTTATATATATTTGCAGGCATGCCCTGGTTTGATTCGGTAAACCATTCCCTGGCAGCACTGAGCACCGGGGGGTTTTCTACCAAAATAAATAGCATTGGAGCATATAATAGTTTGGCAATTGAGCTTGTAACTATTATATTGATGCTTCTTGGGACTACAAATTTTGCAGCCCATTATTTATTGCTGAGGGGAAAAATTAGGCAATTTGCCAGGATAGGGGAAGTCAGGTTTATTTTTTTACTGATAATAATATTTTCCCCGGTAGTTACTTTTTTTTCACTGGTAAAAATTTATGAAAGTGTTGGGGAAAGTTTAAGGACAGGCATTTTCCAGATAATAACCGCTGTATCCACCACTGGTTACTCAACCGCGGATTTTAATAATTGGGATAATTTTTCAGTTTTTATAATTATCCTTTTAATGATTGTAGGCGGCGGTATAGGCGCTACTGCTGGCGGTGTTAAAAGTTACAGGATATATGTATTGATTAAATCATTTATATGGAATATCAAATCTTACTTTTTACCCAAAAATATAGTTAGAAAAAATTACATCTACAAGCCGGAAGGCAAGTATTATGTGACCAGGAGTCATGTTGTAAGGATAGCTAATTTTGTAATGATTTATATTTTGTTTTATTTAGCAGGGTCTTTGGTTTTAATGTTGTCTGGTTATAGCATGAGGGAATCCCTGTTTGAATTTGGTTCTGCGGTGGGAACGGTCGGGCTTTCTGTGGGTATTACTTCGCCAACTGCTCCTGATGTAGTACTATGGACTGAGATTGCGGGCATGATTTTTGGCAGATTAGAGTTTTT
>JBNJCV010000044.1:0-14711 GCA_051744245.1 Actinomycetota bacterium | reverse complement strand
AAGCATGATTGACAAGGGCATAATTGACCCTGCCAAGGTTACCAGGAGCGCACTTCAGAATGCAGCATCTATTGCAGCATTGCTGCTTACTACTGAAGTAATTGTAGGTGAAAAACCAGAAAAAGGGAAAACGCCGCAAATGCCAAGTTCACCACCAATGATGTAACAAGCTAAGGGCACCAAAAGGTGCCCTTTTTTCATTCATCTCTTTATTTTAAAAAGATTACTGTATAGCAAAGGTTCAGTACAATTTTTAGATAAAAATTGTAATTTCAAATATTAGAGCTTCTTTTTATTAAGTACCATTTTTTATCCACATTAACAAGGGTACAATGATATTATCCAGTTATATTTTAAAAAAAGTTTTAATTACTCTGGAAAATATGGCTATACTCCTTTTAAGCAACCCCTGCCCGTAGCTATTGTTTCCGGAACGGTATCTTATACAGTTGCTCCTGTAGCAAGCCCAGTTATTATCATCTTTCCTGCTATAAAATGCTTGCATTGCCCCTGATTATCTGTTCCCATTTTATTAGATACAGTATTAGGGTTTTTCCTAGCCTAATAGGATGTAAAAAAAGAAGCCACAACTTTTAGCTGTAGTTTTTGGAATAATTTTCCTTTGCTTATAAACATCAATGCCTTAAATTTATCAAGCAGACTTGAAAATATAACTATAAACTTTATAGTAGCTAATAAGCTTTAAAATAATGGGATAATGCGTGAAGCAGCAGGAAATAAAAAATAATATCGCAGGGGTGATATCTAAAGCATGGGCAAAAATGAGGAAATCAAGCCTCCCCTTTCCTTTATCTTTTAGCTTCTTGTTTTTACAGATTTTATGAGAATTATATAAAAGATATAAAGTAATACCTAAAATAAAAGTTGAAAATATCACGACTAAGAATAATTAGGTAAAATGCTTTATTAAAGAAGGTTGCAAATATAATGATATATAATAATGTTAATATAAACTTAAACAATAATAGACAGCCTGCATTAGGAGGAAATAAATGCAAAAAGAGATAGCCTATTTAGGAGGAGGGTGCTTTTGGTGCTTAGAAGCTATATTTGGACAACTAAAGGGAGTAGAGGAAGTACAATCTGGCTATAGCGGCGGGTTTAGGAAAAACCCCACGTACGAGGAGGTGTGTTCGGGAAATACAGGCCATGCTGAAGTAATAAAAATAAGATTTGACCCTGAAATTATAAGCTACAGGCAACTACTGAAAATATTTTTCTCTATCCATGATCCCACTACTCCGAACAGACAGGGAAATGATGTGGGCAGCCAATACCGCTCAATTATATTATTCACATCAGAAAATCAAAAAAGGATAGCTAAAGATTATATTAAGAAATTGGGAGAAAAAAATATATATAGCGGTTCTATTGTTACAGAAGTAAAACCTTTTAAAAAATTTTATAAAGCTGAAAATTATCACCAGAATTATTTTGAGAATAATACATCCCAGCCATACTGCCAAACAATAATATCTCCGAAAGTGGAGAAATTTAGAAAAAACTTTAAAAATTTATTTAAGTTAGGCTAGTAAATTATAGGTTTCTCTTGCAATTATTAACTCCTCATCGACATTTGCCACAAATACAGCCACTTCTGACTTGCTGGCAGAAATTTGTCCTTCCCCTTGTAGGTGCTTGTTTTTTTGGGGATCTATATATATTTTAAAATAATCCAGATCCTTTAATATCTCCTTCCTGGTTATAGGAGAATTCTCCCCTATCCCGCCGCCAAAGACAATGATGTCTATCCCGTTCATTACCGCTACGTATGAACCTATGTATTTTTTTATCCTGTAACAGTATGAATTAAAAGCCCTGATACAGTCATTGTCTCCGGATAATACTCCTTTCTCAATATCCTTGTAATCCCTGAATTTCCCCGAAAGGCCAAACAACCCTGACCTTTTATTTATAAAATTGTCAATCCCCTGGA
The DNA here is from genome assembly GCA_051744245.1 of Actinomycetota bacterium. GTDB lineage: Bacteria > Actinomycetota > Humimicrobiia > Humimicrobiales > Humimicrobiaceae > M55B165. The sequence continues at coordinate 12,754 of JBNJCV010000044.1, read as the reverse complement.
TATCCAAATGCTCTTTTTTCATTATATAAGGAATAATAGCAGGATCTAGGTCCCCTGTCCGGGTAGACATTAATAATCCTTCAGCTGGCGTAAAACCCATGGAAGTATCTAAAGTCCTGCCCCTATCGAATGCAGTAATTGAAGAGCCTCCCCCCAGCATGGTTGCTACTATTTTTAATTCTTTTAAACTTTTTGCTGTAAGCTCGGAAACCTTTTCCACCATATATTTGTAAGCAATCCCATGGAATCCATATTTCCTTATTTTATATTTTTCATAAAGGTTATAGGGAATTCCATATAAATATGCCTTTTCGGGTATATCCTGGTGGAAGATATTATCAAAAACTGCAACATTCGGAGTCCCGCTTCCAAACAATTCCCGGCAAACCTTAATTCCGGTCAAATTCGGGGGATTATGCAGTGGGGCAAGATCCAGACATTCCTCGATATAGCTTATTACCCTATCATTAATAATAGCCGAGCCCCTTATCCTATCCCCAATATTTACTACCCTATGACCTAATGCTTTAATATCTTTAATATCTTTGATAGCACCCTTTTCTTCATCCAATAGCCTTTCAATTACCAGGGTTAAGCCAGCTTTGTGGTTTTCAATTTTTCTGTCTATATTTTCTTCCAGGCCATTGTGAAAATAATTTAGCGCAGACTTAGGCTGCCCAATGTTTGCAACTTTTCCATGGGCAATAACCTTTTCCTCAGGCATGGAATACAATTTAAATTTTATGGAAGTGGAGCCAGAATTTATTACAAATATTTTCATATTTTTGGTTTTATCTTTAAATTCCCAACTGCTTTATAGTTTCTCTAACTAAATCTTCGATTTCTTTTTCAGTTATGCCGGTAGAGCTTTGGTTTTTATCACTCTGGCCATCTATAGGAACAGTCTCATAGGCAACCCTTTTAAAATTTAACAAATTATATGCAGAAATATTGTCAGTAGAAATACCCCCGCCCCAGGTTCCGGTAGACAGTGTCATTGAAGGTGTTAGTGAAGTGGTTAATCCTATGGCCCCCTGTGAAGTAGGAGTATTTACAAGAATCCTGAATACAGGTTTTTTCCGGGCAAACTCATCTATTACTTTCTCATCAATAGCGTGTATGGCCATAGTGTGACCAAGCCCCCCGAAATTCAATATCTCTATACACCTATCACAGCCTTTTTCCCAATTGCCCGCAGTATAATAAGCTAGTACCGGTGAGAGTATTTCCCTGGATAATGGGAATTTAGGTCCAACACCTCCAAGCAGAGCAATTAAAAGTTTAGTATAAGGTGGAAAAGATAAGTTACTTGCATTGCTTATATAGTTTATTGATTTCCCAACCATGCTAGGATCCATTTTGCCATTTTTTATAAATAGTTTTCCTAAAATTTCTATTTCATTCCTGGACAAAAAATAGCATCCCTGCCCCTCCATAATCCCCCTAAATCTGTTTTCCACCTCACTGTGGACTATTATAGCCTGCTCAGATGAACAAATTACCCCGTTATCAAAAGTCTTAGAAGCAATTATATCGCTGGCTGCTTTTTTCAAGTTTGCAGATTTATCAATATATGCCGGTGTATTTCCTGGCCCCACCCCAATGGCTGGCTTTCCAAAAGAATGGGCTGCCTTAACCATTGAAAGCCCTCCTGTTGCCAGAATTATTGAAATATTGGGAGAAGCCATTAACTCCTGGGTCCCCTCTAAAGTTACCACATCCATACAGGATACCAGGCCTGGCGGAGCGCCCGCTGACTCTGCCGCCATGCTCATAATATCTGCTGCCCTTTTTGAACACTCCGCGGCATTAGGGTGCGGGGCAAAAACAATAGCATTTCTTGATTTGACTGAAACCAAGGCTTTAAACATTACAGTAGAAGTTGGGTTAGTGGTAGGAGTAACCGCCGCAATTACTCCCATGGGGTGGACAATAGTTATAATCTTCTTTTTTTCATCTTTATCTATTACTCCAACAGTTTTTAAATCTTTTATTGATTCATAAACATTTCTGGTGGAAAATAAATTTTTGGCAACTTTATGCTCAACCCTTCCATAACTAGTTTCCCTTACTGCCAATTCAGCTAGTTCCCTTGAAGCACTTATGCCAGCTTCTACCATTGACCTTATAATAGCGTCCACTTTTTCCTGGGGAAAGCTTGAAAAGTTTTTATATGCATGCAGGGATTTTTCTGAAAGTTTTCTTGCCTGTTGTATAGATTCTAAATCTTTATCCAATGTATTTTAGATAGCCATTTATAATTGGAATAACTATAGCAATCTATGATAGCTTCTGCAATTAAAATCAGGATTTTTCAATATAGAATATCATCTTATCTGGACCTTTTTTAATTTTTAGTAAATCATTGCCTGTTGATTTAGCCCAGCTTCTTATATCTGCTTCAGCTCCAGGGTCATCAGCCTCCATTTTCAGGATCTGCCCTTTTTTCATGCTGTCTACTTTTTTCCTGGTCTCATAAATGGGAACAGGACAGTAAAGTCCGGTACAATCAAGATATTGGTCAATTTTTGGTTCTTTTTCTCTTTCCATTTCCTATATTTATTTGTTTATAATTTTTTGCCGCATTTTGGGCATATATCAATATTGCTTGATACAGGATTTCCGCAATTATCACAATGGTATATTTTTATTTTGCAATAAGAACAATAATCATTGTCCTGGGATTTTAACTCAGCATCACAATAAGGACACTTGCAAACAGTTCTATTTTTTTCTATATTTTTTTCCATGTTATTTTACCTTTTCTTTCGATAAATAATTTTTTATAGCCTTGTGCAGGGCATCAGCCCCCAGATTTGAGCAATGCTGCTTATTTTTTGGAAGGCCTCCTAATTCTTCGGCCACATTTTTATTGGTGATCTTCATGGCTTCATCCAAAGATTTACCAATAGCCATCTCGCTAACCATGCTGGATACTGCAATTGCCGCCCCGCAACCGAAGGTCTTAAACTTTACATCCTCTAGCCTATTATCCTTAACCTTGATATAAAAGGTCATCATATCCCCGCAAACCGGATTTCCTACTTCACCTACCCCATCAGCATCCTTTATCTCACCTATATTGCGCGGATTCATAAAATGATCCATAACTTTTTCACTGTAATCCATAATTAAACCTCTTTTTTACTTTTATTGTATAGTGGTGACATATCCCTTAATTTAGAGACGATTGGCGGGAGAACTTCTAACAGCCTGCCAATTTCATCCCTAGTGTTATATTTCCCGATAGAAAATAGTATTGAGCTTTGGGCAGTAGCTGAATCCAGGCCAATTGCTTTGAGCACATGTGAACTTTTTAAGGCTTGCGATGCACATGAAGAGCCTGTAGCTACTGCAATCTTTTCATAATTTAACCTCAAAACTATCGATTCCCCTTCTATGTATTCAAAACTAATATGGACATTTCCTGGCAACCTGTTTTCCCTGTCCCCATTTAATTTTATATATTCTATTTTATCCAACAATCCATCAATTAACATATCCCTAAGCTTTACAGCCTTTTTCATATTTTCATCAATTTCTTTTCTGGCTATTTCGGCTGCTTTCCCGAAGCCCACAATGCCAGGAACATTTTCTGTTCCTGCCCTTCTTCCCTTTTCCTGAACTCCACCAATTAAAAAAGGCTTCAGCTTTCTCCCTTTTTTAACATATAATGCCGCAGCACCTTTAGGCCCATACATCTGCTGGGAAGAAAAACTATAGGCATCAATCCCCAGCTTGTTTACATCCACCGGAATAATTCCAGCAGTAGCAACGCCGTCACTGTGGAATATAATATTGTTCTTTTTAGCAATTTTTGAAATTTCTGCTAAATTCTGTATAGTGCCAATTTCATTATTTGCGTGCATTACTGATATTAATATGGTATCTTCCTTTATTTCTTTCTCTATATCCATAGGATCCACAAAGCCATTTTCATCTACTGCCACATAACTTACTTCCCACCCATTTTTCTGTAAATCTTTCAATTTGTTTAGGATAGAATAATGCTCTATTTCCGTAGTTATAATATGGTTTCCCTTTTTCTTGACTGGTTCAGTTAAGCCTTCCAGGGCAAAATTATTTGATTCAGTTCCACAAGAGGTAAAATAAATTTCTCCAGGGTCCGCCCCTATAAGCGAGGCAGCTTTTTCTCTTGCAGTCTCTATTGCCTTGCTTGCACGGGTCCCAAGCTCATATAATGCCTGGGGATTGCCGTATTCCTCTTTTAGGTAAGGAAGCATTTCTTCCAATACCCTTTCATCTACCTTGGTGGTTGAAACATTGTCAAGAAATATATACTTTTTATTTTCCATCTTACCTGCCATTTTATCGAAAAAATTATATAAATAAGCTTACATCAGATTCCTGTGCCTGGTCAATAAAGAAAGCCACACCAACACATGAATCTACTTCATCAATAAGGACTTCTTTTGGAATTTCCATAACGCTCATGCTCATCTGGCACCCATATAGCTTTACCCCCATCTCTAAGGCCATTTTTCTCAATTCCTCCAGGCTGGGAACCTTTTTTGCTTGCATCATCTTTTTAAACATCCACCTTCCCAGGCCCCCAAAACTAAATTTAGAAGGAGCAGCACTGCTCAAGCCACCGCCATAGAATAATCCCATTAATTTGCCAAAAAAGCTTTTACCAGTTTTTTTATTCTTCCTAATAGCCCTCAGCCCCCAAAATGTAAAAAACATGGTTACATCCATTCCGGAAGCTGCTGCCCCGGTGGCTATGGTAAAAGCAGCTACTAATTTATCCATATCACCGCTAAATACAACCATAGATACTTTTTTCTTTTTATCTGCCATTTAAACTTTGCCCTTTTCTTTAATGAATTTATCAATATTTTTGCCTGACTTACAAAATTCAGCTAACTCACTCAAGGTAATTGAATCTAAAAACTGGTAACACCTGTTTGATAATTCCTTCCATATTTTTCTAGTGATGCAGTCATCAGATTTTTCACAAACACTTTCATGGCTTACGCATTCGACTAAATCTAATGACCCTTCAACCGAGGTTACTATTTTGCTTATTTTAATTTCTGAAGGAGGTTTAGCCAAAAAATAGCCCCCATGTGCTCCCCGGGTAGAACCAATAAGGCCTGCCGCTTTCAAGGGGATAATAAGCTGACCCAGATATTTTAACGATACATCCTGTTTCTGGCTGATATCCTTTAAAAGGACTGGGCCGTTATTGTAGTTTAGAGCTAGCTCCAGCATCAGCCTTGTCCCATATCTTGACCTTGTTGATAATTTCATATATTAATTCTCCAATTTTCTACTAATGCTATAGTATTACTATTGATAATTTTATTATAATCCATATAATAATTCAATACTCCTATTTTAACCTTGCCCTTTTAAGCCTTAAGGAATTGCTAACCACCGATATGCTGCTGAATGCCATAGCTGCAGCCGCATACATTGGATTAATAAGGATACCGAAAAACGGATATAATATTCCAGCAGCCACCGGGATCAATACGCTATTATAGAAAAAAGCCCAGAATAAGTTTTGCTTTATTACCCTGATGGTTTTTCTGGAAAGCATAAACAAATTAACAACGTCCTTTATATATCCCTTAACTATGGTAACAGAACTTGATTCAATTGCTATGTCAGTTCCGGTTCCAATTGCAATTCCTATATCTGCTTGCATTAAGGCAGGGGCATCATTTATTCCGTCACCAACCATGGCCACTATTTTCCCTGCATTCTGCAATTTTTTTATTTCCCCGTTTTTCTGTTCTGGGAGAACTTCTGCCAAATACTTGTCAATTCCTAATTTGCTGGAAATAGCCTTGGCCGTATTATGATTATCTCCCGTAATCATTACCACTTCCAGGCCTAGGCCCTGCAATTCCTTAATATTTTTAACCGCATCTTCTTTAACCTGGTCGGTAACTGTAATTATTCCCGCAATCTCTTTATTAACAGCCACAAAAATAGGAGTTTTTCCCTGGCTGGAAAGTTTTTCCGCTTCTTTTTCAAGCCTCCCGGTATCTATTTCATTTTCATTCATTAAAGCCTGATTTCCCTTTAATATTTTATTGCCGTCAACTTCTGCAGATATTCCTTTGCCGGTTATGGAATTGAATTCCTTAGGTTCTTCTAGTTCCAGCTGCAGCTCTTTGGCTTTCTTTACCATTGATTTGCCTAATGGATGTTCAGAATGCATCTCGGCGCTTGCCGACAGCCTCAATAGCTGCTCCTCACTATAATTGCTATTTTCCACTATAATATCCATAACTTCAGGCTCCCCTTTGGTTAGAGTACCTGTCTTATCAAAAACTATGGTATCTGCTTTATGGGCAATTTCCAGGCTAGTAGCATCTTTTATAAGTATTCCATTTTCAGCTGCTTTGCCTGTGCCCACCATTATGGCGGTAGGAGTTGCCAGCCCCAATGCACAGGGGCAAGCAATAATAATAACCGATATAAAGTTTACCAGGGCAATGGTAATTGACGGTTTAGGACCCCATATAAGCCAAACAATAAAAGTTATAACAGCAATAGAGATAACTATGGGTACAAAATAACTGGCAACTGTATCCGCTAGCCTCTGGATGGGGGCTTTGGTTCCCTGGGCTTCTTCAACTAACTTTATAATTTTACTGAGAAATGTATCTTCCCCCACTTTGGTAACCCTGAATTTAAAAGCCCCGGAAAGATTTATGGTGCTGCCTATTACCTCATCCCCCTTTTTCTTGTCCACTGGTATTGATTCTCCGGTTACCATGGATTCATCCACTGCCGAATGACCATCTATTATAGTACCATCCAGAGGGACCTTTTCACCCGGTTTAACCAACACAATATTGCCTACTTCAACTTCACTGGTGTCTAATTCCTTTTCCTGGCCTCCAATGATAACCCTTGCCTTTTTGGCCTGTAGCTTAAATAATTTTTTAATGGCATCTGAAGCCCTTCCTTTAGCCCTAGCCTCAAAAAATCTTCCTAAAAGTATTAAAGTAATAATCATGGCAGCAGTATCAAAAAAAACATGTGGCTCAATTCCGGCATTTATAAAAATGGACGGGAAAAAGGTTACCATAGTACTATACAAAAAAGCTGAGAGGGTCCCGATAGCTATTAATGTATTCATGTCCGCTGTCTTGTATTTAAATACAACTACCAAACCTTTGTAGAACTGGGAACCCACCCATACTTGTACCGGCAAAGCTAATAAAAACAATATTATAAACCTAATTTGGTCTTCCAGCATATTCAGGCCGGGAACCACGTTAAGGGAGATTAAAAGAATTAAAACAGATAGGATAATCCCTGTAATAAGCTTTTGGAGTAATTTCTTTTGCTTCTTTTTCTCTATTTGTTCTCTCTTTTTTTCTAATTTGGATATATCCATTCTTTTGCCCCTCTAGGTCACCAATTCGTAACCAATCTTCTTTACAATCTTGCCTATCTCTTCAGGACTAACCTTACTGTCATCATATTCAATTGTTAACTTTTCTGAAGCCAAATTAACTCCAGCATTATTTATACCATCTGTCTTCATTAAAACAGTTTCAATTTTTCTAACACAAGAGGCACATTCAACACCAATTACCGGATAAGTTTCTTTTTTTAATGCCATTTTTTCCTCCAATCTTTTAACTTCAATTGACATTAACATTTCTCCATATTATACTATTAAATCTATAGTATTACTAGTATTAATTATAAAGGGGAAGTAGATATGAATGACAAACATAATTTAGATATTGAAACATTGCTGGTTCATGCCGGACAGAAACCTGATACAGCTACAGGAGCAAAGGCAGTTCCCGTTTACCAGACAGCCTCTTTCCAGTTCAAGGACACCGAAGATGCTGCCGACTTATTTGCCCTAAAAAAATTTGGGAATATTTACAGTAGGATAATGAATCCTACTAACGAAGTACTGGAAAACAGGATAGCAGCCATAGAAGGAGGTATTGGTGCCCTTGCCGTTTCCAGTGGCCAATCAGCAGAGACAATTGCCATCTTAAACATTGCCCAGGCTGGCGATGAAATAGTATCAGCAAAGAATTTATACGGGGGCACTTATACTCTTTTCAATAATACGCTCAGGCGGTTGGGGATTGATGTAAAATTTGCTGAAACTAATAACTTGGATAACTTTGACAGTTTGATAACAGGTAAAACTAAAGCAATTTATGCAGAATCAATAAGCAATCCCAATTTAAATGTCACTGATATCGAGCCTTTAGCCAAACTTTCCCATGACCATCATATCCCTTTAATAATTGACAACACAGTGTCCCCTTATATATTAAAGCCCTTTGATCATGGTGCAGACATTATCATTTATTCTGCAACCAAATTTATCGGTGGCCACGGAACATCCATTGGCGGTCTTGTTGTCGACTCAGGGAAATTTGACTGGACCAATGGCAAATTCCCCTTGATAGCAGAACCAGACCCGAGTTACCATGGCTTAAATTTTATTGAGGAATTCAAGTCCCAGGGAAACATAGCCTATATTTTAAAAGCAAGGGTTAATCTGTTAAGGGATTTGGGATGCTGCCTCTCCCCATTTAATGCCTTCCTGTTTCTCCAGGGGCTTGAAACCTTAAGTTTACGCATGGAAAGGCATTGCAGTAATGCCTTAAAGGTAGCAGAATTTTTGGAAAATAACCCTAAGGTAGCCTGGGTTAATTATCCAGGACTCAAATCCAGTCCTGAAAGAGAAAGGGCAAAAAAATACTTAAAAAAAGGATCAGGAGCGTTAGTTGGCTTTGGAATAAAGCGGGGCGTAGAAGCAGGAAAAAAATTTATAAATTCCCTAAATCTTGTCTCCCATCTAGCAAATATTGGAGATGCTAAAACGCTAGCTATACATCCTGCCAGTACCACCCACCAGCAACTCTCCGAAAAAGAAAGAAAACAGACCGGGGTAACCGGAGATTACATAAGGCTTTCAGTAGGTATAGAAAGTGCAAAAGATATTATTAAAGACTTAGATCAGGCAATAAAAAAAGCTACTTAATGATGAAAAATAATAAGAATATTGGAATTGTAAAAACTGAATACTTTACCTTTGCAGATCCACCTGACCAGATGGAGGTAGAATCTGATAATAGACTGGGGCCTATTACTCTTGCTTATGAAACTTATGGCAAACTCAATTCTTCTAAAAATAATGCCATCCTGATAGCTCATGCCTTATCCGGAGATGCCCATGTGGCAGGGTTTCACGATGGCAGCACGAAACCTGGATGGTGGCATGACATGATTGGCCCGGGGAAAGCCTTTGATACCAATAAGTATTATATAATTTGCTCGAATGTAATAGGGGGATGCAAAGGGAGCACCGGTCCCTCATCAGTTAACCCTAAAACTGGCAAGCCCTATGGTTTGGATTTTCCATTGATAACCATTGCAGACATGGTGAAAGCCCAAAAACATTTAATAGACCATCTGGGAATAAAAAAAATATTATGCATAGCAGGAGGATCAATGGGAGGGATGCAGGTGCTGCAATGGGTGGCATCATTTCCAGAATATATAGTATCAGCAATACCTATTGCAACTGCCCTAAAACACTCGCCCCAGCAGATAGCATTAAATGCAGTAGGGCGGCAGGCAATTATTTCCGACCCTAAATGGAAGGATGGAAAATATTATAACTCAGGGCAACCTGGTGAAGGGTTGGCCCTGGCCAGAATGATTGGCCATATAACTTATATGAGTGCTGAATCTATGGAAAAAAAATTTTCTAGAAATCTGAAAAACGGCAACTTAAATTTTTCATTAATACCTGAATTCGAAGTTGAGGGATATTTGCAACACCAGGGGAACAGTTTTGTTAAAAGGTTTGATGCGAATTCTTACCTTTACATAACCAAAGCCATTGACTATTTTGACTTATCAGACCCTGATAAAATAACTAACGGAAACACTATTAAAACTAAATTTCTGGTAATATCATTTAATTCAGACTGGCTGTATCCTCCTAGCCAATCGAGACAGCTGGTAAAAATATTAAAGCAAAAAGGTATTGAGGTAAGCTATTGTGAGATAAATTCCAGATACGGGCATGATGCTTTCCTGGTAGAATTTGCAGAACAAACTCATCTAATAAAAAATTTTTTAAAAAAAATATATTCCAGAATAGAAGATGGATAACATGAGGATAGACCACAGGATAATTTTTGAGACAATTGAAAACAACTCTAAGGTTTTAGACCTCGGGTGCGGGTCAGGGGAACTCCTCTCCAAACTGAAGGAAGAAAAAAACATAGAGGCTTATGGCATAGAAATTAAAGAAAAACTGATATATAGCTGCATGGAAAAAGGATTAACAGTATTCCACGGAGACATTGAAAGCGGCTTATTAGAATATCCGGATAAATCCTTTGATTACATAATTTTAAACCAGAGCATGCAAGAAATTAAAAACCTGGAATTTCTGTTAAAAGATGCTCTAAGGGTAGCTAAGAAAATAATAATTGGTTTCCCTAATTTTGCTCATATCAAGTCAAGGATAGACCTATTCTTCAAAGGTATAGCCCCTACTACCCCTTCCCTTCCTTATAGCTGGTATAATTCTCCAAATGTTCACTTTTTAAGCATAAAAGATTTTAAAAATTACTGCATACAAAAAAATATAGAGATTTTAAAAATATACAATCTGGGCAGGAACCGGGTAGTAAATATCTTTCCAAATATTTTTGCCCTTAATTCAATTTTTTTATTGAAAGAAAAAGATTTTAATCCTTAAAGTTAATCCGCCGCCCGGGAATACTCTTTAAACATCCATTCCATTACTCCTCCCCCGCTCAAGTCATATACATTAGAATATCCATTTTGCACTAATATTTTTGCTGCCTTGTCGCTCCGGTTACAGCTGGGCCCATCGCAATATACTACTATCTTTTTTTCTTAGGTATTTCAGCCCTCCTCCCGCCCATTTCAGAAAGGAGAATATTGGCTGTCCCTTTTATGCGGCCTTCCTTGTATTCTTCTTGAGTCCGGACATTTATGAAAAGAAAATCATTGCCCTCATTATAAAATTGATAAGCCGTTTCCAAGTCAATAACTTTTATCCCAGAACTTTCCATGTTTTTGATATTTTGTTCCAATACTATTGGTATCAACCGGTCCACAGCCTTTAAAAAAAGTTACCCAAAAAAAGAATAGTGAACAATAAGTTAGAATTATTTTAAAGCTTCCCGGGAAATTAAAATCTACTCTTTGCTTATTAGAAGCTCCGGCAGGAAGGGAGACAAATATAATTTTATTTCCATCATTTATGAAAACTTTGGTGCCGCCTGCCATAAAAGAGTCCCGGAAGTAGAAAAATAAAACCAGAACTGATAACAGGATAAGGAAGGCTGGAATAAAAATTATTATAAGATCCCTCTTTTTTATCATTTCCCCTTTTTTACAATTCCAGCATAATATTCAAAGATACATCAATTATTGTCTGTCATACAAGTTAATCCCAGCATTTTACTGTATCCCTGGATTTAGCAATAAAAATAATTGGAAAAACCTGCTTTGGGTTATATAATACGGAAAACAAAACGGTTATCCCAAAAGGTTTTTATGCATAAATTTAAAGAAAAAGGCCCATCCTTTTTAATTATTGCTGTAATATATTTAATTGCGTTCCTGACAGGCATTCTTGTTTACAATTCATCTTTGTGGAATCACATGCTTGTAGCAACACTTTTTGCAAACATAGCAGCTACTTTGGTAGTATGGTTTTTCGGAGTAATCTTAAAGAATTCAAGCATTTACGACCCGTACTGGAGTATTGCTCCAATTATTATCATTTTATTTTGGACATCATCACAGAATACCATATTTTCCCTTACCGGTATACTGTTTTTGGCTGCAGTATTTATCTGGGGCATAAGGCTAACCTTAAATTGGGCTATGCGCTGGAATGGCCTTGACCACCAGGATTGGAGATATTCCAGGCTCAAGAGGAATAATCCAAGGATTTGGTTTCTAACAAACCTGTTTGGCATCAATTTAATGCCCACCTTGATAGTATTTGTTGCCCTGACCCCCGTCTACTACAGTATTGGATTAAAAGCAAGATTTAGTATTATTTCTTTTTTCGGATTTGCCTTATGTATAACTGCAGTACTTATACAATCAATTGCAGACAGGCAAATGGATTTGTTCAGGGATAAAAGGAATTCCAAAAACAAATATATCGATAAAGGATTATGGCACTATTGCCGTCACCCTAATTACCTTGGAGAAGTCTTATTCTGGTGGGGTATCTGGCTAATACAAATAGGGGCCCGCCCCGGTATATGGATAACAATAATAGGACCCATAATTGTAACCCTTTTATTTATTTTTATCAGCATACCCCTTATGGAAAAATATATTTCTGAAACCAAACCAGGCTACCATAATTACAAAAAGAAGGTGCCAATGTTGTTACCCGGTTTAGGGAAACAATAAAATAAAAAAAGCAAATACTACCTGACCTGCTTTTCAATCAGAGCAATTTCCAAAGAATACCCGTATTTTTCAGCAATCACTCTTATATCTTCCCTTATTTTGCCAAACTCAAAACTGTAATCATATTTTTTACCAAAAAAACAAGATTGCTTCTCAATAGTGCTATCTCTTCCCTTGTCCTTTATGCTTGTTTTCTCTACCCTGAAACCAAAACCACTGCCAAACTCATCATAGCCGCCAGTACCGAGCCCGCCTCCATTTTCTTTTAAGATTTCAAAAAAGTTATCTTTTTATTATCATCGTCTATCTTTAG
>JBNJCV010000043.1:0-14776 GCA_051744245.1 Actinomycetota bacterium | reverse complement strand
GGTTTTAAGGTGTTCTGCCTTCTAGGCGACGGGGAATGCAGTGAAGGTAGCGTGTGGGAGGCAGCAATGGCTGCAAGCCACCATAAGCTTGATAACCTGGTTGCCATTGTGGATAGAAACAGGCTTCAGGTTAACGGAAGAACTGAAGAAATAATGGATACATCGCCTTTTGAGGATAAATTTGCTTCATTTGGCTGGGAGGTTAAAACTATTGATGGGCACAATTTCAGACAAATCTATGAATCCCTGGCAGAAATTCCATTCAAGAAAGGAAAGCCTTCAGTGGTTATTGCGGATACCCTAAAATGCAAGGGCCTGGCCTTTGGTGAGGATAATTTTAAATTCCACCACTGGCACTGTGATCTTGAAAAAATAGATGAAGATATAGAATTGGTAGAAAAGGTTAGGAGAGAGGAGTTGGCAAAAGTTGGAACATGAAAATATATATGAAAACCCCAGAAAGGTAGTAAGCGAAGCGCTCCTGGAGCTGGGGGAGAAAAATCCTGATGTAGTTTATGTCTCCTGTGACAGCTCGCTGGGGGCTTCAGGGGGACCGTTCAACCAGAAATACCCTGAGAGGCATTTTGAGTTTGGGATCCAGGAACAAAGTGCTATGAGCCATGCTGCGGGAATGGCACTGACTGGTAGAATACCCTTTATTGCTGCCTATGTCCCATTTATAACTTGCAGGTGTTTTGAGCAAATAAGGGATGATGTATGCAAGACAGAACTAAATGTAAATATTATGGGAAACAATTGCGGTTTTTCTGTTAGCGCCTTGGGGCCAACCCATGTGGTGCTGGAAGACGTGGGCATCCTTAGTTCTATACCCAATATAACTATTGTTTCCCCCGCAGATGGTCCAGAATACAGGAAAGCCTTACAGAAGATTGTTGAGCTTGACGGGCCTGTTTATTTCAGGGTACACAGGCAAGAGGCAAAAAGAATTAATGCCCGAGATGCAGAATTTGTAATAGGTAAGGGCAAAGTGTTAAGGGAAGGGTCAGATATTACCATAATTGCTGTCTCTTCTACAGTTTCTAGGTCCCTTGACGCAGCGCAAATACTGGAAGCTAAGGATATTGACGCAGAAGTTATTAACATGCATACCATAAAACCAATAGATAAGGAATTGATTTTAAAATCAAGTGCTAAAACAAAAAAGGTAGTGACTGTGGAAGAACATAATATTATAAATGGATTGGGAAGCGCAGTATCCAACATACTTTCAACCAATAACCCAGTAAAGCTTAAGAAAATTGGGGTAAACGACGTATTTGCAAAAGTAGGGGAATATGAAGAGGTAATGGAGTATTATGGGTTGACCCCTCCAAAAATTGCAGAAAGTATCCGGAATTTTATTAATTTATGAGAGGAGAGATGACCATGAAAATTGCAATAGGATGTGACCCAAATGCGGTAGAGAGAATGGAAGATTTAATAGAAATACTGGAGGAAAAAAACATTGAATATCAGAAGTTTCCTATAAAAGATGATTATCCTGATGTGGCAAAAGATGTAACTGAAGCAGTGCAGAAAGGCAGTTTTGATAGGGGTATTTTGGTTTGTGGCACAGGAATCGGTATGGCAATATGCGCAAACAAGTTTAAGGGAATAAGGGCAGCAGTATGCCATGATCTTTATTCGGCACAAAGATCAATTCTCTCAAATGATTGTCAGGTTCTTACCATGGGTGCCTTTATAATAGGTAGAAGCCTTGCCCAGGAAATACTTAAAGTATGGCTGGATATCGAAAGGACTGGCGGTACGGTTAAAAAAGTTAAAAAAATAGAAGAACTGGAAAAATAAGTTATGAGTTATGATACAAAGCTTATGGTAAAGGTTTCCAACCTTTATTATAAAGAGGGGCTGACCCAGGAAGACATATCCAATAAATTAAAGATTTCAAAATACCAGGTAAACAGGATACTGAAAAGAGCTCTGGATACGGGTATAGTAAGGATAAATATAGTTGACCCCATAAAGAATGTGTCCAATCTAGAAGAGCAGCTTGAAAAGAAGTTTAGCTTAAAGAGGGCCATTGTGGTGAAAAACAGTGGACTCTCGGATATTGAACTTAAAACCAAGTTGGGCCAAGCAGCTGCCAGTTACCTTTTGGAGATAATAAAGGACAAGGATATTATTGGTGTCTCGTGGGGTACCACAGTTAATGAAGTAGTAAATAGTCTTCCGGCAAAAATCAATAAAGATGTGGAGGTAGTACAGATCACCGGGGGCATACATCAGTTGTCTGTTAACCTAAACTGCCATGATATTGCCAGGAGGTTTGCTTCTAAATTTAATGTAGAGCCTCACCTTTTGTATGCTCCTGCTATAGTTGATTCAAAGAAGAGCAGGGATTTGTTTTTAAATGAAACATCAATTAAAAGAACTACTGATTACTTTGACAAGATAGCCATAGCCCTGGTGGGAATTGGAGCGCTTTATCCTAAAGTTGTTTCCACCCTTATAAAAACAGGTCACATAAGCAAAGATGACTTGGAGTCCTTGAAAAAAAATAAAGCAATCGGTGATGTGTTTTCCCATTTTTTTAATATTGAAGGAAATATCTGTGACAGCAGCCTAAAGGGAAGGATTATTGCCATGCCGGTAAAGGAACTGTTTAAAGTTCCTTATTCTATAGGAATTGCTGGCAGTAAGGTAAAGTCTGCTGCAATATTGGGGGCTCTGAGGGGTAGATTAGTAAATATACTAGTAACAGATAGTCAGGCTGCAGAATCTATACTAAGTAAAATTTAATTTTGTTGCATATTCGCAATTAATTGCATATAATAAGTAAAAATCAGAAACTAGCAATTGGAGGCATTTAATGGCAAGAGTTTATAAAAAAGATAAAATTGCAATGTTGGAAAAGTTGCTGGAGATAAGGAAGTTTGAAGAAAAAACAGTAAAGCTTTATCAGACAGCAAAAATATGGGGTTACCTACACCCTTATCTTGGCGAAGAAGCAGTGGCAGTGGGTGCTTGTTCAGCGATTGAGAAAGAGGACTATATTGTTTCAACCCATAGAGGGCACGGCCATTGTATTGCCAAGGGGGGGGACCTAAACAAGATGATGGCAGAGCTACTAGGTAAGAAAACAGGCTATTGTAAAGGCCGGGGCGGTTCTATGCATATTGCAGACACCGAACTGGGAATTTTAGGCGCTAATGGAATTGTAGGAGGAGGAATCCCTATATCTGTGGGAGCTGGGTTTAGCTGTAAGATGGAAGGAAAAGGGCGTGTAGCTATTTGCTTTTTTGGAGACGGAGCAGCTAATAATGGAGTGTTCCATGAATCCTTAAATATGGCTTCGGTATTTAAGCTTCCCATAATTTATATTTGTGAGAATAACATGTATGCTATTTCTATGTGCTCTGAAGATTCAGTAGCTTGCAAGGATGTGGGAAAAAGGGCAGATGCTTATAATATGCCGGGATACATTATAGAAGGAAGCGATACCTTAGAAGTTTTCAAAACAGTAGACAAAGCGGTAAAGCATGCCAGAAAAGGTAAGGGCCCTTCCCTCATAGAAGCAAAGACATACAGGTTTACAGGTCACCATCCAAATGATCCTGCTGAATACAGGGAACAAGAAGAAGCAGAATACTATAAAGAAGAAAAAGACCCTGTGAAAAATTTTAAAAAACAGCTTATAAAAGACAGTGTTTTAAAAGAAGAGGAAATAGAGAAAATGGAAAAGAACATCCAAAAAAGAGTGGATGAGGCTGTTAAATTTGCAGAGGAAAGCCCGGAACCTGATCTGGGTGAATTTCTGGAAGAAGTAAAGCAGATTTAAATTGTAATTTAGGAGAAAGGGTAAGATAAATGAGGGAACTTGAATATAGAGAAGCATTAAGAGAAGCAGTTATAGAGGAAATGGACAGAGATGAAAAAGTATTTTTGATTGGAGAAGATATTGGCGTATATGGCGGAGCATTTAGGGTATACCGTGGTTTACTGGAAAAATATGGACCGGAAAGAGTTGTAAATACCCCCATTTCTGAAATTGCCATTGTCGGCTCAGGTGTTGGAGCGGCATTGACAGGCTACAGGCCAATAGCAGAAATTATGTTTATAGATTTTACTACACTGGCTATGGATCAAATTGTCAACCAGGCTGCTAAAATAAGGTACATGACCGGCGACAGCTTGAATGTGCCTTTGGTTTTAAGGACGCAAGGGGGAGCTGGAAGAGGTGTTGCCGCCCAGCATTCCCAGAGCTTGGAAGCGTGGTTTTATCATGTTCCAGGCTTAAAGGTTGTAATGCCTTCCACCCCTTATGATGCAAAGGGGTTGCTAAAAACCGCAGTCAGGGATGATAACCCGGTAATGTTCATAGAGCAGAAAATGATTTACTTAAATAAAGGTGAAGTACCGGAAAAGGAATACAGCATTCCTTTTGGGCAGGCTGACATTAAAAGGGAAGGAAACGATGTAACCATATTTGCTTATTCAAATATGGCACTGGAATCTTTGAAGGCAGCAGAGGAATTGGAGAAAGAAGGGATAAGCTGTGAGGTAGTTGATCCCAGAACCCTAGTGCCCCTTGATGAGGATACGCTAATAAATTCAGTTAAGAAAACCAACCATTTGGTAATTGTCAGCGAAGCCTGTGAGAGGGGAAGCATAGCATCTGATATTTGTGCTAAGGTAAATACCTTAGCCTTTGACTGGCTAGATGCACCCATAAAAATTGTTGCCGGGCTTAACACTCCAATCCCCTATAATTCTACCTTGGAGCAGGCTTGCATTCCGCATAAGGAAGATATTATAAAAGCAGTAAAACAGTTTTAAGGAGGTAAAACAATAATGGCAAATTATGAAAAATCAGCCATACATAGGCTATCTGAGAGTTCAAAGGAAATGGAAGTCTGGTGGGACTCATCCCCATTGATTTTTGAAAGCTGGGCAGAAAAAATGGTGGACAAAGCACCTGAAGACTTAAAAGATTTAACCAAAAAGAGGATGAAAATATTATTTGATCCCGAACATCCGGAAAATGTCTTATATGATGGGGTAACCACTAACCCAAGACTAACTAGGAAAGTACTGGATCTTATTCCCGAAAAAGTTAATCCGGTAGTAGACCAGATAATTAAAGATAATCCCAAGAAAAGCAACTATGATCTTGCCTGGGAAGTATATAAAGAAATTACTAAAAGGGGAGCAGCACTTTATATGCCTTCCTTTGAAGAATCTAATTATACCAGGGGCTATGTAAGTGCCCAGGTGGACCCCAGGCTGGTAACCGATGTAAAAGAGATGCTTTGGCAGGGATTAACTTTAAAGAAGGTTTCCCCGAATATCATGATTAAATGCCCTGGCTCTAAAGAAGGCATATATGTAATAGAACTGCTAACCTCTGTAGGAATTCCCACCAATGCAACCTTGGTATTTGATGTGCCTCAGGTAGTGCAGGTTGCTGAAGCTGTAAAGAGGGGCTATCAGAGAGGAAAAGAGTGGGGAATAGATTATTCACAGTGGCGATCGGTTATTACTATCATGATTGGTAGGTTTGAAGGCCGTGAGGCTTATGATGAGAGTGCCAAGTCTGTAGGCATCGAGCTAAATGATGAGCTTAGAAGGTGGACGGGAATTGCCATTGCCAAGAAAGCCCATAAAATTTTAAATGATCCCCAAAACGGGTATCTCTCCAAATTACTCCTTTGCTCTGCCAGGGTAGGCCCGGAGCCAGGTTGCGTATACCATATTGAAAAAGTAGCCGGCGGAAATATGGTTTATACCATAAATCCGGATATGCAGAAAGACTTTATGAGTATATGTGAACAAAAAGATATATACAGGCAAATAGATGATCCTGTTCCGGACGAAATAATGCAGAAACTTTTAAAGATACCTTATTTTAAAGAAGGCTATGATGAGTATGGAATAAAAATAGATAATTTTGTTGACCAGGCTGCATTTAAATACACAGCTGAACAATTCTCAAATTCAATGAAGGAAATTGAAGAGCATGTCGTAGGTAGAAAGAAAGCCCTAAATCTTTAATAGGTGACCTTAAAATGCTGCCTGCAAGGCAGCATTTTAAAAAACAGGGTTGTAAAAAATACTGTAAAAAAAACGTTTTTATGGTATTATTATTGTATTTACAATTACTATGGGAAAAAATTGGGAAGAAAATACAAGTCTCCTTCCATAAAAGATATTGCAAGGGAAGCAGGAGTGGCTATCTCCACTGTTTCCAATGTTATCAATAAAAAAGGGATAGTAACTGCGAAAACTAGAAAAAAAGTATCAAAGGCTATAGACAAGCTGGGGTATCGGCCTAATATTATCGCAAGGAGCCTCAGGACAAGGAGCACTAATACTATAGGCGTAATACTTCAGGATATTTCCAACCCTTTTGGCTCACATGTTATAAAGGGAATGGAGGAAGTTGCCAGAAAAAGAGGCTATATATTGATTCTCGGCTGCACTTTTTATGACAAGGAGGAAGAAGAAAGGCAGGTGCATACCCTTCTTGACCAGTTTGTTGATGGCCTGATATTTATAAGTGGATATAATAATGAATCTTTTGTGGAAAAAATTTATAACAGGGGCATACCCCTGGTATCGGCAGACAGAGAACTGAAAAACAAAGGCATACCTTCAGTCCTTATAGATAATAAGGAAGCTACCCAAAAAGCAGTGGATTACTTATGTAAATATGGCCATAGGGATATAGGATACATAACCTTTAATTTGGAAGAGCAGACTACTACAAAAAACAGGTACCTTGGATATATAGAGGGTCTCAAGAAAAATAATTTAGAGGTAAAGGAAGAATACATCATAATGGATGATTACATGAGGCTTAAAGAAACTGAAGGAACTTATGAAGTTGTAAAAAGTTATATCAAGAACAATAAGATGCCTTCCGCCTTTATTACTTTATCAGATGTCAATGCTTATGGACTGATAAAAGCTTTAAAGGAAGAGGATTTAAGGGTTCCCCAAGATGTATCAGTGGTGGGCTTTGACAATGTATACTTTTCGAATTTTTTAGATCCTGGACTAACTACCATAAAACAACCTAAAAAACTTATGGGCCAGAAAGCCATGAATTTACTGATTGATATAGTTGAGAGAAAGGATATTAAAACTAAAAATATCCTCTTGCCGACCACGCTTATTGAAAGGGATTCTGTAGATTTCCCTGCAGGAAAAACCAAGGATTTTATTACTATATAGCAAATGTTGCATTTTTAAAATAAATAGTTTGTTGACATAAAAACGTTTTTTTGTTATTTTTAAAAACGTTTTTAACCTCCAAATATTTGCTTATTACCAGAATAAAGAAAGGCAGAAAGTGGCAGACATATTAAATGACCTCAAAGATATGGTGACTAATTTTGATGTTGACAATGCTGAAAATATAGCAAAGAAAGCAATAGAAGAAGGGGTAGACCCTCTACAGGCAGCAAAAGCGCTTACCGAAGCAATTAGGCAAGTTGGAGAAAAATTTGGTAAAGGGGAACTTTTCCTTCCCGACCTTGTTTGTGCATCTGAAGTGCTTAAAAAATCTTTCCCTATTATAAATGCTGAAATAGAGAAGAAGGGCAAAAAACAGGAGAGCCTGGGAAAAGTAATTATAGGCACAGTATTTGGAGACATACATTCCATAGGTAAGGGCATGATATCTACACTTTTATATGCATCTGGATTTGAGGTTATTGATTTAGGAGTAAATGTAAAGGCAGAAACTTTCCTTAAAAAAATAAAAGAAGAAAATCCAGATATACTTGCCATGTCTGCACTTCTTACCACTACCGCTCAGGAACAGAAGAATGTAATTGAAGGCTTAAAGAAACAAAATTTGAGGAATAAGGTTAAGGTGATTGTTGGAGGAAGCCCTATAAACCAGGAATTTGCTGACTCTATTGGAGCTGACGGGTATGGCTCAACTGCCCCAGAAGGGGTAAAGGTTGCCAAAAGGCTTTTAGGAATAAAATAAGAGGGGATTTATATGCAAAATGGATTTAAAAGAAATTTTGAACCCATAAAGATATTGAGTGATAGCAAAGTAGAGCAAATACATTCTGCTACCCTGCAGGTACTGGAGGACGTGGGTTTTAAGTATGAGTCAGAGAAAGCATTAAAAGTTTTAGATAAAAGGGGATGCAAGGTTGATTACGAAACAAAGATTGCAAAGATTCCTCCTCATATAGTGGAGGAATGCATAAGGTCTACGCCTTCCAGTTTTATGGTTAAGGCAAGGGATTCTGAGAAAAATGTAAGGTTTGGGGCAAATACGCTTTATTTTATGAATTCTGCTGGAGCCAGATTTTCTGATATTGAAACAGGCAAGGTTACTATGCCCACCATAGAACAAAATAATGAAGCAGTAATAGTTTCTGATGCCCTGGATTCGGTTCATGTATTTCCTTCCTATACCCCTTATTTCGAGCTTGAGGGGGTTCCGCCGGTGATGTCATGTCCAGTAAGTTGTGCCCAGAGGATGAGGTATTCAACTAAACCCTCAAGAGGAGCTCAGCCAACAGATAGCTTTATATGGGAAACCCAGGTAGCACAAGCAGTAGGCTCGCAGCTTTTAGGGTGTGTGGAAGGGGCTGCCCCTCTTTCACTTTCAGAAGATGCCTGCAATGCGGCTTTTTATTATTTGGATGCGGGATTTCCAATCTATATTGCTTCTGGTTCAATTATGGGGGGCTCACATCCAGTGACGGTAGCCGGTGCTTCTGTAAGCCATAATGCAGAGCTTTTAGCGATTATTGTGTTGCTTCAGACAATCAGGCCAGGTTGCGGCATTATTGCAAATAATTTTGTCTCAGCGATGAATATGAAAACAGGGGATCTTAATTTTGGGTCTGCAGCTATTGGTTTGCACCAGATGGCATATAACCAGATATGGCATTCGGTTTACCGGATTCCGGTTAACAATACTGGCTCTGCTTTTTCAAATTCTAAAAAAATTGATTACCAGATAGGGGCAGAAAAACTTCCCCTGGCCATGTGTTCTGCGCTGTCCGGAGCCAACATGATTGTACTTCATGGTGGGGTGACTGGCGAACTGGCCTATAACCCTATACTGGCAGTAATTGATGACGATATTGCCAAAAGTATTGGCAAAATTATAGAAGGCTTTGATGTAAATGATGAGACTATAGGCCTGGACCTTATTGCAGATGTCGGCTCTTCTGGCACATATTTAAGTGCACAACAAACCAGAAAATTATGGAATAAGGAAGATTATATGCCTGAGGTTTTTGATAAAACTTCATACCAGGAGTGGTGGGAAGGAGATAAGAAAACTGTTATTGAAAGAGCAAAAGAAAAAATGGGTAAAATTCTTTCTGAACACAAGCCCGAGCCTTTAACCGAGAGTCAGGATAAAGAAATTGATAAAATATTAGATGAAGCTAGAAAATATTATAAGGATAAAGATCTTTTATAATTAATAACTTATTTTGTTATACCGTAAGTGTTGATAAAATAATTACCATTGCTAATAATTAAGTTTACAGAAAGGAAGTGGATATGAAAAAAGAAGCCCGAGTAAGTGATTTTAATCCTTGGGCTAATATTTATCTTTTCAATATTTTTCCAAAGGAGGAAAAAAATGAGTAAGTTTAAAATCATCTCAATTTTAGGTTTAGCTCTTATTTTTGCAGTGGGTATTTCACTATCTGGTTGTGCGGCTGATGAAGAAGTTGTTGAAGAAGCCGAAGCAGTAGAGGAAGTAGAAGAAGAAACTTATGCATATTATGAAACGCTTAAAGAGCATGCTCAAGACACTGATGAGCCATATCCAGATAACCCAGCAGAAGGACATACTATAGCTTATACAGATATTATGGGTGGAATTCCATTCTGTAATAATGTATACGACAGTGTTCAAAAAGAATGGGCATTAGCTGGAGGAGCAGATAACGACCTTTATTATGCAGACAATCAGTATGATGCTACAGTAGGACTGCAGAATGCTGATATTCTTTTGGCTAAAGAGCCGGAAGTGCTGATATGGTTCCAGTTTGACTCAAAAGTAAATAGTATTGTATCGAAAAAATATGGCGATGCAGGAATACCTATTATAGCAGTTGATGTGCCGGTGCCAGAGGCACCATTTATGGGTGTTAATAACTTTGAGGTAGCTTATATGGGTGGTGAAGAAGCTATTAAAAGAGTAGAAGAACAAGGTGGTATTGATACCATAGACAAAATAATTCTAATGCAGATGCCAGCTGGAGGTGAAGTTGTAATGCTACGTTCTGAAGGTTTCTATCAAGCATTTGTTGATGAATATGGAGCAGATGTTATAGATCCTATGACTATTAGGGCTGATGGCGGCGCAGGTGAAGCAGAACAGGCTAATTCAGCTATGTCTGATGTTTTAACTTCTATACCTGATGCAGAAAACTTCGTTCTTACTTCAGTAAATGAGCAAACCATGGATGGCTGTATATCAGCTGTACAAACTGCTGGAAGATGGGATCCAGATAAGTGGATTGTAATAACACAGGGCGTAGACGATGTTGGTAAAGAGCAACTTAGGGAAGGCTTAACAGATGCAGGTGTTGCTTACTTCCCAGAAAGATATGGTGAATATCTGATACCAGCAGCTTGTGCATATCTAAATGGTGAATTACCACCTCCATTTATGTATGTAGAAAATGAAATTATTACTCCAGAAAATATAGACGAGTATTATCCAGAATAGATGGAAAAATTTTCCAAATAAGTGTAAATAAAAAATGAAATCCATTAGGGAAGGGTAAAACCTTCCCTAATAAAAAAAATAGGTGGTGAAAAGTGGTTGATAACAATAATGTAATACTTAAGATGGAAAATATTACAAAGACTTTTCCAGGCGTAGTAGCCTTAAATAATGTAAGTATTGATTTAAGAAAAGCGGAAGTACTAGGCATACTTGGTGAGAATGGTGCTGGAAAATCAACCCTTATAAAAGTTCTAGCGGGAAATTATATTAAAGATTCAGGAACTATAACAATAGAGGACAAGGAGACTGAATTTAAAAGCACTGGTGAAGCTATGGGAGCAGGGATTAGGGTAATCTATCAGGAACTTAATACGATGGAAAACCTTTCTGTGGCAGAAAATATTTTTTTAGGCGAGCAGGAAACTAAAAGTGCCTTTAACATAATTGACTGGAAGAAAATGTATAAAAAATCGAAGAAAATTCTAGAACAACTTAATGTTGATGTAAATCCTAACTGTATTATGGAAGACTTATCAGTTTCAGAGAAACAAGTTGTTGAAATAGCTAAAGCTATTTCGAAGAAGGCAAAGATATTAGTCATGGATGAACCAACTGCTGCCTTAAGTGAAGAAGACAAGGAATCTTTATTTAAAATTATAAAGACATTGAAAGAAACTGGTGTATCAATAATATATATTTCCCATAGGCTGAAAGAAATATTTGAAATAACAGACAGGGTTACTGTGCTTAGGGATGGTAAAAAGGTTGGCACAGTAACTACTTCTGAGAGTGACAGCAACCAATTGGTTACGATGATGGTTGGCAGGGATATACAAGAAATGTATCCAAAACGGGAAGTTCCCATAAGAGAAGTAATTATATCTGCGGAAAACCTAGTTGCTGAAGGCATAAAAGATGTTAGTTTCGAGTTAAGAAAAGGTGAAATACTGGGGATTTTTGGTTTGTTAGGGTCGGGTAAAACAAATTTGGTAAAATCTTTATTTGGTGCAAACCCAATAAAATCCGGAAAAATTTATGTAAATGATAAGGAGATAACAATAAAGAAACCTTGGCAGGCCAGGGACAATAAAATTGGCTTAGTGCCTGTAGATAGAAAGCTAGATGGCTTAGCTATAATGTTGGGCGTAAAGGAAAATATAACCTTGGCAAATATTCAGGACCTAGGAAAAGGTTTTTTAATTAAAAAATCAGTAGAAAAGGAAAAAGCCCAAAGGTGGGTAGACAACCTGGATATAAGTACGCCTTCTTTAAATAAGGAAGTTAATAGCTTATCAGGGGGGAACCAGCAGAAGGTAGTGCTGGCCCGATGGCTGGAGAGCGGCTCAAAAATTATTATACTTAATGAACCTACAAGGGGGATTGATGTAGGAACTAAAATAGAAATATATAAGCTAATGCAGGACCTTTGTGAAAAAGGGGCCGCAATAATTATGATTTCTTCTGAGTTACCAGAGATTCTTTCAATTGCTGACAGAATTTTAGTCATTAGCAAAGGTAGGATTACTGGAGAGTTCAAAAGCGGAGAAGCAAGCGAGGAAGATTTAATGCATACCGCTTGTATCTGATGAATTTTATATATTAGGAGGATTTATGGCAGACAATCAGGAAACTCCTGTTGTAAAAAAAGAAAGAAAGTTTTTTATAAGTAACACTATTACACTTATTATAGTGTTAGTGGCAATGTTATTATTCTTTTCTTTTACTAGTAGTTTTTTTCTCTCTACCTATAATTTAGTTTCAATGCTTTCCAATCTTTCTTTCATGGGAATAGTGGCTGCTGTACTTACCATGGTTTTAATATCAGGCGAGATCGATTTTTCTATTGGAGGAAATATAGGGTTAACTAGTATAATTGCTGCAATTTTAATAAGATCTGAAGTCAATGGCTGGATAATTGTTCTGTTATGTTTACTTTTAGGTTGTGCTATTGGCATATTTAATGGGTTTTTAGTTACTGTTGTTGGTGTTAATTCGATTATTGCAACAATAGGAACCATGTCAGTATGGAGAGGGCTGGCTTATACTTTTTCAGACGGACAGTCTATTATGGCAATGGATCCAGTTATTGATTTTTTAGGAAGGGGAAAAGTATTTAAAATTCCTTTTCCAATTATTTTATTCGTAATAATTTTTGCTATCTGTTATGTGGTAATGAATTTATCCAAATGGGGCAGAAAAATTTATGCAATTGGAGTAAACCCAATGGCTTCTTATCTTTCAGGGATAAATGTAAAGCAGGTTAAATTTTTAACCTTTTTCTTTAGTGGAATTGCTGCTGCACTAGGCGGTCTTATTTTAGCTTCCCTAAGCGGTGTTGGAATGCCACAACATGGAGAAGGCCTTGAACTTACTATAATATCGGCAATACTTTTAGGAGGAACAGCACTTGGAGGAGGACGGGGACAAATTTCAGGTACTTTAGTGGGAATCCTCATTTTAAGTGTCCTTTATAATGGCCTAACCATGCTAAACGTTTATTACTATCATGTCCAAATTGCGCAAGGTGCAGTTTTAGTGGCAGTTGTAGCGACATATGAGGTTAGGCAGAAAAGGTTGCAGGAATAAATAATTAAATAGCTATTATCGGAGGTTTCATGGCTAATTTAAATGTAAAAACAGGGAATGCAAAATGGTATAAAAAAGCTATTAGTGTTTTTACACAAAGTAAAACCCCAATAGCTTCCTTAGTTATACTTTATATAGCTATGGTAGTAATATTTGCTTCTTTTTCACCATATTACCTAACAATAGGGAATTTTAGGAGTATTTTTAACAATCTTGCTGTTCTTGGAATATTGTCTGCAGGAATTACCATAGTTATGATTGGGGGAGGCTTTGATCTTTCCATAGGCTCTATCATGGGGCTAATAGGAATAATTTGTGTAGTAATCATGCTTAAGTTTAGTTTTATCCCTGTGGGAATTGTGATGGTGATAGCTGTTATTATAGGGTGCTTCCTTGGATTAATAAATGGCCTGATTATAGCCAAGATTGGCATTAACCCTATTATTACTACTTTAGGTACATTAGCTATATTCAGGGGAATTGCTTTTTTCTGGGCAGATTTAAATGTTAGAATTTATAGCAGTTTCTGGGATTCTATTGGCAGAAGTTTTATCGGAGGAATTATACCTTACACCACTGTTTATATAATAGTAATCTTCATAATTTTAGCTTTAGTTTTAAAATTTACAAAGTTTGGCAGGAACTTATACACAATTGGCGGCAATGAGTATCTGGCTAAGCTAGCTGGAATAAAAGTAGACAGGATTAAAATAGCTAGTTATGTAATTTCTGGACTTTTTTGCGGCCTTGCAGCTATAGTTCTTACTTCCCAATTAGGCTCTGGCCGCCCAGAATATGGTAGCGGCAAAGAGCTAGAAGTACTTACTATTGTAGTGCTTGGCGGTGTTACGGTTGGAGGCGGAAAAGGAAACTATTTAGGCACATTTATAGCATTAATAATTATTGGCTCTATCGCAAATGGCCTGGTTCTACTAGACGTCCCTGTATTCTTGAGAATGGTTATAAAAGGAGGGCTATTAGTACTTGCCATATCCATTGACGCTTTAAGGAATAGAAGGAGACTCCAGCTTTATTAGTATAAGGAAAACTATGAATAGTAGAGAAAGATTTATAGAGGTAATGAAATTTAATAAAGACGTAAGGTCTGTTAAATGGGAATTTGGGTACTGGGGCAAAACTTTAAAGAACTGGTATAGTCAGGGGCTGGAGGAGAAAAATTACCCCAGGATTCCAACAGATATCTCAACATTTCAGGCTTCACTTTACACCACTGCCTGGATAAATAAGTGGAAAAAACAGGGGGCTAAGGAAAGCGAAAAAATAGAGCTTCCCAATGGGATAGGGGTATGGGGAGGAGGAACTTATTGGCCAAATCAGGGTTTCCCACTGGATAATGATGTGGCAAATTTTTTTAACTTTGATAGATCCACTATATTGGTGAAGATAGAGCAACTTCTTTATCCAAAATTTGACATAAAAATACTTGATGAGGACGAAGAAAAATTAACTTATATAGACCTTGACGGGGTTGAAAGGGTGTACTTAAAA
>JBNJCV010000042.1:0-14950 GCA_051744245.1 Actinomycetota bacterium | reverse complement strand
AGGGAGCATGTCAGAAACAACTTCCTTATAACCAGGCACTTAAGGGACTACCTTTCACTTTTCCGTATACTGGAGAATGCTAAAAAGAGTTTAATATATGTCTGAGAAGGAGTTAACATGTTTACATGTGGTATCGATATAGGTTCCGTATCAACCGAAGCAGTTATCTTTGATAAGGAAAATAACAAGGTGCTTTCTTATATAATCATGTCCACCGGATCTAACAGCAAGACTGCAGCAGAAAAGGCTTTCAGTTTAGCATGTGAAAAAGCTAGCCTTACTAAATCTGATATTAGCTCTACTGTTGCTACTGGCTATGGAAGGATAAACGTTCCCTTCGCAGATAAAAATATAACTGAAATTAGCTGCCATGCTAAAGGGGCTCTTTTCTACTTTCCAGACATTTTAACAGTGATAGATATTGGGGGCCAGGATAGCAAGGTTATTAAATTAGACCAAAATTCAAACCCAATAGATTTTTTAATGAATGATAAATGTGCTGCAGGCACAGGACGTTTTTTGGAAGTTATGGCCAAAGCATTGGAAATAGAATTAGAAGATTTTCAAAAAGTATTTATAAGCACTAATGGAAAAGTAGAAATAACTTCAACTTGCACTGTATTTGCAGAATCAGAAATAGTCTCCCTTATCGGGCATGGTGAGGATAAAAATAAAATAATTAAAGGCTTAATTTATTCAATAGCTAACCGGATAACCTCCATGGTGGAAAGAATAGGCCTACACCAGCCTGTATGCATGACTGGCGGAGTAGCAAAAAACCTAGGGGTAGTAAAAGCATTGGAAGAAAAGCTGGATACAGAAATAAGTATCCCTACTGAACCTCAGATAATTGGGGCAATTGGAGCAGCCATACTTGCTTCCAATTTAAAATAACTTCTTAGCATATTGAATTTCTTCATTCCGGCTACTTATTTTGCCGTCAAGTTTAAGCTCAAATAACTTGCTTAGAACATTCTTAAATTTTGGTGAAGGTTTATACCCCAGATTGATTAGGGTATTTCCATCTATCTCAAGGGAAATATTTGCCAAAGCCTTTAAATATCTTAATATATTTTTTCTAAATACCTCTCCCCAGGTAGAACATATCACCTGAAGCTCAGGGGTAAAATTTTTAACTGTTTTATATAATTCAGAATTCTTTTTTATTTCAGTGCCCAGCAACTTTTTAGCTTTTTTCATATTGCTTAAAGTATCTATGATAACTTGTATATCTTTCTCCTTAACTTTCATTTTAGAGCACCAGCCCCTTATTCTGCTAAGGGGTTCGCCTATCAGCATTAGTATAAACAAGAGCCTCCATTTTTCTATACCTTCTTCATAATAGGGCTCCAGCTTATTTTTGGCAGAAATAATTGCCTTCATATTTGATATAAAATTATCATCTGCCTTAACATTAAGTCCTATCTTGTTTAAAGCACCCAGGTCATATAACCTTTTTATGGGCTTCCAGGGGCTTTCCTCGTTTAATATTGAAATTAGCTCATCCCTTATCCTTACACCAGTAAGTTTTGATACCATGTCCATATTAATGGTAGTTTTAGCTAGCCTTTCTGTCTGGGAGTCAATCTTAAAGCCCAGCCTTTGCTCAAACCTTACTGCCCTGAAAATCCTGGTAGGATCTTCTATAAAACTCAATTTATGCAAAACCTTTATCCTTTTTTCCCGCAAATCCTTCTGGCCACCAAAAAAATCCAGTACTGTGCCGAAACTGCCCTTGTTTAAAGATAAGGCCATTGAATTAATAGTAAAATCCCTTCTAGATAAGTCTTGTTTTATGCTGCCCTTTTCAACCAGGGGTAATGCTGCAGGCTTTTCATAATACTCTACTCTGGCAGTTGCCACATCTATATGCAGACCTTTTCCCAGCACAATCACGGAAGTTTTAAATTTTTCATGGCTTTCAACCCTGCACCCAATTTTTCTGCCCACAAGTTTTGCAAGTTCAATTCCATCCCCTTCAACCACAATATCTATATCCAGATTGGGTATATCCAGTAAAATATCCCTTACTATACCTCCCACAAGATATGTATTGTAATTTAACTCTTTCCCGGTTTCTGAAATTATGCTTAAAATATTTAAAATATCCCTGGGAAAATGCTTATTAATTTTTTCTCTTAGTCCAGCCTTAAAAGCTTTACCGTTATGCTGGTTATAGCCTTTACCATGCAGATACCTCAGAATATCTTTTCTGGTAATAATCCCCGCTATTTCGCCATGGGAAACAATAGGGATTCTGCCTATACCATTTTCAACCATTTTCTTTTGAATATCCTCAACCGTATCATCCGGTTTTGCAGTAACAACTTCATGGGACCTGAATCCTTTTACAGGAGCATGGGCTAAACCATGCTTGATGGCTTTGTCAATATCTTTTCTGGTTATAATTCCTGCAAGTTTTTTATCCGCGCCAATTATGGGTATGCCTGAATGCCCATATTTTTTTAAAATCTTATCTACATTTTCAATGGTATCATCTTCTTTTACAAACCTCACCGGGTAAGACATAATATCCTTTGCAAGGGTAGGCTTAACTATATGTTTTTCAATAGCATTTATTATTTTATCCTTAATTTTCCCATATTCGTTTCCTTCTGCCACTGCAGAAGCAGCTTGTGGATGGCCTCCACCCCCTATTTCTGATAATATTTTGGAGACATCCAGGCTTTGGTCATAGCTTCTAGCCACTATGTATACCTTGTCTTTCATTTTTACCCAGCAGAAAACATCATTTAAATCTTCAATCTGTGAAAGCTTTCTGGTCAGTATGGAAAGACCTTCAACATATCTATCGGTTTCTGTAAAAGATATAAGCAATTCCTTCCCCTTTATATTCACCTTCTGGGAGTAGTCAATTAATTTCTCTAAAAGTTCATGCTGTTCTTCATCGAGTGAGATATTATGGAATTTATTTAAAACATACATATTTGCCCCCACCTTTAGCAGAAGGGAAGCAGCCTTTAAATCCATGGGAGAAGTATTGGGATAGGTAAAAGAGCCCGTATCTTCATATATTCCAAGCGCAAACAAAGTAGCCTCCAGGGGAGTTATTTTAATTTTTTTCTTGTCCAGTATATTAACCAACATGGATGTGGTTGCGCCTATTTCCAGGGAATAATCATATTCGCTTTTAATATCTTCACCAGATTCCTGGTGATGGTCGTATATCAATATTTTTACCCCCTTGTTTTTTAAAGCTTTCTTGGCAAAACCTATTCTCTGGCCAATTCTGGTATCAACCATAATAATCTTCTGAACCTTAGATAAGTCAATATCCCTGGGATCCCTTAACGGCGGGAGGTCGTCTTCATGCAAGGTGATAAATCTCCTGACATTCTGGTTAACAGAAGTGGGTAAAAGTATGCTGGCCTGGGGATAGATTTTTTTTGCCGCAATAGTAGCAGCAAAAGCATCAAAATCAGTGCTTATATGTGTAACAATAATTTCCATATATTATTTGGAAATCTTTTGATTGTCATTCGATATATCTGTCATAACAAACAATTTTTGACAAAGGCTTCCTTTTCCGGGTAATTCCTTCTTTTGCAGAATATCCCACAGGAGTTAAGGCAACTACCCTGATATTTTCAGGGATATGCAGCAGGTCTTTTACCAGTTTTTCTTTGAAAGCCCCAATCCAGCAAGTACCTAAGCCCTGTTCAGTTGCAGCCAAGATTAAATGCTCAAGGGCTAATGCGGTATCCACAGCAAAACTGCTCATATAGCCTCCCATGGTGGAATACGCTTCATCTTCATTTGCGCATGCTACAATTATTACAGGGGCTTCTGCTATAAAAGTCTGATTTTTGCAGGCGATAGCAAGATCGTTTTTCTTCTTACCATCTTTTACTAAAATAAGTTTCCATGGCTGCAAATTTTTAGCAGAAGGCGCCTTTCTGAATGCATTAAGTATATAATTTAATTTTTCTTCCTCTATTAAATCCGGTTTAAAAGAACGTATGCTTTTCCTTGAATCTATTATATCCAACAGACTTTTAAATTTCATGCCTGCCTCCCCCTTCTAGTAAAATACATTAAAACAAATGTTATCACTGAAAAAAAACTAAGTAAATATTATTTACCAGGATTGGTGGACATATTTTCTTATATACTTGTTGTAAATATCTCTTACCTTTTCCAGTTGTCCGGGAGCCAGTGGCGGGGTACCTGAAGCTTTGGTATTTGTTTCCACCTGGGATACCTTGCTTGCCCCAGGTATAACGCAACTTATGTTTTCATTCATAAGAACCCAGCGCAATGCATACTCAGCTAAAGAACTGGAATTAAATGCTTTCTTTAATTCCTCAACTGCGGCCAGCCCTATATTATAGGGTACTCCAGAGAATGTCTCCCCTTTGTCAAAAGCTTCCCCTTCCCGGTTGAAGTTGCGGTGGTCACCTTCGGCAAATTTTGTATCCCTGCCAAACTTACCGGTCAATAGGCCGCTTGCCAGCGGCACCCTGACTATAATGCCTACGTTCTTTTCTCTTGCCCTGGGGAAAAATAATTCCTGTGGCCTCTGCCTGAACATATTATATATTATTTGTACGGTTGCCAGGTTAGGATACTCTATAGCCTTCAGGCCTTCCTCAATTTTTTCTACACTGACTCCAAAATGCTTAATTTTTCCTTCTTCTGTTAACTTTTCTAATAATTCAAAAATTTCAGGCCTATAATAAACTTCGGTGGGTGGGCAATGAAGCTGTAGAAGATCAATTGCTTCCAATTCCATATTTTTCAGGCTATCCTCCAGAAACTTTCTAATGTTTTTCTCATTATAGCCACTGGCAGTGTGGGGTTCCAATCTCCTGCCGCATTTGGTAGCCACAAACATATCCCCATCCATTTTTTTGATAAATTTTCCTATAACTTTTTCACTTAATCCCTCATTATATTTATCAGCAGTGTCTATAAAGTTAATACCCAGGTCTGCTGCTTTTTCAAGTATCTCCCAGGCATTTTTCTCACTAAACTCTTCACCCCAGCGACCTCCAAGCTGCCAGGTTCCAAGCGATACTTCCGATACTTTGAAGCCTGTCTTTCCAAGCATCCTGTACTTCATGCCAACGCCTCCTATATATTTAAGATAGTTTTTGCTTTTTCCTCTATCCAACCAAGGTCTGTATCTTCAGGTGCATAACCGGTCTCAACCGCAGCCTTGGCAACACTTACTGCAACTGCTGGAAGCACTTTTCTATCAAAAGGTTTAGGAATGATATAATCAGTGTTAATGTTGTGGCCTATGATTTTTGCAATTGCCCTGCCAGCAGCTACTTTCATAGCCATGTTTATCTCTCTGGCTTTTGCATCCAGAGCTCCTCTGAAAATGCCAGGAAAAGCCAGGACATTGTTAACCTGGTTTGAATAATCACTTCTGCCAGTTGCAATAATCTCGACCCCATTTTCTTTGGCAAGAGTTGGCTTTATTTCTGGCTCGGGGTTTGCCAGGGCAAAAATTATTGGCTTTTTTTCCATTTTTCTTATCATTTCCGGAGTTAAAATATCTGCAACAGATACCCCTATAAATACATCCGCTCCAGCCACTGCATCAACGAGGCTTCCGGAAATATTTTCCTGGTTAGTTTTTTGGGCAACATCTTCCTTAAACGGGTTAAGATCTTTTCTTTTTTTACTTATTATACCCTTGCTGTCGCACATAATTATATTTCCCGCTCCCAGGTAATCTAGAAGCTTAAATATTGCAATACCTGCGGCTCCTGCTCCGTTTATCACTATTTTTATATCTTTTATATTTTTGCCATAAATCTTTAGAGCATTAATAAGTCCAGCAAGAGTTACAATTGCTGTCCCGTGCTGATCATCATGAAAAGTTAGCATGGAAGATTCTTTTTTAAGCCTTTCTTCAATTTCAAAGCACCTGGGAGCGGCAATATCTTCTAAGTTAATTCCTGAAAAAGAGGGTTCTAGAAGTTTTACTGTCTCCACTATAACCCCATTGTCCTGGCTATCAATGCATATTGGAAAAGCTGATACTCCACCAAACTGCTTAAAGAGAACACACTTTCCCTCCATTACCGGCAAGCTGGCCTTTGACCCAATATTTCCCAGGCCCAGTACTGCAGATCCGTCAGATACCACGGCAATCATATTGCCCCTGGCAGTATATGTATTTAGCTTGGATTTATCTTCTGCTATGGCCCTGCACGGTTCTGCCACTCCCGGAGAGTAAGCCAGGGAAAGGTCATGCTCATTCTCTGTTTTCACCTTGCTTATTACATCTATTTTTCCCACAAATTTTTTATGCATTTCAAGCGCTTCCTGGTAAATGTCCAAAATATCCTCCATCTTCTTTTTTAGTTAATAATAATATAGTTGGGTTAAAAAAGCCAAGCAGCCTATGTCAGATAATTTAACCGGAAATTTATGTTGATGTTTTCCTTGTATATAGCATTGCCAATTCTTTAAAAATAGCAGATTCAGAGACCTCTTTAAAGACAGAGTTGTCTATACTTTGTACAGGCATAATTTCCATAATTGAATTTGTAAGAAATAAAAAATCTGCTTTCAGCAAGTTCTGATAATATATTTTTTCTTCTACTATATCTATATTATTTTCTCTACATAGTCCAATAATAATTCTCCTGGTGATTCCTGGAAGGATATTTAACTCTAGTGAAGGAGTATATATCCTGTTATCTTTTTCCATAAAAATATTGCTAGTAGCACACTCTAAAACTATATTGTCTTCTGTTAAAAATAATGCTTCTAATGCCTTCTTTTTCTTTGCTTCGTTTTTTGCATAAATGCTTTCCAGGTAGTTTATGCTCTTATGCCTGTAAATTGGGTTAAAGGAGCTGGTTCTTCTTATAGTAGAAGTTATAGCCTTTGCTCCACTCCTGTAGAATTTTTCTGGATATGAGGTTAGGGTTTTAGTAATTATTATTAAATTTGGCTTGAATTTAGAATCAAAGCCAAGGTCCCCGGAGAAATTCCCCCTGGTCACTATAATTTTTATATAAGCATCTGAGTTTGAAAGATGGTTTGCTTTTAATGTCTCTTTTATAGATTTAATAATATAATTTTCATTAAAATCGTGTTTGTAGCTAAAAAAACCCAGTGATTTAAATAGCCTGCTAATGTGCATTTTAACTACAAATAGATTTCCCTTGTAGCTTCTCAGGGTTTCAAATACCCCATCTCCATATAAAAAGCCCCTATCACTTACCGGTATTTTACATTTTCTTTCAGCAATTAAGCTGCCGTTAATAAAAATATAATTATCCATATTTAAAAAAATACTCCAATGCCTGTTTTAACGCAATCCCCTTATCCAGAGTCTCCTTATATTCCTCACCTGGATTAGAATCTTCAACTATACCCCCACCAACATTATAATAGTAGTTATTGCCAATATTTATAATAGTCCTTATGGCAATATTTAAATCTGCTGTTCCGTTTATACCAATATAGCCGATGGAGCCAGTATATACGCTCCTGGCCGTAGGCTCCAATTCATCAATTATTTCCATTGCCCTAATCTTGGGCGCCCCGGTTATGGAACCCCCGGGAAATGTGGCTTTAATAATTTCTGCAAAACCTACATTTTCCTTTATTTTGCCCACAACCGTAGAAACAGAATGAATTACTTTTGCATATTTTTCAATTTTTGCATGTTCTGCTACCTTCACACTTCCATAATAGCAGATTTTACCCAGATCATTTCTTTCTAAATCTACAATCATATTTAGCTCCGCCCTGTCTTTAAGGCTGGATTTAAGCTCCCTTGCATACCTGTTATCTTCCCTTTTATTTTTCCCCCGTGGTCTTGTCCCCTTAATTGGCCTGGTTTCTATATCCCCTCTCTTTATGTATAAAAATCTTTCCGGTGAGGAGCTTGCAATACTGAATTTAGGATTACCAATAAATGCAGAAAAGGGAGCAGAATTTTTTTGTCTTAATATGGTATAGAAGCCAGCCGGGTCAATGTTTAATTCTATATTAAACCTCTGGCTTATATTAACCTGGTATATATCACCATTATGGATATATTCCTTTGCCCTGGATACAGCATTAATATAATCTTCTTTTCTGAAATTAGAAACCAGCTTGGAATTCACTGGCTGCCTAACTTTCTTTAAACTCTGTTTTTCTTTTTTAAAAACTAATGTACTTTTCTCTGAATTTATCTTTTCAATAATTTTATCTGCAACATTAACAGAAACCGAATCCTCTCCAGGGAAAAACAATTTTAAGCGCCTATCCTGACAGAAGTTCCTTATATAAAACCAGCTATTTTGCCGGTGGCTGAAAGCAATTATCCGGTTAAAATAAACCAGATAAATTAGAGGCATATTATAATCATCTGCAACTGTATCCGGTAGCTTCTCAATATAATTTTTTAAGTCATAAGAAAAAAACCCTACAAATCCTCCCAGAAAATCCGGCAAACTGTCTGAATTTTTTACCTTTCTTAATTTATTCCCTCTAGCCATATATACATTTTCCTGGCTCTCCTGGTTGCTGAATTTTTCTATGTTTTCACCTAAAAAATTTAAAGGATGCTGGTAGCTGTCGACCTTAATGCCGCTGCGAAGGTTGTAGAAGCTATTTCTAAATCCATAGCTTTCCAAGGCAAAAGCAGGATCCCAGCCGATGTATGAATATTTTGAGTACTTGCTTTTTTCTAAACTGCTGTCCAAAAAAGATAAATACTTATAACCCTTAAGTAAATAAAATATATCAGCTGGCTCTATTCCAACATCAAGCTTACTTATTACAGTAATAAAACTCATAGTTCTAGGAAATTTTTTAAAATTTTAATCCCTGTAGAAGTTAAAAATGATTCAGGATGAAATTGTATTCCTTCCAAAGGAAAATGCTTATGCCTTATGCCCATTACTATACTGTTTTCTGTCTTTGCTGAAACTATAAAAACCTCAGGCACAGTATTCCTTTGTAAAATTAGGGAATGGTACCTTGCAGCTTCAAACGGATTTTTAATGCCCCGGAAAATGGTTTTGCCGTCATGATAAATCATTGAAGTTTTCCCATGTATTACTGTTCCTGAATTTATCACTTTTGCCCCAAAAACTTCCCCAATGCATTGGTGGCCCAGGCACACCCCAAGGATGGGAATTTCTTGGTAAAAAGCTTTTATAAGCTGTTTAGATATACCAGCACTATCAGGCCTCCCTGGACCCGGGGAAATTACTATTTTTTCCGGAGCCATCTCCCTTATTTCTTCTATGGTTATTTTATCATTTCTTCTAACCTTTATGCTTTTACCTAGAATTCCCAGATACTGCACAAGGTTGTAGGTGAAAGAATCATAATTGTCTATCATCAATATTTTCTTATCCATTGCCATTTTATGATCTGCCACTCTTTACTATTATACTAATTATGAGTATTATACATATTTGAGTAAATCATTTATAGGATTAATTACAAATTCATGATCGAAACTATAAACTTAACTAAAAAATATGGCAGCTTGATAGCTGTTGATAATATAAGCTTTAAGGTTAAAAAAAGTGAAATATTCAGTTTTCTGGGCCCTAATGGGGCTGGAAAGACTACTACTATCAGGATGCTTGCCACATTGCTGCAGCCGACTTCAGGAGAAATAATAATAGATGGCAAAAGTCCGGGAAATGGAAGCACTTATATAAGGTCCATAATTGGAATATTAACTGAGAACCCCGGAATGTATGAAAAAATTACCGCATATGATAACCTCATGTATTTTTCAAGCTTCTATGGCCTGGCTGATAAAAAAAGAAGAGCCAACATAGAAAAGCTCCTTAAAATGTTCGGCTTATGGGAGAGGAGGCATGAACTAGTTTCCACCTATTCTAAAGGAATGAAGCAAAAGCTTTCCCTGGCCAGGGCCCTTATACATGAGCCTAAAATATTATTTTTAGATGAACCAACATCAGGCCTAGACCCTGAGAGTGCCCGCATGGTGCGGGATTTTATTATATCCCTAAAAAAAGAAGAAACTACAGTTTTTCTATGCACCCATAACTTAGCCGAGGCATCTTCCCTCTCTGACAGGGTCTGCATTATAAATAGGGAGATTATAAAAGTGGCATCATTAGAAGAGCTGCAAAATTATAAGAAAAACAGGATGGCAGAACTTATCCTAAAGGATGATGCAAAAAAATATGCAGGTTTTCTTAAGGACATAAAAAATATTTTGGATGTTAGCATAAGAGACAACAAGGTATTGCTGTCCTTATCTGACCCAGAAAACACCAACCCTAAAATTATAAAGAAACTTGTAGAAAGGGGCGCAGAAATTCAGTATTTTAATGAAATTAAAGCAAGCCTGGAAGATATTTATCTGGACTTGATGAGAACAGAAAAAAAACAATGAAAAATGCACTTAGAGTTTACAGAAAAGAAATAAAAGAAGTAAGAAAAAATAAAAGCATTTGGGCGCCGGTTTTAATCATAAGCTTCATGTTCTCCCTGTTTATACCCATAATCCTAATATTTATAGGGGATATCGGCAGAGACGCAGAGATACTTGATTTTATCAACAAAATATTTGGCAGCAATGTAGACCCTCAAAAAGCCATGATAAGGTTTATGGTTAAACAATTTATAATTTTTCTGCTGTTGATACCAGCAATGGTACCAAGCCTTATTGCGCCGGCTTCTGTAATTTTTGAAAAGGAAAGCAGGACACTAGAGCCGCTTCTGGCCACCCCTATTAAAACCAAAGAGCTTATGCTGGGAAAAACCTTTACCAGCTTTATACCTTCCTTTATTATCTCTATTATAAATTTTATAGTCCTTGGCATAAGCATAAATACAGTTGCCTATATCAAATTTGACCTCCTTCCCCTTCCAAACCTGGAATGGTTTGTATCCGCATTTGTACTTAGCCCCGTTATTTCCTTTATTATAACCACAATAAGCCTGGTATTTTCTTCCAAAACCACCGACATCAGGTCAGCCCAAGGCATAGGCAGTGCCATTATAATTCCCATCTATGCAATTATTGGACTGCAAATAGCAGGGTTGTTTCTGCTTAATGTTTATTACATGCTTTTAGGCTGTGCTGTTCTTATAGCAATATGTCCCTTTCTTCTAAAACTTGCTATTAAAACTTTTGACAGGGAAAATATTCTAACCAAGTGGAAAATGAAATAATAACCTAATATTTACTTGGTTGAGCCACACACTAATAAATGCTAAATTAAAAAAAAACAAAAAAAGGGGGTAGGATAAAACCCAAAATATTTAAATTCCTCTGCGTGGCATTTATTTTAATTTTATCTATGCTGTTGGCTCTCACTTCTTCTTGTTCTGGAGAAAAAATTGTTATAGGTTCAAAGCCTTTTAACGAACAATATATCCTAGCGCATATGATATCGCTCCTACTGGAAGAGGAAGGCTTAAAGACAGAGGTCCAGGAAGGGCTGGGGGGCACTCTCATAAACTACGAGGCACTTCTGCAAGACCAAATAGAGGCATATGTTGAATACACGGGGACCGCCTACAGCGTGATATTGGAATTACCCCAAAAGGAAGAATGGGATCCTGAAGAAGTTTATGAAGCTACCGAGAAAGGGTTAATAGAACAGGACAGCATTGCCATAGCAGCAAATATTGGATTTGAAGACAGTTATGGAATAGCAGTTAAAAAAGAATGGGCAGAAGAAAACAATATAAAGACCATAGCAGACCAGAAAGGTTATGCTAAGGATATGACCATCGGAACTGAACCTGAATTTGCCACCAGGGCTGATGGACTACCCCAGGTAGAAAAAGTGTATGGCATTACTTTCGGAAATACAGAACAAATGGAACCCACGCTAATGTATGAGGGCATAAAAAATGGCCAAGTAGATGCTATACTACTGATACAAGAATAGACAGATTTGGCCTGGTATTTTTAGAAGACAATAAAAATGCTTTAATTCCTTATGATGCAATTATTATCATGAGAGAAGAAACTGCAGAAAACAGGGATATTTTACAAGCCCTTAAGAAATTAGAAGGCAAGATTGATACGGCCAAAATGAGAGAGCTTAACTATTTATATGATGTCGAACAACAGGAAGCAAAGGATATTGCTAGAAATTTCCTGGTAGAAGAAGGCTTAATAGAAAAATAAGGAGGGGAAATGAAAAAATTTGATGTAATAGTGATTGGATCAGGAGTAGCAGGCTCAAAAATTGCCTTTACTTGCAATTCCAACCATATGGAGGTAGCAATTATAGATTACAGGCCCCTGGGGGGAACCTGCTCTAACCGGGGCTGTGACCCCAAAAAAGTTTTGTGGGGCGCTGCTGAGCCAGTTGAAATCTCCACCAACCTGGATACCTACAGCCAGCCCTTAAAGCTTGACTGGAATAAACTGATAAAATTTAAAAAGACCTTTACCGACCCCGTACCCCAAAAAAGGGAAAAATCCTTTAATGATGCAGGCATATCAATCTTTAAAGGCAAGGCAAGCTTTACTGCCCAAAACAGGTTAATGGTAAACGGAAAAGAGCTTGAAGGAAAATACATAGTAATTGCCACAGGGGCTAAACCTAGGCCACTGGATATGCCCGGGGAAAGTTTGGTTACTACCAGTGACGAATTCTTAGAAACCTCCAATCTACCGCCTGAAATTATTTTTATTGGCGGTGGCTACATTTCTTTTGAGTTTGCACATATTGCCTCCAGGGCTGGTGCTAAAGTAAAGATACTGCATATAGATGACAAACCATTGCAGATATTTGACCAGGATATAGTAGGAAAGTTGCTGGATATAACCAGGGAGGCGGGGATAGAATTTATTCCTAATTCTCCTGCAAAATCCTTTAGCAAAGATGGCCGGAACATTGTTGTCCATACCGAAAATAGAAAATACAGCTGCGGCATGGCAGTGCATGGTGCTGGCAGGATTCCGGAAATTGATGAGCTAAACCTGGAAAAGGGGATGGTTGAATACGGAAAGGGCATAAAGTTAAATAAATTTTTACAGAGCATTTCAAATGAGGCTGTCTATGCAGCAGGAGACTGCGCCCAGACAGGACCTCCCCTCACTCCGGTGGCAGGTATTGAAGCTGCGGCAGTAGCTGAAAACATAATTAAGGGAAACAGGGTAACTCTGGATTATTCAGTAGTTCCTTCAGTGGTGTTTACCATCCCTCCCCTGGCTTCAGTGGGCCTGTCTGAAAAACAGGCCAAGGATAAAAATATTGACTATAAGGCAAATTTTATGGACATATCAAAATGGTACAATTCCAGGAGGCTGGGATTTAGACATACAGCCTTTAAAGTAATAGAGGAAAAAGGGACTGGTAAAATTATTGGAGCACATCTGATTTATCCCCAATCAGAGGATATTATAAACTTATTTTCACTGGCCATGAAAAATAATATGCCCCTGGAAAATATTAAAGAAACAATTTTTTCTTATCCCAGCAATACCAGCGATATAAAATACATGTTCTAATTCTATGTACAATAAAATATTTGACAGAATAGAGTCAGTTGAGATAAAGAATCTAACTAAAAAATATGGTAAAAATATAGCCCTGGATGATCTAAGCCTTACCGTTAAAGGTGGCGAACTGCTTATACTTATAGGCCCAAGCGGATCAGGAAAAACAACTGCCCTTAGGGCTATAAACAGGCTGGTTGAACCAGACAGCGGGGAAATCAGGATAAACGGCAAGAACATAATGGATTTTGAACCTGTTAAACTCAGAAGAAATATTGGCTATGTAATCCAGCAAATCGGTTTGTTTCCCCCCCCCTGAACATAGGGGATAACATAAGCATCATTCCCAGGATGGAAAGGTGGGATAAGAAAAGGATTAACAAGAGGGCAAAAGAGCTCCTAAACCTAGTTGACCTGCCTGAAATGTTTGCAGAAAGACATGCCAGTGAATTAAGTGGTGGCCAACAGCAGAGAGTGGGACTTGCAAGGGCCATAGTTATGGATCCTCCCCTGCTTTTAATGGATGACCCCTTTGGGGCACTGGATCCCATTTTAAGAAAACAACTGCAAATAGAATTTTTAAACATAAGAAAAGAATTAGGAAAAACCATAGTATTTGTTACCCATGATATTGAAGAAGCATTTAAGCTTGGTGACAGGATTGCAATAATGGATAAGGCTAAACTAGTACAGGTAGCCAGGCCCAATGAGTTGATACTAAATCCCAAAAATGATTTTGTTTCCCAATTGGTTAGCTCCCACAAGAAATTCCTGCACATGGACAATTTAATAGTAAAAGACCTGATGGTTCCCCTTACTGACAAGTATATTTACGAATCTTCGCTAGAAACTAATAAGGCAGCAAAAAAAATGAAAGATGCGGGGGTTGAGCTGGCAGTAGTGATTTCTAATTCAAATTTAAGGGGCATAGCTAGTTTTAACGCCATCTGTACCTCTGAGGAAAAAACCCTGAAAGACATTACTCAGCCGGTTCGTACTTTCTCCCCTGAAAAATGCTTATCTGAAGCTGTGGCTGAACTAAAAGGAGGAAACAGTACTCTGGCGGTAGTTGCTAAAAACAATAAGCCAGTGGGACTCCTACTTACAGACAAATTATTATTAGACCTAGTATAAGACATGCTTTTAGAATTAGTAACCTTGTGGGAATCCAATAAATTGGCAGCAAGGACAATACAGCACCTGTCAATGTTTGGAATAGCTATGGCTTTTACAATAGCCATAGGGGTAACTGCAGGAATAGTAATTTATAAGAAGAAAAAACCGCTGGCATAGTGTTTAATGTATTAAATGTTATACAAACCATACCTGCACTTGCCCTACTGGTGCTTTTGCTTCCCATATTTGGTCTAGGGCCCCTACCTACTATAGTAGCCAGTGTCCTGTATTCAATACTTCCTGTGGCTAGAAACACTTATGCAGGCC
Organism: Actinomycetota bacterium; assembly: GCA_051744245.1. GTDB lineage: Bacteria > Actinomycetota > Humimicrobiia > Humimicrobiales > Humimicrobiaceae > M55B165. The sequence continues at coordinate 78 of JBNJCV010000042.1, read as the reverse complement.
TTTCCAGCATAAGCCAGGACTATATTGAAACCGGCAGGGCTATAGGGCTTAGTGATACAGAAATCCTGTTAAAAATTA
>JBNJCV010000041.1:0-15015 GCA_051744245.1 Actinomycetota bacterium | reverse complement strand
CACTGCCAAACTCATCATAGCCGCCAGTACCGAGCCCGCCTCCATTTTCTTTTAAGATTTCAAAAAAGTTATCTTTTTATTATCATCGTCTATCTTTAGTTTACACCGGTAGGTTAACTTGTCGGTCCTAAGAAATGCTTTTCTTTGCGCAACCACAAAATCGAAGGTCAATATATTTTCCCGCCCTTCCTGAATTTTTGGGAATAGTTATTGCTAAAGTCCATTATCTCTGCTTTAATGCTTTTTCCATATCCCAACTCTTCCTAATATTGGGAAATAAATATAAGAAATTCTACATTTAACTGTTTTTTTAATGAAGCAATTTATAAATCCCGCCACCCCACCTAAAAAGCACCTGAAATAAACCTATAGGCAAAAGCAATACCTGCCAGGCAGAACTATCCTTTAGGCTTCTTACATATTTACTTTTCCCTCTACTGTTGTTAAAAATATGCTAACTTCACCCATTTATTCCCACAATCTTAAAACTTTTTACCCCCTTTATTTTTGGGCAAGCCTACAACCGGTCGGAGATAATATAGACAAAATAAGAATAGCTTATTTGATAGGCTGGGTTCTTTTTGGCTATCCAGCGCCTCTTCTAACAAATTTTATGTTCTAAAACTCAGCGAAGGCTTTTACCATTTGATATAGGCACATTTTTAAATTTCTACAGTTTGACATTCCACATTATTAAACATAAACTTAAAATAACTTAGAGTTTATTTTTTAATATTTTATTCAAGAGTATTTTTACAACTTCTACCATCACTCAAGAAAAATATTATCAAATTTTTAAGAAAATAATATTATTTAAGAAGATAGCTTTGAAATTGATAATTTATATGCTGGTAAAATTAGTTATTCCACAGTACATTTTCCACTGGATATACCTTGGAGAGCAAAGGTTTGAATTTTTCAGTAAGCTAAACTTGCCAGATGTTGAAGAAGCGAAAAAGTTTTCAGAAGATGTGAATTATGAAGCAAGTAATTTAAAACTTAATAGATATAACCTCAGAAACAGGCTCGCTAAAAACTTCCGGGAATACTCTTTTTAAGACTAATGGAAAGAAGGTTTTATGAAAATATTACTAATTTATCCAAAATATGAGAATACGTTCTGGAATGTAAAAGAAGTATTAAAATTAGTAGGCAAGAAAGCTCCATATCCTCCCCTTGGGCTTTTAACTGTTGCAGCAATGCTTCCAAAACAATGGGAGAAGAAAGTGATTGATGTGAATTGCAGAAAACTAGAAGAGGAACATATCAAATGGGCAGACTACGTACTGATAAGCTCAATAGTAGGCCAAAAGCAATCTACCAAGAAGATTTTAGACAAGGTACAGGAAATAGGCAAACCTGTTATTGCCGGAGGATCCTTATTTACTACAGGGTGGCAAGAATTTTCCAATGCAGATGCTATTGTCTTGGGAGAATCAGAAGAGATAATGCCAGCCCTGGTAAAAGATATGAAAAATAACAGCCTTAAGAAAATATATTCTAAGGAAAAATTTCCAGCTATTGATAAAACTCCTATACCGGAATGGGACCTTATAAATTTATCTAACTATAATTCAGTATGTATACAACTCTGTAGGGGCTGCCCTTATAATTGCGAATTTTGCGATGTTGTTCATCTTAATGGTAGAAAACCGCGTATAAAGAGTAAGGAACAGATAATAGCTGAACTTGATTCTGTCTATAATTTAGGATGGAGAGCTGGTGTATTCTTCGTTGACGATAACTTTATTGGAAATAAAGCCACCCTAAAAAAGCAAATTCTACCGGCAATTATAGAATGGCAAAAAGAAAGAGGATACCCATTCACCTTAAGCACACAAGTATCTATCAATCTATCAGATGATCAAGAGTTGATGGAATTGATGATAGATGCTGGTTTTGCCACTGTTTTTATTGGTATAGAAACCCCTGACCCTGATGGGCTTGAAGAATGCGGCAAATACCATAATAAGGACAGGAATCTGCTTGAATCTGTTAAGAAAATGCAGAACATGGGTTTTGAAGTTAATGCAGGATTTATACTTGGTTTTGATAGCGATAAAGAAACTATATTTCAAAACCAAATTGATTTTATACAGAATAGTGGAATTGTTGCAGCAATGGTTGGCCTTCTTAATGTTTCACCCAAAAGTAGGCTATACAAAAGGCTAAAAAAAGCCAATAGGTTAGTAGACAAAAAAGAAAAAAGTAACAAAAATAAATCTGAACTACATGATTTAAACTTTATTCCAAAAATGGAACCAAGCACCCTTATAAATGGCTATAAGGATGTGCTTACCACTATTTATTCACCAAGATTTTATTTTGCAAGAATAAAGACATTCCTAAGAGAATATAAGCCTAAGAAAAAAAAGCCACCTAAAATCAGTTTTTACCACATTAGAGGCTTATTGTCATCTTTATGGTTTATGGGGATCAAGGAAAATGGAAGGCATTACTATTGGAGCTTAATCTTATGGAGCATATTTAAAAGGCCCACTCTTTTACCTTATGCAATAGCACTGCCACTTGGATTGTTGCATTTTAAGACACTTGCCTGGGCAAAACAATATAACTCTTACTATAGAGAAGGTTAGTTTTAATTAAAAGGGCCAATAGAAGTACCTAATAAAGTGCCGGAATCATTTTTTCTTTATTTATGTCAGCTACTGTAAAGTCATTTTAAGTAGCTGGCAGATAATTTGTAGAGCTGGATTTTTATTCTTAGGATAATAGCGCTTGGTCATTGGTAAATTCTTCCCCGCTTACATTTCCAAACCTGTCCAATAAGTTTTCAACGGTTAGCCTTTGTTTTTCTTCACCTCTTATATCCAGGATAATCTGGCCTTCATGCATCATCATCAGCCGGTTTCCATGCTTGATGGCATCCTTCATGTTGTGGGTCACCATCAATGTGGTTAAATTACTTTCTTTAATAATCCGGTTACTTAATTTCAGGACTTTCTGGGCAGTTTTAGGGTCCAGTGCTGCTGTATGCTCATCTAAAAGTAATAATTTGGGCTTTTTTAGGGTTGCCATCAAGAGTGTCAGGGCCTGCCTCTGCCCCCCTGAGAGTAGTCCTACTTTGGTGCTTAACCGGTTTTCCAAGCCTAAACCTAGTTTTCTTAGCAATTCTTTGTATTGTTCGCGTTCTTTTTTTCTGATACCCCACGCGAGAGTCCGGCGCTGACCCCGGCGCAGTGCCAGAGCTAAGTTTTCCTCAATACCCATATTGGAAGCAGTGCCCATTACCGGATCCTGAAATACGCGCCCCAGCATTACCGCCCGTTTATACTCACTTAGATTAGTTACATCCCTGCCATCAATTAAAATCTTGCCTTGGTCTACTGAATACACACCCGCTATGCAGTTCAGCAAAGTTGATTTGCCAGAACCATTGCCGCCAATTAAGGTTACAAACTCACCCTTTTCAAGGGAAAAACTGACATTATACAACGCCCTGTTTTCATTTACTGTTTTGGTATTGAATATTTTAGTTAGTTTACTAACATTAAGCATTTACTCGCTCCTCTTAATAGACTTCTTAATCGGTTCCAGATAGGAACGGAATACCGGCAATGCAAGGGCAATAGCCACCGTAATAGCCGTAAACAGCTTTAAATCATTGGCAGACATTCCGAGCTTTAGTACCAGGGCAATTATAATACGGTATATGACTGCACCTAATGCCAGTGAAACCAGCCGCCCATAAAAATTTTTCCTACCAAACAGTACCTCGCCAATAATTACAGACGCCAATCCAATTACGATGGATCCAATCCCCATTCCTATATCCGCAAAGCTTTGGCTCTGTGCAATCAGCGCACCGCTGATTGCAACTAAGCCATTACTGATCATCAAACCCAGCATGATTGTGGTATTGGTGTTTATACCCTGGGCGCGTACCATCTGGGGATTATTGCCAGTTGCCCTTATTGCACAGCCAATTTCTGTTCCAAAAAACCAATACAGAATGCTGATCAGGCAAACAACAAAAATTATGCCCAGAACAATAACCGAACTAGTGTTGCCCAATCCCATATTTTCAAATGGGATGTAAACAGTATCCATGCGCAAAAGTGAAATATTGGCTTTTCCCATAATCCGCAAATTGATTGAATACAGGGCAATCATGGTTAGTATACCCGACAACAGGGAAGGTATTTTAAGTTTAGTATGCAACAGCCCAGTTGCCAATCCTGCAATCAAGCCACCAATAAAGGCAAGACCAACTGCTAAATAAGGGTTGATACCATTAGTTATGGTCACTGAAGCGATAGCTGCGCCCATAACAATGCTACCTTCAACTGTCAAGTCCGCAATAGCCAATATGCGGTAAGTTATATATACACCTATGGTCATAATCGCCCAAAGCAACCCTAGGGAAATGGCTCCGGTTAATATCTGTATCATGCATTCAACTCATCTTTTGAATTTTAAACAAAGACAAAAATGCTTTCTAGCAATTTATTTCAAATTTTCAAGGCTACTGTTCGATTATATACTCGGTCAGGTCTTCCGGAATTTCCAGGCCAATTTGTTCGGCAACTTCGCCGTTAATGGCAAAATCAAAGCCGCTTGCCGATTCTATAGGCATGGTAGCCGGCTCCGCTTCCCCTTCCAAGACTTTTATGGCCATCAGGCCAGTGCTGTAACCGAGATCATAATAATTGATTCCCAGAGTAGCTAAGCCACCATTTTCAACCATTCCGGATTCTCCGCATATAACAGGGGTCTTTGACTGTACGGTAACTCCGTTTATCACCGGCATAGAAGATGCTAATACATTATCGGTGGGAAGATAAATTGCATCACATTTTTCAACCAGCGACTGGGTAGCCTGTTGCACATCATTAGAATTAGTAACTGTTACTTCCGTATAGGTAAGGTCCAGTGCTTCTATTTCTTCTTTGGCAATAGCTGCCTGTACCACAGAATTTTCTTCACTTGAGGTATATATTACACCCACTGTTTCAGCATCCGGTACCAGCTTAACTAACAGCTCAATCTGTTCTTTTATTGGGTTCATATCCGTTGTGCCGCTAACATTTGTGCCCGGTTTTTCATTTGATTCTACCAATTTAGCCGCTTCATAATCTGTAATGGCAGTTCCTAAAATGGGAATTTCTGTAGTTTTTCCCGCAATTGATTGTGCTGCAGGAGTAGCAATAGCAAGCACTAAATCTACCTGGTCATTAACAAAACGATCACTAATAGTAGACAAATTGCTCTGATCTGCTTGTGCGTTTTGCAAATCAATGGTGATATTTTCTCCATCTACATAGCCATTATCACTAAGAGCATCGATAAATCCTTCTCTGGACGCATCAAGCGCATTATGTTCAACATACTGGATAATACCGATAGCTTTATTCTCTGTGGTTTGGCCCGTACAGCTTACCACCACTAGAATCACAGATAACATGAGTACAAAAAGTCCTACTTTTCTCAATTTCTTTCCTCCCTATTGTTATTATTTACTGAAACCTGTAAAAAATTTTATATAGTATTATAACTGGTAAGGTATGACTATGTTTTTTTAATAATCTTTTACATTCTAATAAATAATTTTTATTGAATAGTTCTTAGAATGTAATTTAATATTATGGATAGGCTAAACCAGTTACCTTAATATATTTCGTTGCATTATATCATAATATACAATCTAAAAAAAATTCTTGTTGTATTTAAATTTAGCTTTAAATTTAAAAAATATTTTAATAATTTTTTATACCAAGTTCCCTATCCCTTAGCATTAAATAATCATAGGCCAAAGCACTTGCTTGACCCACAAAATCACCAAACCTGCTGGTATAAATAACCTAATTAAAGCTCTAGCAAATTTTCTTTAATTTATAGTCAGTTCACAGTTGATTTCTTTATTTGTATCATCAAAATCATTATTGTCAATTTTTTATAAAAGGTCCTTTTCCAATGAGCGCTAGATTATTCATTTCAATTTTTTAATTTTTTAAAATTTTAATAAACTGTTGTATTCTTACACTAATTCAACTACTACCAGATTATTTTAAAATCAGTAATATAATATCCAGATTTTTTAAAGAATCAAGAACTTAACCTCCCTCGCCCAATATATGTATATCCAGATCAACTAAAGAGAAGTAGGTTAGTTTTTTTATTAAAAGAACAAATTCATTTTGTGCTTATAGTTGGAAATGGTTCTATACTGTCTGAATCACAGAAACGCCCTGATACAAATTTAGAACCTGCGGTTATTATGCTATAATATCAATTGTGTTTTTTACTTAAATAATTCAAGCTATCTAAGGTAAATTTATAATGGGATTATATTGGTATTTAAAATTAAAATAATTTGCAGAAAAAATGAAAACAAAATTAAAAATAGTCTACTGGAAAGGTAAAAAATTCTGGTTAGGTAAAATTCTTGAACATCCTGAAATTATGAGCCAGGGCAAAACTATTAAAGAACTTGAAGAAAACCTCAGGGATGCATACAAATTAATGTTAATGGAGGATGTGCCCCCAAATTATAAGTTTAAAGAAATATCTGTATGAAGCGTCATGAACTGCTGAAACAATTAAAAAAAAGGGTTGTAAGTTACTCATAAATGGCTCAAGGCATGATATTTATATAAATCCTAAAACTGGACAGAAACAACCAATTCCAAGACATTCCGAGATTGATAATACTCTTGCGAAACATATTAAAAAATACCTGGGTATAGATAAATAAGCCTCACACTACTTATTGGCTTTTTCGGTCTAACTGCTAGATATTTAATCTAAATTTATTTTCTAAATAATTCTTGTACTAAATAGAAAAATAAATTGAAAAAGTCCTTTCCCTTGTGTAATCAAATCTGTACAACCAAGCCTGTACCGTGTAAAACTGTTAGGATTTTTAAGGAAATGTATCCTATTTTACCGGCTTGCAAGGTAAAAGTAGGTGGAGCTAGCCTATAAGCCGAGTTCTATTCCTACTAAGTGTTTTACTTTTGATTTAGCCTGCAAGGGTATAAAAGGAGTAAACAAATGAAAGGATACCTTAGCCAATATCTTGCCTATTTTACGCACAGAAACGAACTGCTCGCCCCTTACCATAACTGACTACAGGCTGAAACTGAAAAAATTTATGGATTTTTTAAAAAAGAAAACTTAGTTAGCCTAGAACTTGTAAGCCATAAAATTATTAGAAAATATATTTACACAATCAAAATCAAAAGAAATTTATCTAATACCTCTATCTACAAAAAATGCAGTACTTAAAAATTTTTTAATTTCCTTATTGATAATGAAATTATCATTTCAAATTCCCCAAAAATATAAAACTTCCCTTGAGCTTTAGGTTGCCAGATATATATTTAATCAACTTGGGTATCTATATCGCTAATAATCCACTGGCTGGTGGTCTGTTTTAAAGTAACCTCTACCTGATAGTTTCCCCAAAGCATATTCTCATTTTCTTGTACCACTAGATATTTATCTTCGCTTATTTTTTGGCTTCTGTAAGGGATGCTAGTATCAATCCACATAGGACCGTCTCTTGGAATTATGTATAATTTACCTTCTTCCTCCCGGTAAAATTCTTGAACATATTGGTTGGCCAATCTTTTAGTAGTAATTTCAGAAAGATGGTTAACCAGTTCCTGTTTGCTATCAAATTTCTTTACCTTGTAATCCTCTTCAACCTCTTGAATAAGCCTTTCTTCAAATTCTACTATCAAATATTCTATAGGCGGCTCCTCTGAAACCACCACCTCTTCCTCAGTTGGTGTTTGCTCAGAAGAATCCCGGGAAGTCAGATTATCATCAGAGGTACATCCGGTGATTAGCAGGATAATAGAGATAAAGATATTGATAATAAAGATCTTTTTTGTCATATATAGATTCCTTTAATATTTGTTTTCTGTGTCTTTTTCTAATTTGTAAACATTAAATTTTTACCACTGTTTATCCCTGAATTACTGGGGATGCTTTGATTATATTTATAATCTTTAATTTTATGCAAGGGATTGTTTTTTACCCTGATTATTTTTAAAAAAAGTAATTCAGGTTAACCTAATCGGGAAACATTAGTTACTTCCAACCCTGCTGCTCTGCCTGTGCCCTCAAATATCATAGACCCGTTTTTGGAGGATAATGAAACCCTAATCTCAGAATTTATGGACTCATTTATCCTGCCTTCCATCTTCCCTGACTTAGGGGACAGCAGCTTGCCGGTTATTGACGCTATAGTGTCTATCTTAAGATAATTTTTACTATCTTCAATGGTGATTGAAAGATCACTGTCTTTAAGTTCTAATTCTTTAACCGATGCTCCGGTATAGGTTGCAAACCTATATAATTTATCCTTTACTAGAAATCCTGCAATGAGGCCAGTAAAATAACTTCTTAGCCATGGTATTTTAGCAATCGAAAGCATAAAAGAAGTATCTTTAATTCCAAAATGATTAGATTGCATCCAGATCCATGCTTCTGGGAATGAAGTACCCCAGTCTTTTTCTATATAGCCTTTTCCACCATTGTATGATATTTTCTTATCCCCAATTAACAGCTCGCCTTCAATAGAATGGTCCAAGCTTATGACTCCATGATAGCATTCCATAAAAGGCAGAAAGGAATACCACCCCATAATACCCGGGGATATTAAGGTTTTTGGCCAATTCTTTATTTCAGAAAATTTTAAATTCCCCGACAGGTTAAAATTATTTTTACTTAAATTTACATTAAGTCTGTTTTCAGAAAAGAAATTATCCCCAATCCATATCTTGAAATCATGCTTTGAATAGCTAAAATCATCTATATCAAAACGGATATTATCTGATTTTCCAGTAGACCCATCTAATACCTGGATAAAAGCATGGGGGTCATTTTTGTTAATTGAAACTCCAGGAATAACAGCATAAATATTTTTTGCATCCTGGTCTACAAGCTTAAAATACCATCCTTCAAAATAATTGCTTCTTCTCCCAGTTCCCTTATACATAGCTGGGTTCCAATACTTTCTAAATAAATTAAACACAGCTTTCTAAGGTTAGAAATAATAAAATTGTTGTATCCATAGCTTCCTTTAAAATATTGCTCCTATAGCTATTACTGGTCTTATACTGTTGTAATTACCAACTTTGCCTATTATTTTACACATAAAGGATTAAATTAAAAAGATCGCTGATTTTTTTAAAACTATTTACTTAAATTATCTTAAAGTTAGAGCCATCTATGCCTACTAATAATTATTGGTATTAAAAGAGTTAAAAAATTGCTTAAGTGCTTGAAATGGAAATTTCTGCTAAAATTGTATATATAATTAAATAAGTGAGAAAAATGAGTAAAGTTACTAAAAATTTAAAAAATTTTATCAATTGCCTCTGTATAAAATGCCCTAGCAGCAATACATGCATGAAGATAAGGTTGCAAAAAGTATTCTGTGCTACAGGCAAGAGCTCTTGCCAGGTAGAGCCCAAGGGATGTTTGTGTGCCAAGTGTAAAGTTGCAAAGCAATATCAGTTGAACGAAACTTATTATTGCAGATAACTAACTATTATATGTCTCTGCCGGCCAGTTCTATTGTCAGCCCAGAACCAGTTTGCCCTCTTCAGGAAATTATAACTGGTGCAGCAAGGCTACTATGCCATTTTTGTTTTTAATACTAGTGTTAATGAACTAATGCTGACTCCAACAAATCTAAGCATGCTTTCCAGAGTTTTGTTCATATAGTCTTAGGTCTCTAAAAGCAGCTAACAGTAAAAATTTTACAACCCTGGAACCTGCCAGAATTAAATGGTGTTTGCATTGTGGCTGAATTTAGTCATCAGATTGCAAAACATCAGAAATTAATTTAAAAATTAATGCAAAAAAAAAAGACGCCTACCCTTACTAATCCCGGAGATGAATAAAAAAGAAAGAACAATTAGAACTATAAACTTAAAAAAAAGTGGATAGGATCCCTACCTCCTACAGGGGCTTAAAAACGTAACTTCTACCTTGCTTAAATATTTCAATATTGAATCTACCGATGACTTTATAAGTAATAAAGATATCCTGCTGGAAAAATTGGGGGCAAATTTTTGGGCTATGGGGCATAATATTTGCTATTTTTCTACTTTCCATGCCAAATACGATGGCCCGCCTCCTCCTGAGCTCTATATTCAAGATGACTGTATGTTTCATGTTTTGGGCATCAGTGCTATTGCCAAAAGGGTAGCTGAATTTGATTATGAGTACCCAAGATTTTTAGATCCTCCTCTGGCTTCAATAGAATCAGCCAGTGAAATAAAAGAAGATTTTTTAATTTCAAGATTAAAATATTTTGACTTCAGCCATATTGTAAACCTCTATTATAAACAAAAAGACAAAGTATTAAGAGAGCCAATTGATACCAATGACCATAAAATCAGCCTGGCCAATTTAAGGAAGAATAATGAATTTATAGCTATGGGTAGTTTTAACAGTCTGTTTATGATTTGTAGTTACTTGAGGGGAATGGACCGCTTCCTTATGGATATAGCAGGTAATAAAAAGCTGGCAGAAAAAATAATTAAGCTGACAAGCCAATACTGTCTGGAATATAACCGCCGGGAATTGGAAAGCTTGGGGCCACAGGCAGAGTTCTATTGATGCTGGGATGATGTGGCAACCCAGGACGATCTGTTTTTCAGCCCTGAAGATTATAAGAGATATTTCCTTCCTTTTTACCAAATATTAATTGCAGAGGTCAAAAAATACAACTTGTTTTTTGACTGGCATGGTTGCGGTAATGTTAACAAAGTATTACCCTGATGATTGACGCAGGAATAGACATATTTGATGTGGTGCAGACGTCAGCTATGGATATGGATTTAAAAAAAGTATATAAGAAATTTGGTAGTGCAGTTAGCCTGCATGGAGGAATGGACGTACAAAAGCTTTTATTTAAAGGCAGCCCTTAAGAGGTGCGAGAAGAAGTTCTAAAGGTGATTGAACTCTGGGCAAACCATGGGGGAATCATCCTATCTCCTTCGCATGAGTGTATGCCTGGTACCCCAGTGGAAAACATAATAGAAATATACCAGACCATAAACGAATACTTTTAAACTTAGAAACCATAATATTTTTTTTTAAAGTACCTTCGGCTCTAGAATATGAAGGACAACCTTGGATAATTAGCTTTTATTTGGTCTGTCCAGCAACAGAGCACTCTTCCACTTCTTGCCTGATTTTATGGCCTCTACTACATACCTTATCTCTTCTTAAGAAATCATTGGTAAATTTTTTCTTCATGGCTAATCGCCTTGTGATAGATGTGACAATTTATAAGATTTTTAGCTTATAAATCTGATTATAGCTCGTCAAAAAAAATTTGATTTTTTATATTAGATGCAATACAAGAATATAATTATTAACAATATAAATACTTTTTTAATGTATTTAAATACTAAAACTTTTTTAGATTGAAGGGTTTTAGTATTTTTTAAAAAGGCCGTTTTTTTAAACCTTTATTAAGCTTGCTGGAGTTAGCCTATAAGCCGAGTTCTGTCCTAAGTGGTCATCTATCTAGGACAAATATCACTATTTGCCTCTAGCGGCCTTACCCGGAAGAAAGCGGGCCACTTTATCCTTCCCTATTTGGCCTTGCTCTGGATGCGGTTTGCCTAGCTAGCCTGTTACCAGGCTACCGGTGGGCCCTTACCCCGCCTTTTCACCCTTACCAGCTTTCACTGGCGGTATATTTTCTGTGGCACTAGCGCTAAGATTGGGCTTGCACCCAATCCCGCTGGGAGTTACCCAGCATCCTGCCCTATGGAGCTCGGACTTTCCTCGCAAGACATGCTCGCGCGACCACCCGGCTAACTCCAGAATATTATAATACAGCCAATTAAAATAAAATCAAGGGCTTACTCTTCTATGGCTCCGAAATTAACCTCTTCTTCACCTTCATAGGTAAGCTCTTTCTTATCTAACGCCTTATTTACCAAAGAATCAGCTTCCTGGTTTTCTTTCCTTGGCACCAACCTTAAATCAACTAACTCATATTTACTCAAATTCTTGTTTATATTTAAATAAACCTTAAGTAAATTCTTATCCTTAATTTTCCAAATTTTCTTTAACTGGTTATATAAAAGCTTGCTGTCAGTAATAAATACCACCTTTTTGGTATCATATTTTTCTAAAGCTTTTAATGCTTCCTCTAATGCCCTGTACTCAGCAATATTATTTGTATTTTCTCCTATATACTTAGAAATCTCTCCTATCTTATTGCCTTTATCATCATAGATGACTACCCCTACTGCAGAGGGGCCGGGATTGCCCCTTGAACCCCCATCAATATAGGCTTTTAAGTATTCATATCTCATCAAATATTCAACTCTTTCTTTATATTATCAAATTCTTCCCTGTATATTACAGACATCCTTCCACATAGAGGGCACTTATAAACCTTATTGGTATCATTTATTTTTGCTGCTGCCTTTGAAGGAATTTCCATATTGCAAACACTACAGAAATTATCCTTCAGCACTGTAACCGCTATGCCGCCTTTCTTTTCTTTAACCCTTTTATATTCTTCTAAATATTTTTCCGGGATAGACTCAACAATTTTTTTTCTTTTCTCCTTCAGTTTTTCTAAGTTTTCCTCTAATTCTTTTATCTTGCTGTTTAAATCTTCCTTTATTTTATTTACTTTTTCCTTTTGTTGAACACTTCTTTTTTTAGCTTCCTCTAACCGGGCTTCCATATCTTCTAACTCCATCATTAGTTCAATAATCTCATCTTCCATTTTACTGTTAGAAGCCTCCAGGGATTTTATCTCTTCCTGATAGTTTAAAAGTTCCTTTGAAGTTCCTATTGTGCCGCTGAACAGTTTATCATTATTCGATTTTATCTTTTCATTATTCAGTTCTACCGTATCTTCAAGCTTCTTCCTTTTTGACTCTAAATGGTCATACTCCTTTTGAATTTTATCTAATTTTTCTTGGGCTTCCCTATAGTCTTTTTGTGCTTCCTTTAGCTCTTTGCTTTTTACTGCTTCCCTGAGCCTATTCAGGTTGCTACTTATCATATTCTCAACAGTCTGAAGCTTAACTAAATTTAGGGCATCAAAATTATTAGTCAATATAATACCTCCATGTGGTATATCCTTTTTTGCTTTTTACAATTTTTATCTCCTGGTTCTTAAAATAACTTTCCAGCTTGCTATAAATATCATCAATTGCATATTTTTCGCTATTGCTATGTCCAAGTGCTACCACTACTTTGCCGCTATTTATTATTTCCAGAGCATTATGGTATCCTATCTCCCCCACAACCACAATATCACAATCTAATCCTACCAAATTCCTGGTAAGGGAATTGGCACTTCCACATGACAGTGCCACTCTTTTTATCTTCTTATTTTTAATACTAGAAGAGTCCTCTGAAATCCACCTGAAGTTTCTAATCCCCATAATTTCTTTAAGCCTTAACAGGAATTCACCAAAAAACATTGACTGTTTTAAGCTGCCTAACCTTCCAATTCCTTCTTGGGACAGCTTATTTTCAATTTTAAAAATATCATAGGCAACCTCTTCATAAGGGTGGACCTTTAATACTTCCTGGATTATATTATCCTTGTTGCACCCATCCACTATACACTCAATTTTTATTTCCTGTTCAAAGTTTAATTTTCCCACTTTTCCAGAAAAGGGCTTAGAACCCTCCAGCGGCCTGAATGTCCCCACACCTTTAGTATTAAATGTACAACAAGAATAATTCTTATAGCTGCCCCCACCATTTTTACAAATAGCATTTCTAACTTCTTCCTCTGCTTCCTCTGGAACAAAGACAACAAATTTGTACCATTGTCTGCCTTCTTCCTCTATAATTTTGGTATCATTAAGGTATAATTTTTCAGCCAGAAAATCATTTAATCCTCCACACATTAAATCATAATTTGTGTGTGCACAATAAAGGCTAATATCTTCTCCTATTAATTTTTTAACCAAGTTCTGTGCATAATCACTATCAACTACCCTATAAATTGGCTTAAATATTAAGGGGTGGTGTGAAAATATTAAATCAGAATTGGTATCTATGGCTTCGTTTATGGAACTACTGTTCACGTCTAAGGTTACAAAAATTTTCCTTATGTCTTGGCTTAAGCTTCCCACTTGCAAGCCTACATTATCCCACTCCAGTGCTTGACGTTTACAGAATAATTTATCCAGATTTTTTTCCAATTGGTTTAGTAACATAATTTAGTCAAGTTTCACAGTATTATTAGTCTAAATATTATAATATTTATTCACAAATAAAAAGAAATTATTACAATTTATAAACCTTACAACAAAGGAAATAAATGGACCTGTACGATGAGAGACTTCTCTATGACCGGGGTCCAGGGGAAATGATCAATGTCTTATTTAACTTTCCAAAACAGTTCAATCAAGCAGAAAATTCAATAAGCGATACTGACTTTAACCTTAGAAAAAACTATAGGAATGCATTAGTAATTGGTATAGGAAATTTAGTATTTATGGCCCCTAGATTGGTAAACGCAGATTATATATAATTTTTTCTGTAATTTTCGGATATTACTAATTGTTATTTAATTTTTTACTTTAACAGCGCCAAACCTATAAGCAATATATTCAATGATAATGCCATATGCAATTCCTGCTAAAAAACTTATAAGATCATTAAAACCTGTAGAACTATAAAAAGCAAAAGAAATAATTAAACCTAGGATTGCACCCCTCAAAATTGTCTTTGGCAAACTGAGCTTTTTCCAGCCAGCCCCAATCACCAAACCTAAAACTAACCGGTTATACCATAAAGAAAATAATATATAGCCATCAGTATTAGGACCTGACCTAATTAGAGCTCCCACAATACAAATCACACCCAGTGCTGCTCCTAAAGCAAGACATATCCACATTCTTCTTGTAAGCATTTATTTAACTCCTTTATCTTATATTAGTCATATATAATTAATTCTCGGGCATAAAATCAGTAACAATGCCCCATTCCTCTACACTGTTGGTTTTTTTGTTCCTTGTAAGAAAATGAACATAAATGAGT
>JBNJCV010000040.1:0-15177 GCA_051744245.1 Actinomycetota bacterium | reverse complement strand
ACTTTAATTTATATGTTCTCATTTGTGCTTACTGGAAAGTTTAGCTTTGTTTAATTGTAACCTAAATTAAACAGTATAAAAAGAAGCTAATTTACAAACAAAAATTTATTATGCATAATAAGAAAAAACTATAGGGAGGTTACAAGTGGAGCAGTGGGAATGTTTGGTTTGCGGATATATATATGAACCCGAGCAAGGGGACCCAGAAAACGGTATTGAGCCTGGGACTGCTTTCGAAGATTTACCCGGGGATTGGGTTTGCCCAGAGTGCGGCGCAGAAAAAGACCAGTTCGAAAAAATAGAAGATTAGTTACATTTTTAATTTAATGGCATCTATAGGGCATGAATTTGAGCACAAGCCACATAAGATGCATTTTTCTTTATCAAATTCAAGTTTTTTGGTTTTTGGGTCTAGGGTTAATGCTTGGGTAATGCAAAGGGATGTGCATAACCCGCAGTGTATACACTCTATTTTGTCCACAATAATATCCTTGGCTGCTTCCTGGATGGTTACCCCTGACTGCTCAAGATATTTTATTCCTTCTTCAATTTTTTTTGAATTGCCATTTAACTCTAAAAGTATTTTCCCTTCCATATTAGGGGTAACTTCTGCCCTCAATATATTAAAGGCTAAGTCATAATCTTTTACCAGCTTGTAAGTTATGGGTTGGGTGACGATATCTTCTGAAAAAGTTAATACAAGTTTCCTTTTGGCCATCAGATTTCCTCCTGGCTTAAAATATCTAAGCTGCCCAGTTTTTCATCCAGTGGAAGGGGAGCTACTGGCTCAGTTAGCAAAAACTTCTTATTTTTTATTAGCTTTGCCAGGTGTTGGGCAATGGTTTTTGCTTTAGCATAGCTGGATATTGGGCCAGTTTGCACTTCTTTTCCGTTGATCGGTATTTTGCCGCTTCTTAATTGTCTGTAATTCACTTTCCCGTATTTTGGCCTATTTCTCCTTTGGACAGAATAATCTTCTATTTCTGTATATATGTCTTCATCCCTGACTTTCAGAAACTCTACCATTTCCTTATCTATTACCGGGATAGGTATACCAATACCCATGAACATGGTTACCCCATACCCCGGGAAAATAGCAGCCCTTACAAAATCCCTTTTCATGTCTTTTATATTCCCTATAACTGCCAGTGTTGCACCGGGGCCCACTGTAGTACCATTAGCAATCCTATGCTGGTTGGGATTATGCTGGGTTCCATGCCAGGCTATAAATCCCTGTGTTCCCCCTATAAAAATTCTTGTCCCAATTCCAATGGTCCGGTAATAAGGGTCATTTAACAAAGGGTTAAGCTGACCCGCACTGCTAAAAGTAGCATTTCCAAAGCGGGGAAGGAGCTTTCCCATATAAGTATATATAGTCCTATCTGATGAATTAGCGGCTACCGCATAATTCTGGTAAACATTTCTGGGGTTAAACAAGTATGCCTGGTTTAGAGTGTCTTTTGTAATATAGGTTTCTATATTCTTTCTTGGGTAACAGTCCGTGCCGTAAGCAGTTGCTCTTAATTTTACGGTTTTTCCCTCAATTAAATCCTGTATAACATGGGCTCCACCATAATTTATGCCCTCGGATTCGGAAAGCTCTGTGGCTCCAATGTATATGTCAACTGCTGCCAGCCCGGCATAGGCAGGTACATCATTAAGCCAGGCCTTGGACATCTTAATGGGGGGATCTGAATGGCCGAAATTCAAAAAAGCCCCGGAAGAGCACATGGGGCCGAAGGTTGCAGTGGTTACTACATCAACATCTTTGGCGGTTTTCTTTGGGCCATTTTCTTCTACGTAGTCTATGATTTCTTCTGCATCTAATACAACTACACTTCCGTCCTTTATTTTTTCATTTATTTCTTCAATTGTTTTTGCCATAAAACCTCTTTATTAGACTTAATTTTTAATAATACCCAAATAAAAATCTTTTGCAAATAAATATGAATATAACAAAGATTAAATATTGGATTATATTTTTAAGTAGATATTTTTTTTATAATACAATATAATTTTTTATAATCTTTATAATATTATTTTATAATTACATTGATGAAAAAAACCGTATTTTTTAACGCTAAAGGCGGAACAGGAAAAACAACAATTTGCTATAATTATGGTTGGTACCTCTCAGAAATAAAAAAGAAAAAAGTTCTGCTGATGGATTTTGATCCCCAGATAAATTTAGTCCAGTCTTTTAAAAAAGGCGTGGTAAATAAATATGGGAACAACCTGGAGTCTCTGGTAAAGAATTTTATAGAAGGAAAAGAAATTAATTTTAGTAGTTATGTAGTTAACATAACTCCCAACCTGGACCTCCTTCCTTCATCTAATAATATAGCATTGCTGGAAGAATATCTAACCAACCACATCTTGAAAAGGACTTTTGAGGAAAAATTGCTATATAGGGCAAAATACAGGAACCAGATTATTAGAAAAATATTGGAGGAGAAAATAAAGGAAGACATCTACGATTATGTATTAGTGGATTCCCAGCCAAACTTTTCACTGCTTTCAACTTCTTCAATAATATTTGCTAAAAATATATTAGTTGTTATAAAACCGGAGCTATTCTCCTTTTTGGATATAAATTATTTAAGGAAAATAATAAGGGAGTTGCAAAAGAGTTTTTATGTAAATATAAAAATAATAGGGGTAATTATAAATGCTTATGAAAAGCGGCGCAAAGATATTGAATATTTGGTTCGGGAACTGCATAAAAAATACGGAGACCAGGTAAGGATTTACAAGAATAAAATCAGGTATTTGTCTAATTATAAGAAGTCAGTAGCCATGCACAGGGCCCCGGTTTTTAAGACTTATCCTAATTCAAATGCTTCCAGGGAAATGCTGGAGCTTTTTTCTGAAATAACGGACAGGGAAGACGAATTCTATTACAAGTAAAATTTTATGGTCATAAATAACAAATAGGGAGGTAAAATTATGGCATTCCAGAGCAAAGAAGATGTAGAAAGAAATGATTATCAGAATACTGGGGAATCAAGGACCCTTTTGACTATTTCTGGTGATGCAGCAGAAATTGAAGGAAAGTTTACTATTTCGGAATCAATTGAGATTGATTGCAAAACCAGCGGGGAGCTCGAAATAGATGGGGAACTTATAATCCAGAAGAATGGTTATGTTAATGCAGATGTTAAGACAAACAATGCTACTGTTATAGGCAAATATGAAGGTAATATGGAAGCAACAGGCAATGTGGAAATAAAAGAAACAGGAGAAGTAAATGGAAATGTTAAGACTGATTCGCTTATAATAAATAAAGGAGGAGTATTCAGCGGTAATGTAACCAGGATAAATGTAGAAAAGCAGGAAGAAGAAGAAAGAATAGAGGAAGTTGCTGGAAGCAATTTGTCTGAAGAAGAGGAGGAAGTTGACCTAGAAGATGCAGGAGACAAAGACAGGGATCTTGAACTGTAAGCCCTTGAGGGGAGAAAATGCCGATAAAGCCCAAATTTAGGTATTCTTTAGTTTTAAGTATTGTGTCGACAGTATTACTGATTCCTATACTAATACTTGCAATGTATCTTTTTGATTCGGTTAACTGGTGGATGCTTTTAGTGATAGTTGTAATTTATTTTACAATAATTTTTTTGGTATTTTTGTATTATAGCAGTTTTGAAAAAAAATAATTTAAATATAAACAAACTTTCCAGGCAAAACCTGGATACAGGCATCTACAGAAGAAGATTAAAAGGCCTTGTCCCCTATAATTGGCATATTGTTTACAAGCACAGCGATTTATTTGTAAGCTGCAGCAAGGATTTATTAAGCAAAATAGTAAAGCAATTAAGAGATTTCTATGTGGTTATCGAGGAAGTAATTAAAACCTCCCCTAATTTTCAAAAAAGCTTAATGCCTGTCAAGGAAAATAAAGATTATCCTAAAATCATAAATGAAATGATAAGAAAATCTAGAAATTTTAATGTAGGCCCTATGGCTTCTGTCGCTGGAGCAGTTTGTGATTATATTGGAAGGAATTTGAGCGGTAAGTGCAGTACATTGCTTATTGAAAATGGGGGGGATGTATTCATTAAATCAATCAAAGATTTAACTGTGGGAATTCATGTGGAAAATGATAATTTTAGGAATAAGATATGCCTTAGGATAAAAAAAGGCCAGACACCTTGCGGGCTGTGCTCTTCTTCTGGTATTTTTGGGCATTCACTAAGTTTGGGGAAAAGCGATCTAGTAACTGTGCTGGGAAAAACTACTATTGGCGCGGATGCAGCTGCAACTGCTCTTGGCAATAGGGTAGGAAAAGAAAAAGACATAAACGTGGCTATAGATGCTTTTAAAAACAAGGCCGGGATTATGGGTATGCTGGTAATTAAGGGAAAAAGATTAGGTGCGTGGGGCAATATTGAGTTAGTCAATTGCAATTAACTCATCGACTTGTTGCTTGCCCCCTCATTTCTCTATCAGCCCTTCTTGTCTTTTCAGTCTCTTTTTGGAAAATATCATTGTTATCAGAAATTACGCTTTCCCCTTTAAATACTCCTCCCTTGGAAACTGTGAGCAGGGCATCTTTTTGAGTAAGGTTTCCAGTAAATCTTCCCGAAGAAGTAATCTCAACTTCGCCTGAAGCAATCATCTCCCCGTTAAATTCACCTGCAATTATAGCATTATGGGTTTTTACATCTGCTTCCACTGTACCTTCTTTTCCTATAACCAGGTCTTTTTCTATAATGATTTCACCGTTAAGGTTTCCATCAATCCTGGTGGAACCAGGGGAATGAATTTTTCCTTCTATTTTTACACCTTCTGCAATTACGGTCATTGTTTTGCTTCCCTTTACGTTATTCTTTTTAGAAAACATAATATGTAATCTCCTTTAGTTTGGCTTACAGAAAAATATTATAACATTTTTTAAAATAAATGATGTCTGTTTGTGCTTTTATTTTTATTTATAAAAATATAAAATGGTATTTAATTTTAAAAATTTAAGGAAAATAATGAAATTATCAAGAACATTTCCAGTAATTGCTATAATTTGTTTAATGGTTCTATTTTCAGGCTGTAACCCCCAGGAGGCAATAGAGGAAGGGCAAAGGGGAGAAAATATAGCGGAAGAAGAAAGGGAAGACACGCCCTCCATAGAAACTGAAGAGACCATAGAAGAAACTATAGAGGTTAAATTATTTATAGGTAACCAAATTCCTTTAAGCTATAGGAAAATTATCAGGAACACATCAAAAGAAATTTTTGATAGTGTGTCTATGGCAGAAACAGAAGACGCAGCGGATGTTGTCCTGAATTTAAACAAGGCCACCGGAGAGATACCCTTCTCCTATGTTTTTGTGCCTGTCACTGATTTTTTTAATGTAAACGACGGCATTGACTGGGCTAATTTCATGCGCTACTGGGATGGAGGGGAGTCAATTGGCCTGGATTTGGCCATAGAAGAGGATACTTTAAATATGCTTGAGATGTTTTTAGGGGAGTGCAAGATAGATGACCTAAATATTGCAGAGGAGGAAGAAATACCTGGTTTGCTGGAGGATGGGGATAATTTTTCAATAATTCCCTTTAACCAGTTAGAAAAAGAACACAGAGTACTGGCTGTTGACGGGATGTCAGTATTTGACAGGGAGTTAAATACCGGCGATTATCCGCTGGCGGCAGGAGTGGCTATTAGCGGAAAAGATGGAATGGCAGATAAATTGAAGTCAAAGCTTATGGCAATCCCTATAACTAACAGGGATCCAGAAAAGTTATTGGCAATTAACATGACAGGGGTAACTGCAATGGTTAGGGGTACTGCCAACAGAATGGATAAATATGGCGTCCTTTACCCAGGAGAAAAGATTGTGGATGTGCTAAAAGATGCTGATATTACCCACATAAGCAACGAGATCCCTTTTGTGGAAGGATGTACGGGTGCGAGGGATAATGACCTGGTATTCTGCAGTAAGCCTGAATATATTGAACTGTTAAGATATGTTGGAACGGATGTGATAGAGCTTACAGGAAATCATATGAATGATTATGGCCATGAGTGGATGAATTATACATTGGACATGTATGATGAAGAAAAATGGCCATATTTTGGAGGGGGAAGGAATTTAGAAGATTCATATAAACCAGCTATTTTTGAAAAGGGGCCTAATAAGGTTGCTTTTCTGGGATGCAATTTCTTTGGACCGGAATATGACTGGGCAACAGATGAAACTCCTGGTTCTGCTCCTCCAAACCTGGAAGATTTTGAACAAATTATTTCCGGATATAAACAAGATGGTTATAATGTTATTTTTACATTTCAATATGTGGAGACTTATAATTACCACCCAACAGAGCAACAAATAATAGACTTTAGGAGGATGTTGGAAGCAGGAGCGTCAATTGTCAGTGGAAGCCAGTCACACCACCCTATGGGCATGGAGATTAGGGAAGAAGGATTTATAAATTATGGTTTGGGTAATCTGTTCTTTGACCAGATGAGAAGTCTGGGAATGAGGCAGGGAATAATTGCAAAGCATATTTTTTATGACAATAAACATATTAACACCGTCCTTATAACCACCATGCTGGAAGATTATGCCCAACCAAGGCTAACCACAGAAGATGAGAGGCAGCAGCTGTTAAATTCTGTATTTGAAAGCAGTATCAGGTAAAGCGTAAAAGGGCTATAAATACGGGCATTTATAAATAAAATCCAAGCTTTTATGGCAGGAAGCAATGACAAAAACCTTAAAGAGATTGCTGTAGTCACTGACAGCGCATCAGATGTGCCTTTAGAATACTGCCACAGATATAATATAAATGTAGTCCCTTTATATATCCATCACCACGGCAGGGAGTATAAAGATGGAATAGATATTAGCTCAGATTTAGTTTATAAGCTCCAGAAAGATAAAGAAGCTATATTTAATTCCTCTTCTCCCTCTCCGAATGATTTTTATGTATTATATAAAAACCTTCTTGAAGAGTACCGGCAAATAATATCCATACATTTAAGCTCAAAGCTTTCTGCAGTTATTAATTCAGCCAGGCTGGCCAGAGGTATGCTAAAGGCAGAAGAAAAAATTGTAATTTATGATTCACTCTCGGGAACCATGGGCACAGGATTTATGGCCATAACGGCAGCAAAAGCGGCTTTAAAGCAATACGAAACAGCCAAAATATTGGGGATACTGGATTTCTTGAGGGAAAATATAAAACTGTATGGAACCATAGATACCTTAAAATATCTTAGTTTAAGCGGCAGGGTGCCCCGGCTGGCAAATATAGTTTCATCCATTTTTAAAATCAAACCCTTGCTCGAGATAAAGGATGGATCTGTGGGTATGGTTGGTATTGCCATTACTAGATATGGATCTATTGCAGAAATTACCAGGAGAGTAATAAGAGAATTTAGAAAAGAGGATTGGGTGTTTGCAGCTATTGTCCATTCACTTTCTTTGGAAGAATCTGAAAAGATAAGGATAAAATTAACCAGCTATCTAAATTGCATTGATTTTATCATTACCGGCTGCACCCCTGTAGTTGGAGCTCATACAGGACCAGGCCTTATTGGAATTATTGTATCTAAACTAAACCCTGATATAGTAAAGTTATTCAAGACGTAGGTCTTTTTCTCCAAATACGGTTGCTGAATATATATATATTTCACAGTCTCCGTTTTCATAACAATTTTTGTCCATTCCTGCTTTCTGACAGGTATTTTCTAAAAATTGAGTCCTATTCCAATTATATTCTGTGGCGACCTGGGGCAGCAGCAAACCCTGTTGATACCCCTTTTTTATTAGGATTCCGTGTTTGCCTACCTCAATTTCTGAAATGTTTTCTATCTTTTTTAGCGGGGAAAGGACAGATATTTCTATATCTATTTCATTTAGTTCGGGAGGGCTAACCGGAGGAAATCTCGGATCATGCAATGCTGCCTCTACTGCCATTTTTCTTACTGTTTTCCATAATGGAGTTTCAGCAGTTATGTTTCCAATGCAACCTCTAAGGCTTCCATTCATATGCAGGGTAACAAATGCCCCGCATTTGGTATTAAGGATGTGATCATCTATATCGAATTCCGGAGGTTTTCTGCCATAGACAATATTCATAAGCGTTTCTTTTGCTATTTGCAAAAGCATCTTTTTTTGGTCATTGTTTAACTTAAATTGTTCCATTATTTTCACTCCTTTATTTTTTATTTATAAAGTACTGCAGACAGGTAACCAACCACAGCGCTCATGTCCCCTACAACATCGCCTGAATTCTTGTATTCTAACACCTTGGATTTATTTGCGCCCATGGCTTTGGCTGCTGTCATTGCGGCAATAACTGGTCCGCCTCCGCACATTTCTAAGTTTTTTCCAGAGAATTCTTCTGCTAATGTTTCTGTATTGTAATCTTTTATCAGCTGCACCGCTTTTTTATCTAAAGAAACAGCTGCATCATATGGGTGGTAATGGGAGAGGTCAGTGCTTGCGACAATTAGTATATTCTCATTTCCGAATAAGGTGCTGATTGTCTCTCCCAGTAATTTTGAGTTGCGGTAGTTCTGGTTCCCGATGGTAATGGGCACTATGGGAACATCCCCCAGCATATACTGTATAAATGGCAACTGAACTTCCAGACTGTGTTCATTATTATGTCCCGAAGAAGAAAATCTGATTATTTCACTTCCGTTTTTTAATCTTTCTGCTTTTTCACTATCAATTTGAAGTACTCCCAAAGGTGTGGCATAACTGCCAGGATAGATAGAAATAAAGTCAAAAAATTCGGAATGGGACGGGGCTATCACAAAAACAGTGTCATATTTGCTGCCAGCCAGCTGGTTGTAAGCATGGGCTGCCACCTGACCTGAATAAATGTATCCAGCATGTGGGGCTATTAAAGCCTTTATATTTTCTATACTGAGTTTTTTTGCATTGCCTAGATATTCTTCAATCTGTTCATTTAATGACTCTTTATCTCCTGGGTAAAAGCTTCCTGCTGCTATTGGAGATCGTGTATTTGAATCCATTTTATTCCCCCTTATTTTTTTATAATAAACCTTATAATTATATTAAGGATAATGGTTAAAATTATGCTTATTATTATGCTGGTAGTAATTGGAAAATGAAAACTGAAATTGTCTTTTTTTATATGGATATCTCCGGGAAGCCTTCCTGCATATGGTATTTTGGAAAAAAGGAATATAATGCCTCCCAATACCACAATTCCTATTCCTATAAAAATTAATATTTTTCCTAAATTGCCAAAATTCATATTACTACTATTATATTAAAATAAGGATATTTTAAAAACTGTTCAACAACAGTAAAATTAGTTATTATTCTTATAATGTAAATTAAACAGAAGGCAGGCAATGGACTATATATTAGGAGTAGATGGGGGAGGAACCAAGACTATTGCAAGAATTACAGGCACTAAGGGAAATACTTTAGCCCAGAAAGAGACTGCTTCAAGCAATTACCATAGTGTGGGGCTAAAGAAAGCAACCAAAAACTTAAATGATGCAGTTTTTTCTTGTATTGAAACTATGGGGGAAAATGTCCGGTTTATAAGCTCATGCTTTGGCTTTGCAGGCTACAATACCGAAGAAGAGGGGAAATATTATAAAAAGATTGTTTTTAATGATAGATTAAGCAGTTACCTTAATAAGGATAAAGTACGTATTTTTAATGATACTAGGGTGGGCCTGGCAGCAGGAAGTGATAAGGAAAATAAGTTAATCCTGATCGCGGGTACTGGCTCTAACTGCATAGGGGTAAATGAGGACGGCATGCAGGCTAAAGCTAATGGCTGGGATTATATTCTAGCAGATGAGGGAAGCGGATACAGCATTGGTCTAAAAGCGCTGAGGGCAGTGGCAAGAAGTTATGATGGCAGGGGAGATAAGACTTTGCTTTACAACATGGTAATTGAAAAGCTAAACCTGGATAGTTTTGATGAACTAGTCCAATGGACTTATCAGCAGCCATTTTCCAAGGATAGGATTGGCTCGCTTTCTAAAATTGTATGTGCTGCTGCACAGAAAGGTGACAGAGTCAGCCAGAAAATTCTTCATGAAGAGGCAGATGAAGCTATAATTACAGCCACAACCGTAATAAAGAAACTGGGAATAGGCAAAAAAGATTTTGACCTGGTGCTAGTGGGCGGAAATTTTAAGTGTGAAGAGTTCTTTAAAAATATAATAACAGAAGACCTCAAATCAAAATATAAGAATATTAACTTTGTAGTTTCCAAGCAGGAGCCTGTGCACGGGGCTATTAAATTAGCTATTGATAATTTATAATATTTATATACAATAGTTGTGTCTGCCTATTGAAGCGTAACTCCTTGACATATTGGGGTCATATTTAGATAATATGTTGGCAAACAATTTGCCGGTGTAGCTCAATTGGCAGAGCAGCTGATTTGTAATCAGCAGGTTGTCCGTTCAAATCGGATCGCCGGCTCCATGTAAGGAGGAGTGCCCGAGTGGTTAAAGGGAGCAGACTGTAAATCTGCCGGCGTATGCCTACAGAGGTTCGAATCCTCTCTCCTCCACCATCTGATTTATGCCCGGATAGCTCAGCTGGTAGAGCATTTCCATGGTAAGGAAAAGGCCACCGGTTCAAGTCCGGTTCCGGGCTCCATTTATTCTGGAAACCGGAAGTTATCTTCTTCCATCCCCAATGCCGCTCTATAGGGTCTAAGGGAAGGTATTGACTTTATCACATCTGCAATTGCTAGTATCTTTGATTCCAGAGAACTTATCTTCTTTTATACATAATAATGGGTACCCGGATCCGTCTAGCGGTTCATGGTTTTAGAAAATAATAGTTGATATAATTTTAGGCAATACTTTCCTAAATATGCCTAATATAATATTTATTTTAACCTATGAAGAGAAGATGGACAGCAAAGAAACCAAGGCCATTTTTGGCCTTATATCAAAAAAATATGACCTTACAAACTTAACTATAAGCCTTGGGCTAGAATTTTATTGGCGTAAAAAGTTTAGAGAGTTTATAGATTGTGGGGATAGAAAAATACTGGATGCATGTTGCGGAACTGGAAATTCAACTTTTGGCGTATGGCAGGGTAATGAACATTGCAAGGTTTACGGGATAGATTTTTCAAAAGAAATGCTGGCTATTGCCAGGGATAAGTATAAAAAATTTGGCAGAAATCTCTTATTCCAGTATGCAGATGCAACCAAACTTGGGTTTGGTGATGAATATTTTGATGCAGTAACTATAGTTTTTGGCATCAGGAACATAACTGATAGAAAGAAAGCTTTAGGAGAGTTTTACAGGGTTACCAAATCCGGGGGCAAAATAGTTTGCATGGAGTTTGGAATACCGGAAAATAAGGGGATTTCCCTTTTTTATAATTTTTACCTGAATTTTGTATTGGTAAATCTAGGGGGATTGATTACCGGGAAAAGGAAGGCCTACAGGTACCTGGCAGAAAGCATAAGGAGTTTTCCCGTGCCTGAAAAATTTATTGGCCTGATGTCAGAATCGGGATGGAAAGATGTTAGTGTTTTGAAGCTGAATTTTGGTATCTGTAATATTTATGCAGGCTACAAAAGATGAAAAAATTTCTCCAGGGCTATCCCTATACAAATAAGGATACCAAGGGCCAGGGTTAATATAATGGTGTTTGCCTGGGCAGGAAGTATCTTTTTCTCATCATTGTAGTGCTGGTAAGTTACAATAATAGCTTTTGTAGCAATAGGAACGCTCAATAGGGTTACCAGCAGAAACGGCGATATTAGCCTAAGAAGCACCGGAATAATTATGGCCAGGTAGGTTGCTGATATTAACATGAAATATAGATGTCTCGATTTTTTCCTTCCCAGCATTACCACCAGCTGCTTTTTGCCTGCTTTTCTGTCTGCCCCATAATCCGGAAATTCATTTATAAATAATATATTTGCAGTGCTTATGCCATAAGGGAGGGACAGAAGCAAGGCTTCCAAGCTAAAGCTTTGGGTAAAAAGGTAGTAAGTTCCGCAGACAGATAGGGGCCCAACCAGTAAAAAAACCATTATTTCGCCAATACCCCTGTATACAAATTTAAAAGGAGGGGCAGTATAAAAATATCCCAGGACAATTCCCCCCAGGCCAAACCATAGAAGATTTATGTCCACCCTTATGACAAAAAATAACCCTATGACAATAGCTACAAGGAAACAAGCTATGGCTCCTGCGAGCACCTTTCTATGTTTTATTAAGCCCTCCTGTATTACCCTGCTTCCCCCAGATAAGGGGGTATAATATCTATTTATGTTATCAGTTTTTAGGTCAAAGTAGTCATTTGTCAGATTAATTCCTCCATTTGCTGCGGCAATAATGGCCATTGAAGAGATAAGGTAAAGCCAGCTGAAGTGCCCATCTTTGTAAGCTATAAGTGATGCTATAACTGCAGACATTATAGTTGCAGAGAAAAAAGGCGCCCTTAAGGCTTTTACCCATAAAAGGATTTTTTGGCTTAATTTCATAATTAAGAATATTAATATAGAACCTAAAAAAATTTAAGCTTTTATGCAGTGTCTTCTAAAATCCTACTTACATACTCCTTGTTTGTGCTTTCATCTTTTTCGATAACATTTTTTGCCCCACAGAACTTACAGATTATATAAGGTGTTCCATCACTGGCAAGCTTTATCCTGTTTCTGTCTTCTTGCACCGGGACAAAAAAGTTCTCTTTTAGTACATAATTTGCCAACAATTTATTGCATTTCAGGCAGTTTAGCATGTATTGATTAATGTTTTCTTCCATTTCTATTCCCCCCTTACCTATTATTATAGTTGTATGGCTGAGTTTATAAACCCAATATTTGGTCAGAAAAGAATATTTCTAGATTTTAATGTAAATAGAAAATGCTAGTGGGCTTTCTGCTTTTCTTATCTTTATCTTTTTTGTGCAGGATTTTTTGAATTTTTTCTGATATCTCATCCAGGGTTGCTCCGCAATATGCGCAAACAATAAAACCTTTTCCAATTTTTCCACCGTTTTTGGGGTGGACAAGATTTTTTCTCTTTTATTCATCTCTATCTGAAAAATAATAAAAAGACAGCAACAATGATCCCGATAACAATGAAAATGGAAATTGAAAGCCAAACCCTGAATTTTTTATTGTGATAGGGTATCTCATCCCTATGGGGATAACTGGCTTTAGGAAGTCTTTCTTTGGAAACATCTTCTATTTTTGCCTCACAATATGGACAGCTATCAATATTGTATTTTATTCTTCTTGAGCAGTTGGGGCAATATATTTCTTGTTCTCTTTCCATTCTTTTCACCAGTATTTATTTTACTTTAATGCCCCTGTTTTTAAAATAGGGAAAAAATTAAGAAAAATTTTCTATACTGGTTTTATACTGTAATATTTTCCCATTAAATAGGTTAGGGTATTCAGCTTTTCGTAATCAATGTCTCCGTCCTCATATACCAGATCCGGGTTGCTGCTTATCCCCAGTACCTCCCCTATAAAGAGATCATGGGTTCCCAGGCTAATTATATCCTTGACCCTGCATTCAATATTAATGGGGCATTCTGCTATTAACGGAGTATTGGTGTGGTTGGGTTTGGCTTTGGAAAGATTTAATTCCTTGAATTTATCAACGTCCTTTCCTGATTTTGTTCCGCAATACTGGCAGATGCTTGCCTGGCTTTTGTCCGGAATATTTATAACAAATTCGGATGATTTTTTTATTAATGCATGGGAGTGGCGGGGAGGCCTGATGGAAATAGATATAAGGGGTGGGTTGCTGCATACGGTTCCGGCCCATGCCAGGGTTATTATATTATCTTCACCTTGATAAGAAGAAGTTACCAGGACCACCGGGTTGGGGTAAAGTCTTTCATGGATTCCAATTTGTTTTTTCATTTCGTTCCTCCTCGAAATATAAACGGATGGTTACTATTAAAAAATTACAGATAGGTAATCTTTTTTCTGATACTTTAAATTATATCCTAAGGCATTTTTAATTTTAGAACAATGGCGCCGAAATTTTGAAAAATATTTTATTTTAGGCCAGGCCAACCAGTAAAATTTCTATTTTTGTGCTTATTATTATTTTTAGTAAGACTATTATTAGAAGTAAGTTTTATTTATAAAGTATGATATATTGTAAGCAGTTTAAATATTGTAAAAATTATTGGAGTAATAAATATGAAATGTTTAAAAGTGTCAAGTAAGGGACAGGTAGTTCTCCCTGTGAAAATCCGGAAACAATTGGATATCCACAAAGGTTCCAGGTTTAAAATTGAAGTCCAGGGTTCAAAAATTATTCTTACCCCCTATTAATAGGGAGTTTTTTGAAAAAGTTGCTGGCAGCTTTCCTAAAAATGGTAAATTGCTTAAAACTCTGATTGCTGATAGAAAAAAGGAGCAATATTTATGAGGAAATATGTCTTGGATTCCTATGCACTTATAGCTTACCTCGAAAAAGATAAAGGATATATGCAGGTAATTGACCTTTTTGAAGAAACTGCCCTACAAGGCACAGAGCTGTTAATGAATATTATAAATTGGGGCGAGGTTTACTATATAATTCTAAGGGAACAAGGTTATGATAAAGCTGATGAATTTGAAAATAATTTTATGAGTTTTCCGGTGAAAATAATATATTCAGATCTAAAATTAATAAGGAAAGCTTGCGACTACAAAACTTTTAATGCATTAGCTTTTGCAGATTGCATTGCTGCTGCTACTTCTCATATTTATGATGCACCCCTTATTACCGGAGATAAGGAATTAAAACAACTAAAGCGAGAAATAACTATTGAATGGCTGTAGGGAAAAACACCAATAAAAATAAAGGTTGATTGGTATGGTACGGGGCTGAAATAAGTTAAGCCTTGTTGTAATTTTAATGCAGAAAATTTTAAAATCATATTCATTAAGATAAGGTAACCCCACCGCCTTTTTATAATACTGTTTCTAGGAGGATGAATTTGACAGAGTTTTTTAACTTGTATAAAATTTATGTTTGCTTTAAAAATAAATAATATTTATTATAATTCAGTATTAAATTTTTGAGGCGGTGTAGCTCAGGGGTTAGAGCACACGGTTCATACCCGTGGGGCCATTGGTTCGAATCCAATCACCGCTACCAAAATTTTAAGAATTATTCCAAGACGGAAAGGATTTATAAAAATGGCTAAAGAAAAATTTGAAAGAACAAAACCGCACGTAAATATCGGTACCATAGGCCA